>NZ_JAGYGK010000016.1:0-165985 GCF_019947395.1 Pseudomonas sp. BF-R-26 | reverse complement strand
CCCCTGAAAGCCCCGCCCCACCTGGCTTGCAACACAACACCAGACCATAGCCACGCGAACACCTTGCTCTCACCGTCAAAAACCAGCCAAAACAGACGAAAAAAAAACTTCCTGCGCCAAAGCCCTGTAAACCCTCGCTCCAACCTGAAAACGTCCCTCGCCGACCACGCCGGGTGCCATTTCGCCGCACCACGGGGCCGAAAATTTCCTTATAATGCGGACTTAAACGGGCCTGCAATATTCCCTTACAGGGGTGAAAAGCCAGTCTGAAGCCCACGCAGAAGCGACTCACGTTTTCTGCGCCCATCAGCGGCTTCGGAACACCCGTACAAAATTCTGTTTGTTGCCTGCGTTGTACCGCTGCAACAAACGATTTCCTTTAGATCCAACGCGGCCAGAAACGGCTGTGTGAAAAACCAACCTATCAGTTTTCACACGGGCAATCTGGCCCTCACGCAGGAGACGACACGTCATGCTGAGCTGGGACGAATTCGACAAAGAAGACAGCGGCGAGACCGTGGTAAAAGGCGCCAACGCCGGCCACGCAACTGAAGCCAACATGGACCGCCTCGACACCGCTGGTGGTGTCGCCGCTCAAGAAGCTCGCGCTGTTACCGCGACCGACTCTGCCGCAATCGCCCGTGCCAAAGCTGCCCTGGACACCCTCGACGTCGCCGAAGGCCTCGCCGAACTCGAAGGCGCCTCCGCCCGCGTTGCTGTCGACGAAAAGCGCATGATCAACTGCCGCGCCGACCTCAACCAACTCGTACCGTTCAAGTACGACTGGGCCTGGCAGAAGTATCTGGACGGTTGCGCAAACCACTGGATGCCGCAAGAAGTCAACATGACCGCCGACATCGCCCTCTGGAAAGACCCGGAAGGCCTGACCGACGACGAGCGCCGCATCGTGATGCGCAACCTCGGCTTCTTCTCCACCGCCGACTCCCTGGTTGCCAACAACCTGGTCCTGGCCGTGTACCGCCTGATCACCAACCCGGAATGCCGCCAGTACATCCTGCGCCAGGCCTTCGAAGAGGCGATCCACACCCACGCCTACCAGTACTGCATCGAATCGTTGGCCATGGATGAAGGCGAGATCTTCAACATGTACCACGAGATCCCATCGGTCGCGAAAAAAGCCACCTGGGGCCTGAAATACACCCGTTCGATCTCCGATCCGAAGTTCGAAACCGGCACCGTCGAAACCGACAAAGAATTGCTGCGCAACCTGATCGCCTACTACTGCGTTCTGGAAGGCATCTTCTTCTACTGCGGCTTCACCCAAATCCTCTCCATGGGCCGCCGCAACAAAATGACCGGCGTCGCCGAGCAGTTCCAGTACATCCTGCGCGACGAATCCATGCACCTGAACTTCGGCATCGACGTGATCAACCAGATCAAAATCGAAAACCCGCACTTGTGGGATGCTGAAATGAAGGAAGAAGCTTCGCAGATGATTCTGCAGGGCACTCAGCTGGAGATCGAATACGCTCGTGACACCATGCCTCGTGGGGTGTTGGGCATGAATGCGGCGATGATGGAGGATTACCTGAAGTTCATCGCTAACCGTCGTTTGAGCCAGATTGGTTTGAAGGAAGAGTATCCAGGGACGACTAACCCGTTCCCTTGGATGAGCGAGATTATGGACTTGAAGAAAGAGAAGAATTTCTTTGAGACGAGAGTTATTGAGTATCAGACTGGTGGGGCTTTGAGCTGGGATTGATTTAATCGTTGACTACAACTTCCCATACGGAAAAGCCCCGAACTTGTTCGGGGCTTTTTATTCCCATTAAATGGGATAGGAAATAGCTTATATGCGGGACCATAAAACAACAAAAAAACGCATTTATCGCTAAGCAAAAAAATCATCACAACTCAAAATTTAGCTATCAAACCGGATCAACCAAAAACTCATGTCGAGTCCTCACTACTTGACCACGATATGGCTCTCTAGCCAGAAACACCTCACTATTAAATATAACGTAATTCCGACCTTGCCCAAAAGAGCTATTAAAAACAATCCCATCATAATTAGCTACCGACTTGACAAACTCACACATATACTGCGTAGGTATATATTCAATATGAGATTTGTCAGGTAAAACTGGCTTAGACAGCTCAAGTGAAAAGCGCTCTAGCAGATCTAGAAAGCAAAGAACATCTTGCATTTGCTGCTCTTCGAACTTCAGCACTGAAGAGTCACACCTAGGATCAGTCAAACTTAGCAAATTCAAATCGCTAATCGCCACAAATTCCGACACATAAATTGCACTTGCATTATTCGGTCTAACCTCAGCAACGCAAGTCTCTACATTCTCCGCAAGATATAAGTACGGTATTCCTATCGGGTTAGCACGTCCTCCAGAAGCTATCATCGGAGGTGGTGTCCCCATCTGCGCAGCGGTTAAAGGACTTTCAGATATTCGAGCCCTGAACAACACTCCGCCACCATCAAAAGGTGCCTTCAGCTGTTCCAAAAGCGCCAAAAAAACTTCAAAACTTGAGTTACTTGCAGAAGGACTCAGAACTTGAGAAATCAATGCGCTACGCGGAAAAAATCTATTCTTATGCTTTAACTCTTCCTTGAAACTCAACCACTGGCTAGAATATAAGGACACATCAAACTTAAAGGCATACTTTAAACCTGCAATATCATCACCAAATATCTCACGCGCCAACCTTCCAGCATCCCTTACTACCGCAGGACTAAGCAAACCAAACTGCTTATGCAGCAGCGTAACTAAATCCTCACCTACAGCCGACACCTCTAGACTGTACAATATTAGCTCAACCGTAGAAAACAATGTATCAGAGCTAATTGTAGGGACCCTAGTCGCACCACAGTATGAACAGTTTCCAACAACCCCTTTTGATGCCGCCTCAATCAAAACCGAATCAGTAAAGCAATGAATACAGCACTTAGCCATTTCAATGCTCCTGAATGTAGTGACACGTTGTTTCAATATGATGTTTTATCGAGATTTTTTTCACATGCCCAAGGCCAGGATAGTGCCTTGAAGCATGAAGAGCAAAAAACTCACCCAGACCGGTTGTCCGAGTAAACTTATTAGGATTGACAGTAACATATTGAACAAGCTTATTCAGAGCATCCATAAACTTGCCGCCTGGGTTTGTAGGGGTACGGTCATCATAAGAAGAAAAATGCCGAACATGCATAGCGTCGTATTCTTCTCGATTTATGTATGACAGATGCACAGCCACTACATATGCAGGCCCGCCTGACTCAGAGTAGTCCTCACTTAAGATAGTGAAATCACCAAACCCGACAACATTATCAAACTCTCGGTACTCGGTGTGCAGCCCTGAAAACAAAGAGTCTTCAGCATAATCAGAGTTCTTAACTTCCTTTTTAAAGAAATCTCCATACACAACTTTATTTCTGAGCTGTGCAAACGCCGCCGAACTGACTCTAACTGGATTTACCAGCGTGTACACCGACTCATTGATTACATCTACCATTGCTCTATCGACGCTACTTTCAATATAGGCTGCCGCCCGACCACGAAAGGATTGAAAAAGCCCTATCGCGGCAGAATCCTGAGGACTCTTGATCTTGACACAAGGTAAATAAGCCCCTTCCTCCTCCTGTAAAAATTGACTTATTAAGTCCTCGCCACCGGCATAATCACCTAGAGACGGATTTATTACCACAAGTGGTATTATCCCATTATCCGCCAGCTGCCTTATAGTTCTTTTTAAGGGAGATATATTTTCCCTTACAGGCTCAACGACTGGCTTTATATATTGAGCATCGATGATCTCTGACAGCTCACGCAACGCTATCAATTCATTTTGCTTACCCTTTAGTATAGGAAAATACATCAAACATCCCTTTAAAGTGGAGAGTTAAGCACCCTCATTAGATTATTTTTCTTAACGTTTGAAAGTTTTACGCTAAGGCTGGCCATTAGCAACGTTCGTGGTAACGCAAGCGAAAACTCCCGACTTGATCGTCGTGTATCCTTTAGAGTTTTACAAAAAATTGATCGCAACAAATCCGCATCGGCTTTCAAAAAAACCGACTCACACCAACTGAAAACTTCAGTATTTGAAAGCCCTCGCGGTGCCTCTTCAATCTGACAAGCCATTGAAAAATATTCAGGTTGGCGTAAGGAGCGAATTAAAACTTTTGGGTCTATCTTACTCCTAACAATCCTCGCACTCCGGACCTCTGACAAAGTGTCTCTGCCAGTAAGAACAATCAATCCAACGCTATCATTGATATTTTTTAGTGCATACTCTCTATGAGTTTCTGCCACTACCACAAACGTCTTATCAAATATCTTCTCATATGCATTCAATTGATCATTCAATCTTGAAAAATTATCAAGATCGGTTTTTATCTCATAACAGGTGCTATTACCATTCAAAACCACACAATCAGCTTTATTATTCCCCACTCTAAACTCAGATATTAGAGTGGCGGTTGAAAGCTTATGCCGCCCAAGAACAATTTTATTCGCAACGACATTCTTAAAAAAATACTCAAATCTATAGTTCCTGCTGAGATCTTTGTAACAGACCTCATAAACATCGGCAGGAGTAAAAATCCGAGGCAAGGAATCCATATAAGAACGCGAAACATCAAGAACATGCTCAACGTTTCCGCCCGCAAGACCTTCCACACAATTAGTGGAAAAAATCCTACTCAATTCCCGGTAATTTCTCATTGCTATATCTACTACCTACTTTTCTACTGCTAACGCTAGCATTCAGAAGTCATGCTAGCAGAGAGCCTCGCACCAAGCTCGATTTAGAAACACAATAATCAAAGAAGTCTGCCTTGACCATCTCCCGTTCAAACCATACCCTCTCAAGCCGGTGCCTAAGAAACACCTCACACAGCGGACTGACCGCACCCGACAGAAGCGGCTTTTTTGTGCCTACGGTTTCCCCGTGGGCATCAAAAAAACTCTGTTATGCCGGGAGTGGACGAATACAAGACCCGAAAGGGGAATATGTCCGGCCCTCTGTGTGGGGTTTCTTAACTCCCGGCACCCAGCCCTAAGAAAGCTGACATCACACAGAGGTAAAGGATATGCCTAAAAATCTCTCCTTCTCTCCGAAGGAAATCCGCGTTAGCTGCTTCATTTTCTATGCGCTTCCATCCCTGGAGGCTTGCCATGTCTGATCCATACACCCCCACCATCTTCACTCGCCAAAACCTCGACCTTCACGCCCTCCTCCTAGAAAACCAGCCATGGTTCTGCGCCCGAGATCTGGGGCGTTTGATGGGTTTCCATCTGAGCGATCGCGTAGTCAGCAAACTGGATGAAGATCAGCGGCACACGTTGCTGATCGACTACCACGGACAACCGGAAAAGCGGCTGATGCTCAGCGAGTCAGGCGTGTATGCGTTGCTGGTCTATCACTACGCGCCGGGGAATCGGTTATTGCGCGAGTGGCTGACTCATCAAGTGGTGCCAGCCTTACGCGATGCGGGGCCGTCAAAGAATGCGGATCGGCCGATGTTGAGTTTGTTGGATTGGCCGGAGATGTCGTTGAGTCTGTTGCATTGGCAGGATGAAGGTTGGATAAGGCTGCGGGACATGCCTTATCTATTGCTGAATAGAACGCGAAGGCGCGTTCCAGCAGTTAAGCCTTTGTGGCGTAAGGTCTTGGAGGCGTTTCACTCTTCGAAGCATTCGGTCGGTTAGACCTTGTAGGATCGACAGAAAGAAGCATCGCAGTTCGCCGTAGGAATTTTCGCAGACAGTCCGCTCAGTATCCTCCGAGGGTTTTCAACCCTCGGAGTTGTTATGAGCGTAAAGAAGAAAGAAAGCGACTGGAGCGCTCTTCAGATTAGGGTCAATTGCCTTGGCGCATCGCTCAATCAGCGTTCAATGACTTCCAACCGCTTCTTCAGCCTTTCATTCACCAACGACCCGTGCACTCCAGAATGAATTTCCCGATGGCAACTTGGGCATACAGCCCCCACATAGCGTGGATGATCTAACCCACCATCTGAGAGCCGGTTTACATGATGGGGCTCTAGGTAGGGCGTGCCATCCTTTTTCATAAAAGGAGCCGGCATCTCACAGCTCTCGCATTCCCCCTGAGCGCGCATCAGTACATAGTACGCAACCTTTCGGCTGCGCTGATAGAGCTTACGTGGAGCGGATTGCCCTAACTCATCACTGCCTGGCTTACATGCAGCCAGCGCAGCCAACCGTGCAGCAGCCAGAGAGTCGGGAAGGTCAGCCTTATCCTCATCTTCTTCAGTCTCAATCATTCCACTAGGAATACCCACAGGTACTAACCGAAAAACAATCGCCGTCCGCGCCTGGCCAGTCACATCCGGCTGGGTCCGGTTAAACATGTCGGCGCACGAAAACTCGCCCTCGTAAGCGTAGCCATTACCTTTGCCAAGGGACTTAAACAAGTGCAACGCTCGGCCATCCTCGGCATGCTCAGCAATGGCTCGGTTGCCTCTGATCAAAGTCATCGGCCCGCGTTGTCCTTCACCGGTATAAAAGTAGGCGCCGTCTTCCCAATGGTCGGCATACCCGTATTGCTCACCGCTATCGCCCGTAAACAAAAAAATTACAGGGTAGGTAGCGGACGCTGCAATGCCGCTTTGCAGGCTTCCACCGAACGGTCCATTGATCTCAGTTTTTCGGTCGTAAACAGCCCCCGGCGTGAACTGCAACACCGGCTCGCCGTCCCCACGCGGTAACTCCACAATAGTGAAGCCTCGCTTCTCTAGGTAACTGTTGGTCGGGTGCCCACCGGAGAATTCGCCTACGGCAATGCCGGTAGCCAGAGAGACGATTTTCTTCGCGGGATACAGCTCACCGCCCGCGTGAACGGCGTAACGGTGAGCTAAGTTATTTTCCCAGCCCTGCCACTCGCGCTTACTCCGAAATTTACGATCAAACTCCAGCATTGCTTTGTCTATTCGTTCCTTCGAAACCGATTTGATCGCCACAAGTGCTGCCCTTTATCGACAATTGCTGTAGGAAAATTCCTACCACCGCCAAAGTACCAAAGGGTTTCAATACGTAACAGGGCGAAGAGCCATTATTTCTAAGCGCTAATGCTCAATAGGGCGTGCGCCATAACTCACTACCCGCTATTAATACGTTCCCACCTCTCACGGACCCTAGCCCACCATGAAATTCGACCTCGCCTACTGCCTCAGCCTCGACGACAAGCTGTCGATCTATGACGTGCGCGATTTGAATTTCGACGAGACGATGGAGTTCGATTCCGCCAAGGAGCATTTCCAGTGCCCCAACGATGCGTGCCGTTCGGCGTTTGATGCGGCCAACGTGTTGGGGACGTTCAACGCCAAGAATGTGAATTACGTGCGCACGCCGCACTTCAAGAACATACCCAGCACGCGGCATGTCGAGGGTTGTCCTTATGTCAGTCTGAAGACGCCGGCGTCGGGTCTGGACGCGGACGGTGCGGAATCGGATGACAGTCGGGAGGAGCATTTTCCGTCGGAGTTGTTGCTGACTCGGCGTGAGTATGTGCGTAAGCCGTCCAGCACGGCGGTGGCGGCGGATGTTATGCGCGATGAGCCGCGAGAGCCTTCAGCGGCCAGTAACGTCGAGCATCCGAGCCGGGAGTCGGCGCCGGACAAGACCAGTGTCTTCGCCCACCCGGTGGAGTGTTTTGTGTCGAACTTCGAGGACAAGGAGCTGCTCAAGCGCATGCCGCTGAAGATTGGCGAGCACACCGCGCCTTATGGGTCGTTCTTCAAGAAGATCGAATATCTGCAGGACAACAAGGGGCTGATTTACTGGGGCAAGATCAAGGAGATCAAGGATTACACGCAGAGCTTTCGCATCGATTTCGAACAGAAAGTCTGGTTCAAGCAACCGGACGAGGCGAAGAAGAAGCCTTACTCGGTGAATGTTTATCTGAGCAAGAAGCTGATCGACAACTACCGCAAGCGCAAAGCGTTTCTGGAAGAGATCAAGCATGCCGTCGACAGTGACGCGCAGTTGTATTGTTTCTTTTATGGGGTGACGCCGGAGTTGAAGCAGGTGCCGAGCAAGAAAAACCCCGAACAAACGTTCGGGGTGTTCAGTGCCAATATTGAGAACCTGGATCACTTCATTATTCGTGAAGCGCCGGGGTTGGCTGATAAGTGATCAATCCTGCCTCACAATCTCGTCAACCCATTCAAGCTCATAGGGTTGGCGAACAACCTCCGAGATGTAGTCCAGCGCATCTTCGCTGAGAACTGATAACTCTGCTTCGGTCAGCAAGTCATGCATGACCATCAACCACAAGCCTCTGAGCGCACTGGAACGGGATTGACTGTTATGGTCAAAGGCCTGGGCCATGTCCTTGTTCCGATCCTGGATCAATCCATAGAGCATTCCGTATCGAGCGTGAGCTGACAGCGCCCCGTGTTGGGCAATCGTTTTGGCATCGGCAAGAACACCTTGGCAAAATCGATCGAGCGCGATCTTGCGCAGTTCCTTGAATTTCTTCCAGTCGCTTTCGAGGATCGGCATGACATTCTCCTGCGTGAAATCTTGAACAGTGCTAAGTCCTATTCTTGCGAATAAGCCGACTGATTCCAAGCTCACTTGGCGCACATACTCAGCATCACCAAAACCAGCAAACCAATATAAACCCGCGCATGCACCCGATCCGGTATCCGCCCGATCCACGGCGTGGCCAGCCGAATCCCCACCAGCGACCCAAGCGTCAGCACCGCAAACGCCAGCACATCCACATAACCGACAAACCACGGCCCCAGATCAAACTCGGCAAACCCCGCCATCGCCATGTAAGTCAGCGTCCCGGCCACCGCAACCGGCAGACTCAACGGATTGGCCATCGACGTCGCCTGAGACATGCTCAGCCCACAACGCCGCAGCAACGGCACGGTCATGACGCTGCCGCCCACGCCGAGAAACGTGGCGATGGTGCCGATGCCTACACCGCCACCAGACACTTCTGCCCTGCCCAATCGCCGTGGGATTACGGCGTCAGGCTGTGTGAGAAAACCGCGTCGGAACAGGCAGTCCAGAATCGTCACGCCGAGGTAGGCGATGAAGGCAAAACGGATCAGCTCGCCACTCGCCCACGTCGCAGCAACGGCTCCGACGATCGCGCCCAGGCCGATGAACCCGCCCAACGGCCACACGTAACGGCGAATGAGATTACCGGCGCGGTGATGTTTTGCGGTGGCGATCAGGGCGTTGACGATCATCACGCAGGTCGAGGTGGCCACGGCGATGTGCATCGCCGATTGGCTGACGGGATCGTCGGCGCCGTGGCTGGCCGTGAGCATGCGGTACAGCAGGGGCACGACGACGAATCCGCCGCCGAAGCCGAACAGCACGGCGGTGACGCCGGTCATGCAGCCGAAGAGTGCAAGCAAGAGGTAGAAGAACATCGCGCATCGTCCGTTGGTTGAGAGTGGCCGACGATAGAGCGATGGGGCTTGGCCTGCTTCAGCAAGTCAGCCAATAATGTTTGCGTTTACGCCAACCGCTGGATGCTGCTCGATGCGCAATGTTTCGATTGATCTGCTGGACGCTACGCCACGGCCAGTGGTGGCCATCGGCACGGATTACCCCGACGGGCGTCTGTTGCCGCGCCATACCCACCGGCGGGCGCAGTTGTTGTACGGTGCCACCGGGGTGATGCAGGTGAGTACGCACGACGGCAATTGGGTGGTGCCGCCGCAGCGGGCGGTGTGGATTCCGCCGGGGGTGGCGCATGAAGTGTTGATGCTGGGGGTGAGCACGCGCAGTTTGTACATCGAACCGGGGGCGGTTGATTTGGGCAACCGCTGCCAGGTGATCAGTGTTTCGCCGTTGATGCGGCATTTGCTGATGGAGGCGGTGGAGGTTGCGCAGGAGTACGACGAGGCCGGGCGCGATGGTGCGCTGATCGACTTGCTGCTGCATGAACTGGCCCGTAGCGCTCACTTGCCATTACACATTCCGTTGCCTATGGATTCGCGGCTGCTTGGGTTGTGTCAGATGTTTCTCCAGAATCCGAACGCTCATCAATCGCCGCAGCAATGGGCCGATCAGTTGCATATCAGCCTGCGTACTTTCAATCGCCTGTTCCGCCAGCAGACCGGGCTGAGTTTCAGCCAATGGCGGCAGCGGGCCTGTGTGGTGCTGGCCTTGGCGCGGCTGGCGGTGGGCACGCCGGTGACGCGGATTGCGCTGGATTTTGGTTATGACAGCCCGGCGGCGTTTTCGACGATGTTTCGTCGTGTGCTGGGGCAAGCCCCGTCCGTTTGGTTGGAGGGTGCGAAATAGAGAGCTCGCGGCAAGCGCAGCACCTGTGGGAGCGTGGCTTGCCCGCGAAGAATGCACCGCGGTTTTTCAGGTATTACGCGTCATCGTTCTTCGCGGGCAAGCCACGCTCCCACAGGCTCTGCGCTAGGCACTTCATTTCTTTACTGATCGGTCTTAACCACTGCCTTGTTCTGACAGCAACTCAAAACTCTGCTCCTTCACATCCTGGGAATCCAGACCGATTTGCACCCGGAATTCGCCTGGTTCGGCGGCGTATTCCAACTGGCTGTTGAAGAACTTCAAGTCGTTCTCATTGATGCTGAAATGGACCGCTTTCTCCTCTCCGGCCTTGAGCATGATTTTTTGAAAGTTCTTCAGTTCTTTGACCGGACGGCTGACGGAGCCAACGACATCGCGGATATACAGCTGAACCACCGTTTCGCCGTCGCGCTGGCCGATGTTCTTCACCATGATGCTGGCGACGAGATTGTCGGTCTTGCTCAGCGTGGTCGAAGACAGGGCCATGTCGGTCAGGCTGAAATCGGTATAACTCAGCCCATAGCCGAAGGGATAAAGCGGACCGTGGGATTGATCGAAATATTGAGACGTGTAGTTGCGAAGCGCACCCGCTATGTAGGGGCGACCGGTGTTCAAGTGACTGTAGTAATTCGGGATCTGCCCCACGGAGCGCGGAAAGGTGATGGGTAATTTGCCAGACGGGTTGTAGTCCCCGAACAACACATCGGCAACGGCGTTGCCTCCCTCGGAGCCGCTGTACCAGGTTTCCAGAATCGCATCGGCCTGTTTCTGCTCCTTGCCGATGGACAGTGGTCGGCCATTCATCAATACCAGTACCAGCGGCTTGCCGGTGGCTTTAAGCGCGGTGATCAATTCACTCTGGCGCCCAGGCAGATCAAGGCTGGTTCGACTGGCCGCTTCATGAGACATACTGCGGGGCTCGCCCACCACCGCAATCACAACATCGGCTTGCTGTGCAGCCTTCACCGCTTCGTCAATCATTTCAGCTGCCGGACGAGGGTCGTTCGCGATTTCGGACACTCCCTGGTACTCCAGGTATTTAACGACCTCCTGATCCTCCTCGAGATTGGCGCCTCGGGCATAGATCAGCGAGCCCTGGTTCATCGCGTTTTTCAGCCCGTCGTAGATCGTCACCGATTGCGCGGGCACGCCGCTTGCGGACCAACTGCCCATGATGTCGACGGTACTTTTTGCCAATGGGCCTATGAGCGCGATCACGCCCTCTTTTTTTAACGGCAAGAGCGAATTTTCATTCTTCAGCAGCACCAACGTCTTGCGCGCGACCTCACGGGCCTGCGTTCTGTGCAGACGGTATTCGGCGTTGTTATCAGCGGGGTCTTCACTGGCAATGCCGATGCGCCGGTAAGGGTCTTCGAACAGCCCCATGTCGTACTTGGCCCCCAGCACTTCCCGCACCGCGTTATCAATATTGCTCTGGGAAATAGCGCCTGACTCAAGCAGCCCCGATAGCTCCGGCCCATAGGAGAAATCGTTCATGCTCATATCAACGCCAGCCCTGATCGCGAGCCTGGCCGCTTCGCGGTGATTCTTCGCCACACCATGCTGAACCAGATCGTTTATCCCGTTATGGTCGCTGATGACCAGTCCCTTGAAGCCCCATGCTTTGCGCAACAGGTCTTGCATCAACCAGGCATTGGAAGCGGCTGGCACGCCATTTATCGAGTTAAGCGCCACCATCATCGCCCCCGCGCCACCCTCAATTGCCGAACGATAAGGTGGCAGGTAATCCTGGTGCATTCTGGCCAGGCCCATGTCGACGCTGTTGTAGTCGCGCCCACCCTCTACAGCCCCATACAACGCAAAGTGTTTGGCGCTGGCCATGATGCTGTCGGGTGCATTCGGGCTTGTGCCCTGGTAGGCCTGAACCATCGCTTTGGCAATGCGCGAAACCAGGTAGGTGTCTTCGCCAAAGCCTTCGGAGGTGCGTCCCCAACGAGGATCCCTGGCGATATCTATCATCGGGGCGAAGGTCATATCGATACCGTCCGCACTGGCTTCTTTTGCCGCTATGCGACCGCTTAACTCGATAGCGCCAATATCCCAGCTGGAGGCCAATGCCAGGCCAATGGGGAAAATGGTTCGATGGCCGTGTATCACGTCCCAGCCAAAAAACATCGGTATTTTCAGGCGACTTTGTTGAGCCGCGTCCTGCATGGGTCGGTTTACGTAGCGGCTTACAGAGCCGTAGGTAGCACCGATTCGCCCGGCGGCGATCTCTTCGCGTATTTTTTCGGGCGTCATCTTTTCATCAATAGCGATCAGCCGCAGTTGGCCGATTTTTTCCTCCAGGGTCATCTGATTTATCAGGTTGGTGACGAAGGCATCTTTGCTCAACAATGCCATATCAGCCGCGACGGGCAGACTTGTAAAACCGATCAGGGCACATAGCAGACGTAGTCTTTTCATGATTCCCTTCCCTGCATAACGCTGTGACGCACTGCGTCATAAACGCCACCTTTCCCTGTATTGAAAATCAGAAAGCTGACGTTCAATCATTGCTGCTACGGGAGCTGAAAGCCCTGAGCTATCGGGATCCCGCATAGAAACAGCGTAGTCGCTCCCAAGCTCCTGCCTGACTGAAAAGTGTAATCAATCAAAAAAATGAGTTTGATCCGGGATCAAAACAACTGTACAAAAACACAGTACATTTTGAGTCAGCACTCTCGAGCCCGGAGAACACCATGGCCACTCTTGCGATGAAAATCACCCTGGAACGTATCGCCCTTTTCCAGTTCACCCCTGCCCACTGTGCCCAGGCCCGAGCGATGCTGGGCTGGAGTGTTGAAGAGTTATCCGAGGAGTCCGGGGTTTCCGTTGACGCCATTCAGCGTTTCGAGGCGGAACGCGATGTGCTGGATGTCACCCGGCTGGCGTTGGCGTATCGGTTTGAGTCGCAAGGTCTGGTGTTCTTCCCGGGGTTTGCACCGGGCAGAGGGATGAACGTGAGAGGGTCGACACCGGATCCGGTGGGGCGGGCGGATTATGCGATGGTTGAGTGAGGTGTCAGCAGATGAATGAAATCGATGGAAGCAACAGCTGCGTTTATGAGGCGCTGGGCTATCCCGAGGCGAGTGAGATGCGGGCCAAAGCCGAACACGTCATGAAGATCGGCATGCTCCTCGAAACCGGTCGGCTGAGTCAGACCGAGGCTGCGCAAAGGCTCGGACTGTCTCAGGAAGAACTGGACGAAATACTGAGTGGAAAATTTCGCGATTTGACCGTGGCAAAGATCTCGGAATATCCAAACCTGCTGCTGGATGAACGCAGATAGATGGGTCAAAAACCCGGGCCGCACCTAATACCACCGACATCCTCTTTGTAGCAGCTGGCGAAGCCTGCGTTCGGCTGCGCAGCAGTCGTGAATCCGGCTGACGCGGTCTGTCTGACGTACCGCAATCTCTGATTTTACGACTGCTGCGCAGCCGAACGCAGGCTTCGCCAGCTGCTACAGATCGCATTACGGCATAACTGAGCCGCATAGGGCCGCTCCTATAGCGAGCAGCCCGGCCGCACAACATCAAGATCAAGCGTTCTGAGGCGCCATCGGATCGCTTACACCTTCCAGATCCAGCCACCAGGTATGACCACGCTGCGGATACATCACATTGAACGCCTCGCCCATCTGCGGTGTGGTAATCGACACGCTCCGCTCCCAGGCCAACGCCAAAATACGGTCGAAAGGTTCGTACCAGGCGTGCATCGACAGGTCGAAGGTGCCGTTGTGGATTGGCAGCAACCAGCGCCCTTTAAGGTCTATGTGCGCTTGCAGGGTTTGCTCGGGCTGCATGTGAACGTGCGGCCACTCGACGTTGTAAGCGCCGGTTTCCATGAGCGTGAGGTCGAATGGGCCGTACTGTTCGCCGATGCGTTTGAAGCCGTCGAAGTAGCCGCTGTCGCCACTGAAGAAGATCCGCGTGTCGCCGTCGATCATCACCCACGATGCCCAAAGGGTGCTGTTGGCGTCGAACAGGCCACGACCGGAAAAGTGCTGCGAAGGTGTGGCGACGAATTGAAAGCCATCGACCTCGGTGCTCTGCCACCAATCCAGTTGGCGTACTTTGCTGGCATCGATTCCCCATTTGATCAGGGTGTCGCCCACACCCATCGGTGTGAGGAAGTATCGGGTTTTGTCCGCCAGTTTGAGGACGGCCTGATAATCGAGGTGGTCGTAGTGATCGTGGGAGAGGATCACCGCTTCAATCGGCGGCAGGTCTTCGAGACTGATCGGTGGCTGGTGGAAACGCTTGGGGCCGGCCCACTGCACCGGTGAGGCGCGTTCGGCGAAAACCGGGTCGGTGATCCAGAATTTGTCCCGAAGCTTCAGCAATACGGTGGAATGACCAAGGCGATAGACGCTGTGGTTGGGCGCAGCGATCAACGCAGCCTGGGTCAGGGTTTGCACCGGGACGGAGGCGGACGGCCGGGTGTCGCGTGGTTTGTGGAAAATGAAGTTCCACAGAATGCGCAAGGTTTTGCGAACGCCTTGGCGCTGCACCGGCATATGGTTTCGGTACTGCCCTTGAGCCTGTCGTGAAGCTTCAGGCGTTGAGGCGTTATCCGCTGGAGAAGTTGAAGTGGCCATGACTGAATGACTCCAGAAAAACCGCACAATTGACGATCTTCCGTTTGGGACGATAAATGGCCAACGCATGCACGCTCAGCCGGAGATTCTATTTTTTACTGGGCAGGATTAACAAAACATTACACTGCACAGTGTAGTTCCAAGGTTGCATCAAAGCTGATCACAAGTAAACTACCAAGTGTAGTTCCCCACTTCTTCCTGCCTAAGCGTATTTATGACAGCTCCACAGCGCCTCACTGACCGTAAACGCGAAGCCATCATCCAGGCGGCGATTGCCGAATTCCGTGCCAACGGTTTCGACATCACCAGCATGGACAAGATCGCCGCCACCGCTGGCGTGTCGAAGCGCACCGTGTACAACCACTTCCCGAGCAAAGAAGAGTTGTTCGCCGAAATCCTCAATCAATTGTGGGCGCGGGTAACGGCTGAACAGGAAGCGGCCTATCGCCCTGACTTGCCCCTGCGCGATCAGTTGCGCCTGATGCTGCAGGCGAAACTGCAGATGCTGTCCGATGACAATTTTCTCGACCTGGCGCGAGTGGCAATCGCCGCCACCATCCATTCTCCTGAGCGCGCGCAAAACATGGTCACCCGGATGGGCGAGCGCGAAGAAAGCCTGACCGTGTGGATTCGCGCTGCCCAGGCTGATGGCCTGTTGAAACCGGTCGCACCCGAGTTCGCCGCGCAACAGGTCCAGGGATTGCTCAAGTCCTTTGCGTTCTGGCCGCAGATCTCCATGGGCCAGCCAGGCTTGTCACCCGAGATGCAGCACACCGTTGTCGAGTCGGCGCTAGACATGTTCCTGGCCTGTTATGAGCTCTGAATCGAGCTGCAAAAAATGACAATGTCCGCGGCTTTATCGCTGACCGATCGCTCTGAGTAGAAACACCGAAATGTGTTTCAGAATGAAACTGGCGCCGGGGTTATAGTGAGCCTGAGTCCCAGCGGCCATGCAGAGAGCACTATGAGCACCCCGACCCGCGAAACCGAAACCGAACTCACCGGCCCCGTCGATCACCTGCGCTTCCATCGCCCTCACGCTCACCTGGCACCCACTTTCGGTACCGACCGTTTTGCCCTGCGCGCCGAGGCCTTTGCGCGGTTCTTCGGCACGCCGACTTTTCTCGGCGCCCAGACCTTGATTGTGGTGGTCTGGATATGCCTGAACCTGTCCGGCGTGACTGATTTCGATGTGTACCCGTTCATCCTGCTCAACCTGGCGTTCAGCTTGCAAGCGGCCTATGCCGCACCGCTGATTCTGCTGGCCCAGACGCGTCAGGCGGCGCGGGACAAGGCCCAGTCGGACGCCGATGCGCGACATCGTGAAGCCTTGGCCGTGGCCAACAGCGATCGTCAGGCCCAGGCCGCACGACACACCGCGCAACTGTTGGAGCTGCTGGAGCAAAACACACGGCTCACCGAAATCACCAAGACCCTGACCGAGCGTATCGAAAACCTGACGTCGGAAATGCATCAACACTTCGTAGGCAAAGAGCCGCCGAAGGCGTGATCCGACTCAAGGCAACTTCAGCGCCAGCCCCAACTCATCGAACAACGTCACCACCGAGCGCAATGCGCGGCAGTCTGGGCGAGTGAGCAACCACAGTGCGGTGTCGTAACCGTGCAAGGGCTCGGACAACGGTTGCAGTCCATCACCGATGAGGAAGTCCGGCAATGCCGCGACACCCAGCCCGGCCCGTACCAACTCGGTCACCGACAACATGCTGTTGCAGCGATAGCTCGGTGTCACGCCAGGCAATTGTTGACGTCGCCAGGCGACGGTGGGGTGATCGGGCAGGAAGTCGTCCGGAGCTATCCAGGTCAATGCAGCCAGGTCGTGGGAATCAACCGATTGCAGATAGGCCGCACTGGCACAGACCCGGTAGGAAATATCCGCCAGCCGCCGTCCAACCAAATGCTCGGGTGGCGTGCGGGTCAGCCGCAAGGCGATATCGGCGTCGCGACGGCTGAGGTTGGCGAAGTCGTTGGAGGTACAGAGTTCAATGGTCAGCGCCGGGTAAGACGGCATGAACCGCGCCAGTGCCGGCAACAATAAACTTTGCAGGACTGAATCGGTGCAGGTCAGGCGCACGGTGCCGCTGATGACTTCACCGCCCTGCTCCACGCCAATGCGCGCCGCCTCCAGCGCTTGCTCGGCGCGTTCAGCCTGCTCGGCCAGGGTCTGCGCCAGCGTGGTCGGCAGGTAACCGGAGCGACTTTTTTCGAACAGTTGCTGACCCAACGCGGCCTCCAGTCGGCGGACGGCGCGAAACACCGTCGAGACATCGACTTTCAACAACGCCGAGGCTCGGGCCAGAGAGCCACCGCGCACCAGGGCGAGGATCAGGGACAGGTCCGGGTAGTCCAGTCGATAGTGCGTCGGTGCATTGATCACTTGGGATAACGCCAATATTGATTGCATGAACGCCAATCTATAGTGGGTGCCAGGAATCAACAAGCGTCGAGATCACTCATGGAAACCAACGCCATCCGCATCGCCCTGATCGGCGATCACGACCCTCAGGTCACCGCCCACCAAGCCATTCCCATCGCCCTCGGCATGGCCGCCGAACACTCAGGCACGGACATACAGTTTCAATGGTTGGCCACCGATACCATCAACGCCGATACGCCACTGAATGACTTCGATGGTTTCTGGTGCGTGCCCGCCAGCCCTTATCGCGACATGGACGGCGCGTTACGGGCGATCCGTTTTGCCCGCGAGCAGCAGCGACCTTTCCTCGGCACTTGCGGCGGTTTTCAGCACGCGGTACTCGAATTCGCCCGTAACATTCTGGGCTGGGAGGATGCCGAACATGGCGAGACCTCGCCCGATGCGACGCGAGCATTACTCACGCCGCTGACCTGTTCGCTGGTGGAGGCCGTCGACAGCATTCATTTGGTTGAAGGCTCGTTGATTGCCGAGGCGTACGAAATCGCTGAAATTCGCGAGGGATATCACTGCCGTTATGGCGTGAATCCTGAGTTTGAACGGGAGCTACTGAAACAGCAGTTGCACGCGGTTGGCCACGACTCTGCGGGGGATCTGCGGGCGGTGGAGCTAAAAGATCATCCGTTCTTCGTCGCCACGCTGTTCCAACCGGAACGCGCCGCGCTCAAGGGTATTCTGCCGCCATTGGTCCGCGCGTTGATCGAGGCTTGTGCGAGGCAAAAATCATGATCGCCCAGACATCGGCAACGCCTTACTACGCCGTGATTTTCACCTCGCTGCGCACCGACGGCGATCACGGTTACGAGCAGGCCGCCGAACGCATGGTGGAACTGGCCCGGGAGCAACCCGGCTTCCTTGGCGTGGAATCGGCCCGGGGTGCGGATGGGCTCGGGATAACGGTGTCCTACTGGGATAGCGAAGCGGCGATCCTGGCCTGGAAACACCATCCCGAGCACAGCGCGATTCGTGAGCGCGGGCGGTCGACCTGGTATTCGGCGTGTCATACGCGGGTGTGCAGGGTTGAGCGGGCGTATGCGTTCAAACAGTAAATGATGCGGTGTTCTGGAGGCCGTCTTCGCGGGCAAGCCCGCTCCCACAGGGATCTCCTGCGCACACAAGATTTGTGCCCAACAGGGATCAAATGTGGGAGCGGGCTTGCCCGCGAAGAGGCCAGAACAAACACCACAAAACCTCAACCCCGCACCAAACTCCTCACCGCCGTAATCTGCGGCACTTCCCGCCGATTCATGTACACCCGCAACGGTTCGGTGATGTTGATCCGGTCGTCGATGTTCTGGTCCAGCAGCAGCTGGATCAGCTCGCGCTTGAGCGTCATGGTCTGCTCGGGGCCGGGTGCCCAGACGAATTCACTGGTGGGGATGATGCCGTCATCAGCCACGTCCATGCCGAACGCGTCTTCGCTGAAACGAACGATGTATTGGCCGGTCTTGCGATTGAGGCCGACGAAGCCTTTGAGTTGGTCGGCGGCCTGGCAAATGAGCTGGGAAGTGATGCGCATGATAAACCTCACAAAAGGTCGAAGGACCGGTGATCGATGGTTTACACGCAGGGCAAGCAAACGGATTTCCCTCTGCCGGGGAAATTGCCGGGGCCAAGAGTACTGCAAAGAACCGCACAAAAGCGCTGAAAAAAACTCCTTTAAACACGTTTATGTCGGTCTTGCGATAGCGCAAGCGGCGCTCAGTTGTTAAAAGATACGTCTTTGAAAATCCATCGCAAAAGGACTTCGACCATGCCTGTCACCTTCACCAAGAGCGCCCTGCTGCTGAGCCTGATGCTCGGACTCGGCCAGGCACAGGCCGCCAACGAGCCAAGCCCCACCGCACTAGCGACCCGTCTGGGCATTCCGCACCCGGCGGTGATTGCCCACCGTGGTGCGTCTTTCGATGCACCGGAATCCACCGCTGCGGCCTACAAACTGGCTCGCGATCTGGGCGCCGACTACCTGGAAATGGACCTGCAACGCAGCAAGGACGGCGTGTTGTTCGCCCTGCACGACAACAACCTGCAACGCACCACCGACGTCGCCACCAAATTCCCTGAGCGCAAGGACAGCCTGGCCAACGAATTCACTATCGCCGAACTCAAAACCCTGGATGCCGGCAGCTGGTTCAACAGCGCTTACCCGGATCGCGCGCGTCCGTCTTACGCAGGCCTGAAGATCCTGACCCTCGATGAAATCATCGACATCGCCCAGGGCAACCCGCTGCATAAGCCGGGCCTGTACATCGAAACCAAAGAGCCAAAGCAGTTTCCCGGCATCGAGCGTGACCTCAAGGATAAATTGCAGGACCGCGGCTGGCTGAGCCCTACCGGCTCGAAACTGGCGAAGAGCAATCTGGCGGTCGGCCAGGGCAAAGGCAAAGTAGTGCTGCAAACCTTCGAGAAGAGCAGCCTCGAATTGCTTGAGAAGGAAATGCCGCAAGTACCGAAAATCCTGCTGCTGTGGGTGGGCGAAGGCAGCATCGAGCCGAAATCAAAAGTGACGTTCGCCGAGTCCGGTGACAAGGACAAGGCGACCTACTACGCCAAGCAGGAACCAAAAGACAAAGCCGAATTCCAGCAATGGGTCGAGTACGCCAAGGCCCAGGGCGCTATCGGTACCGGCCCTTCAGCCGCGCTGACCAAGGGTGGCGATCAGAGCTACTCGGACCTGGTGAAACCGTGGATGAACCAGTACACCCACGATCAGGGCCTGCTGGTGCATGTCTACACCATCGACGATGCCGTGGATTACCAGAAAGTGGCGGATGCCGGTGTCGATGGCATCTTCACCAACCGCGCCAGCGAACTGCTGAATTTCTATAAGCGTCCGGCAGCGGCGAGCGTTGCGCAGTTGTTGCAGAACAACGGGTATTGATAGGCACCAGACCCGACACCGCGTCGCCCCCATCGCGGGCAAGCCACGCTCCCACAAGGTCTGCGCAAAACCTGTGGGAGCGTGGCTTGCCCGCGATTGCTTTCTGACTGGCCTGCTTATCTGTTGAGGTCGCCACAGGCCATTAAGGGTGAATTAAGTTGCACGAGCTAACCTGATCCCACTTAAACAGCTCATCCAAGGAAAGAACTTCATGAAAACCTTAACTGCCCTGTTCACCGCTGCTGCCCTGACCCTCACCGCTGGCCTGGCCCAGGCTGACGTTCGCGTCGACCAGATCCCTGAGCTGGTCAAGAGCGGCAAGATCAAACCACTGGAAGAACTGAACCAGGCTGCCTTGAAGTTGCACCCGGGTGCCGCGATTACCGACACCGACCTGGATAACCACTTCAACGGCTACGAATATGAAGTTGAACTGCGTATGGCTGACGGCACCGAGTGGGACGTGGACTTCGATGCCACTACCGGCAAGGTTCTGAGCAACAAACAAGACACGTGATTCAACTGCAAAAAAAGCCGCACGACTTTCGGGTCGTGCGGCTTTTTTGCGTTCGGCGTCAGGCAGTTCGCTGAAGCGACGAACGAAGCCGCGACAATTCGCGCAAGCCCGCTAGAATCCCTCAAAACCATTTGGCATGTTGAAGTAGAGAACCAAGGATATGGGGCAAACAGCGGCAGCAGACATCGCCACAATCAGCCGGATCAGCGCGGTACCGGCGATTCTTCAGGTGATCAGCGAGTTGAGCGGCTTGCGGTTCGCAGCGGTGGCCCGTGTTACCGAAGAGGCCTGGACTGCCTGCGCAGTGCTCGATCGACTGGATTTCGGTTTACAGGTGGGCGATGAACTGGATCTGGTCTCCACCCTGTGCAACGAAATCCGCCAGGGCCGCCACTCGGTGGTGATCGACAAGGCCAGTGAAGATCCGCTCTATCGCGATCACCACACGCCTCAGACCTATCAACTCGAAAGCTACATTGCCGTCCCGATATTGCGCACTGACGGGCGCTTTTTCGGCACCATTTGCGCCCTTGATCCCAATCCGGCGCCGCTCAAATCCAGCACGATCCAGAGCACCATGGAGTCGTTCGCCCGGATGCTCGCGCTGCAGATCGAAGCCGAAGAAAACCTGCAACGGACCGAAACGGCGCTGATCAAGGAACGCCAAACCGCCGAACTGCGCGAACAGTTCATCGCCGTGCTCGGCCATGACCTGCGCAACCCCTTGTTCGCCATCAGCGCCGGCGCCGAAATGCTCCTGCGCAAAGTCTCTGACCCGGCGAATGAACAACGGGCCCGGCACATCCTCACCAGCGCTCGGCGTGCGAGCAAACTGGTGGACGATGTGCTGGACTTCGCGCGAGGTTCACTGGGTCGAGGTATTCCGGTGAATATTGAGCCGTGCCCGGATCTGGCGGATGCGTTGCGGCATGTGATTTCCGAGATCCAGAGCATTCACCCTAAACGCGTCATTCAGTCGTCGATTGGCGACCTGAGCAACATCCATTGCGATCGCGAACGAGTCGCGCAATTGCTATCCAATCTGGTGGCGAACGCCGTTGTCCACGGAGATCCCAACGGCCCGATCGAGGTCAGTGCGCAGGTCAAGGAAGGACACTTTGTGTTGGGCGTGAATAATCAGGGGCTGATTGCCGAAGATGCGCTGCCGCATCTGTTCCAGCCCTACTCGAAACCAGCCAGCGCAACACCGCAGGCCGGCCTCGGGTTGGGGTTGTACATTGCCAGTCAGATTGCGCAGTCCCATGGCGGGAAACTGGAGGTGGTATCGACCGAGCAACAGGGCACGACGTTTACCTTCAGCTTGCCCTCACGGACTTAAGCGGTGGTGCTGACCACCGAACCCGACGTACTGCCACCCTCATCCTGCAATGCCTGCAACAACGCCGCCGTCACCGTCTGCAACGAAGCCGAAGTAGCCGCAACCTGCGACTGAGCCGCCGCAACGTTCGCAGCTTTCGCTTCGGCGCTGTCTTGCTTGGCCTGGGCGGCTTGCAGTTGTTGCTGTTGTTCCTGCAATTGCTTTTGCAGCTCGGCGAGCTGCTTGCGCAGTTGTTTCACCGTATCGGATTCGCTGCTGCTGGAACTGCTGTCGCTCGACGCGGGTGCACCGCCAGCGGCAACCTTGGTGGTATCGCTGGACGCCTCAGTCGTCGCTGCGACTGAGGTGTCTTCGGTGCTGTCGTTGATCGCGACTTTGCTTGAAGAGGTCGATAGGGTCTGATTGATCGAAACGGAGCTGATGCTGACCATGGGATTTATCCAATGTGGAGTTTGGGTAAATCCGTCATCGACGGGCGCGGCATAAACTTGAGAGCGACTGTGTACCGATTCGGTAACCGAACCGATACACAGCCCATTTCACTAGGCGCTCAACCGCGCCGTCACTTCATTCAACTGCCCCGACAGGCCATGCAGATTGTGGCTGGCCGCTTCGGTGCGCTGCACGTTATCCAGGTTGGTGCTGGCGATGCTGGTGATTTCGGTGAGGTTGCGCGAGATGTCTTCGGCCACTGAAGTCTGCTCTTCAGCGGCGGTGGCGATCTGGCGGTTCATGTCGCGAATGGCCTCCACGGCATGGGTGATGCGCTCGAGCATGGCGCCGGCCTGGGTCACTTGCTCGACGCTTTCTTCGCTGCGCGACTGACCGCTTTCGATAGCCTGGGCCGCGTCCACTGCGCCGGTTTGCACGGTTTGAATGATCTGATTGATCTCGATGATCGACGCTGCCGTGCGCTGGGCCAGGCTGCGTACTTCATCGGCGACCACCGCAAAGCCGCGCCCGGCTTCACCGGCACGGGCCGCTTCGATTGCGGCGTTGAGCGCCAGCAGGTTGGTCTGTTCGGCGATGCCGCGAATCACTTCCAGCACTTTACCGATGCGCCCGCTGTCGACTTCCAGACGACGGATGACCGTGGCGGTGTTGGCGATTTCGCCGCGCATTTGGGTGATGGTGTGAATAGTCCCCTGCATGACTTTTTCGCCCTGCTGGGCGGACTGGTCGGCGTCATCGGCCGCACGTGCCGCGTCGGCTGCGTGACGCGCGACTTCTTGCGCGGTGGCGGACATTTCGTTCATCGCCGTGGCCACCTGATCGGTGCGGTTGAACTGCTCGTTGGTGCCACTGGTCATGACGCTGGCGATGGAATTCAACTCGCCGCTGGCGCTGTCCAGGTCCGACGCGCTGCGCTGCAAGCGGCTGAAGGTTTCGGCGAGGAAATCGCGCAGGGTGTTGGCGGCCTTGGCCAGGTTGCCCAACTCATCCTGACGGGTACTGGCCACGCGCTCGGCGAAGCGGCCCTGGCTGAGTTGTGCCACGTAATCGATCAGTTTACGGATCGGCTCCACCAGGTAGCGGTTGACCAGCCACAGACTCAACAGGCCAATCAGCAGACCCGACACCAGCATCACTATAAGCCCCAACCACACCGTCTGATCGGCGCTGGCACTGATCAGCTTCGATTGCTCGATGCTCTGCTTGCGCAGTTCGCTGACCAGTTCATTCATCTGTTCGCTGGCGGCACGGTCCACGCCTTTGACCGCGTTGTCGCCGGCCGCGGGATCAGCACCGGCCGCCACGTAGGCATCCCGGCCCTTCTGATAGGCCGCACCTAATGCACGATGCTCTTCACGCAGGCGTTCGATGCGAGCCTTGAGTTGCGGCTCGATGCCCTTCTGCCCGGCCAGTTCACCGAGGATGCCCTGCACATTGCGCTGGCCGTCCTCGAATTGCTTCCAGTATTTATCAAGGTCCGCAGGTTGCTTGCCGCGCAGCAGGACGTTTTTCCATTCCTGAACCTGCACCTTGAATTGCAGGTTGGCTTCATCGATCAGTTGTGAAGTGTGCAGCGGGCCTTCGATCAGGTTCGCGTAGTTCTGAACGCCATTGGACAGAAAGTGAAAGCAGGCCAAAGCGATCAGCAACATCGCCAACAGGCTGCCACTCAACAGGGCGAGAATTTGTGCTCTGAGGGACTTTTGCAAAAACATCGAGGGATATCTCATGGCAGGGATGAAGCACGACTTATAGGCGTGCAAGGTGTCCGGACATCCCTGTCAGCAACGCTGATTAACGACTGGAATCGAAAGATCAACATCTGTCTCATCGGCGTGCCAGAGCTTTTCTTGAGCGCTTCCGACCATCGGCATGGAGGCGGATTTTCGGCGCCACCAAATTGTCACAAAACCTTCAACATACGTTGCGATGATGGGGCTCAAGTGAACCTGTGAAACCTGCGACAGGCGCCTCCTCACAGCGAGACCTCATGAATCACAGCATTGACCAACGCCATCGAGATTCCGATCTGTTCGGCCTGCTTTACGGTTTCAGTTTTCGCCCCGGCGAGCGTGGCCGAGAGATCGATTCGGCCAAGGCGCTGCACTGCCTGCAACAACCAGACGACAGTGATGAATTCCTCTGGCTGCACCTGAACCTGGCCCATGCCGCGTGCGAGCGCTGGATGAAAAGCCATCTGGCATTGCCTGATGAATTTTTCGAGGCGCTGCACGAAGGTTCTCGCTCGACGCGCATCGAGCATGTCGATTCAGCGTTGCTGGCGGTGGTCAACGACGTGGTGTTCAACCTCAGCAGCATGGTCTCCTCGGATGTCTCGACGCTGTGGGTCTGCGCCCGCAGTCGGCTGATCATCAGCGCACGCCTGCAACCGCTGCACTCGGTGGACAAGCTGCGCTCTTCAGTGAAGGCCGGTGAATGCTTTCGCTCACCGCTGGAATTGCTGGTGCATTTGCTGCGCGATCAGGGCGAAGTGCTGACGCAGATCGTGCGCAAGACCAGCCTCAGCGTCGATCAGATCGAGGATGAGTTGCTGTCTTCGCGCCTGTCGACCAACCGGGCTGAGCTGGGCGCCAACCGCCGGGTGCTGGTGCGCCTGCAACGGTTGCTGGCGCTGGAGCCCGGGTCGTTGCTGCGCCTGCTCAATCGTCCGCCGCAATGGTTGCAGAAAGAGGACGTCAAGGAGCTGCGCAAGTCCACCGAGGAGTTTGCGCTGATCATCAACGACCTCACGGCCCTCGGTGAACGGATCAAGCTGTTGCAGGAAGAAATCGCCGCCAACCTCAACGAACAGAGCAACCGCACGCTGTTCACCCTGACCGTGGTCACGGTGCTGGCGCTGCCGATTAACATCATCGCCGGTTTCTTCGGCATGAACGTCGGCGGCGTGCCGCTTTCCGGCGATCCGGAGGGGTTCTGGATTCTGGTGGCGCTGGTCGCGACGTTTACCCTGATTGCCGGACGCTGGGCGTTTCGCAAGCGCCAGGATTATTGAATACTTCGGCCCCCTCGCCACAGATGTTTGCCTGCCCCACAAAAAAACCAAACACTGACCCAGCGCAGCCTCTCTGTAATATTTAGCAACGATCATGACCGATACTCCTTCTCTGCTCAGGATTATCCGGCATGGCTACGCCTTCCTTCACCAGCGCTGCCCAGGCTCCCGCCAGCAGCGCCAAGCCGCAGCTCGATAAAAAACCCGGCCTGCTCACCATCGTGATGTTCTTTGCGGTGCTGGGCAGCGGGCTGTTATTCACCGCTTACAGCCTGATGCACGACATGAGCGAACTCGGCACGGTGGTCACCACCTGGACGCCGTTTCTGCTATTGGGCGTCGCGCTGCTGATTGCCTTGGGCTTTGAGTTCGTCAACGGTTTTCACGACACCGCCAACGCCGTGGCGACGGTGATTTACACCAACTCCTTGCCGCCGAATTTCGCCGTAGCCTGGTCCGGGTTCTTCAACTTTCTGGGGGTGTTACTTTCAAGCGGCGCGGTGGCGTTCGGCATCATCGCCCTGCTGCCGGTGGAGCTGATTCTGCAAGTCGGTTCCTCCGCCGGTTTCGCGATGATCTTCGCGCTGTTGATCGCCGCGATCCTGTGGAACCTCGGCACCTGGTGGTTGGGTTTGCCGGCGTCTTCGTCGCACACCCTGATCGGCTCGATCATCGGTGTCGGCGTGGCCAACGCCCTGATGCATGGCCGCGACGGCACCAGTGGCGTGGACTGGGCCCAGGCGACCAAGGTCGGTTACGCGTTGCTGCTGTCGCCGCTGATCGGCTTCGCCTTTGCTGCGCTGTTGCTGCTGGCGTTGCGCGCCTTCGTCAAAAATCGCGCGCTGTACAAGGCGCCGAAGGGCGACACCCCGCCACCGTGGTGGATTCGCGGCATGTTGATTCTGACCTGCACCGGTGTGTCATTCGCCCACGGTTCCAACGACGGCCAGAAAGGCATGGGCCTGATCATGCTGATTCTGGTCGGTACCCTGCCAATGGCGTATGCGCTGAACCGGACCATGCCGGCGGATCAGGCCCTGCAGTTCGCTGCCGTGGCGGAAGTCACCCAGCAAGCACTGATGAAAAACTCGCCGCTGCCGGCGCCCGCCGATCCACGCCCGGTGCTGACCGATTACATGCGCAGCAAGGAAGCCACGCCGCAATTGATCCCCGCCCTCGCCGCACTGGCGGGCCATATCGGTAACGAAGTGAAGGGGTATGGCTCGCTGTCGAAAGTCCCGGCCGAAGCGATGGGCAACGTGCGTAACGACATGTACCTGACCAGCGAAACCATTCGCCTGATGGACAAGAACAAGGTTGGCAACTTCGACGCCGACACCACCGGCAAGCTGCAATTGTTCAAGCAACAGATCGACAACGCCACGCGGTTCATTCCGCTGTGGGTGAAGATCGCGGTGGCCATCGCCCTGGGGCTGGGCACCATGGTTGGCTGGAAACGCATTGTGGTGACGGTCGGCGAAAAAATCGGCAAGACGCACCTGACCTACGCCCAGGGTGCCTCGGCGGAAACCGTCGCGATGCTGACCATCGGCGCTGCCGACATGTTCGGCCTGCCGGTGTCGACCACCCACGTATTGTCTTCCGGCGTGGCCGGGACCATGGTCGCCAACGGTGGCGGCTTGCAGATGAAGACCATCCGCAATCTGCTGATGGCCTGGGTGCTGACCTTGCCGGCGGCGATTCTGTTGTCGGGCAGTTTGTACTGGTTGTTCACCAAGTTGTTCTAACCTCGACAGCTCCTACAGGGGCCAGTCCCGATTTGTTTCCGAGTCGGGATTTTTTTTGCCCGGCGAAAGCATTTCGTCGCAAATACAGGGGATTGCGCCTTTATTGATCCACCACCCGCCGGATTGCACTTCAGTTTGCTAACGTGTGGCCGACTCATAAGAGACTCGATGCATTCAGGAGTGGAATCGTGAATCTGTATATCAATCAGCTTCAGCACAAAGCTGACTTTAAAGAAGCCATCTACGCCGGCGACATCTTCCTGAACACTCAGCTGCGCGCCGCCAAAGAGCTGTGTGCGTTCGCCCAGGAAAGCATCACCGCCGCCTTCGACGGCGAGACCAATCACCAGGCGCTGCACACGCTGATGCCGGTGGAAGAATTCGTGGTACTGGTGACGCGCCTCAAAGGCCAGTTCACCAACAGCCAGCGCGCCAAGGACCTGATCCTGTCGTTTATCGACGAGATCGGTGTCGACCCGCGCGAGTACATTTTCGACGTGCCGCGTATTCGCGTGGTGCCGAACTATGACTACCTGCACGCTGGTGTCAGCTACGCCTACAAGCCTCATCGCGACACGTGGTACGGCAGCGTCGATTGCCAGATCAACACCTGGATGCCGGTGCATACCATTCGCCCCGACCAGACCATGATGATCAACGCCGGTTACTTCGACGTACCGGTGAAGAACACCTCCAGCGAATGGAGCCTCAACGACTGGATCAACAACCAGCGGCACAAGGCCAAGGACAACCTCAAAGAGGAAGTCCGCGTGCACCCGGTGCCGCTGGAGGCGATCAACACCGCGTCTGAAATGCGCATCGCCGGCAACACCGGCGAGATGCTGATCTTCTCCGGCTCGCATCTGCACGGCACGGTCGCCAATCACACCGAACAAACCCGCTTCAGCGTGGACTTCCGCCTGATGCACCTCGACGACCTCAAGCACAAGCGCGGCGCGATCAACGTCGACAGCGCTTGCCCTGACGTCGGCGCCGGTTTCAAAGACTATTTCCACGCCCACGACTTTTCGAATTTCCAAGGAATCGACCAATGACCAAGCGTCGCATCACGCCTGCCGAGGCCCAGTACAACGAAACCCGTGCCAACGTCCTGAAACGGGTCGATGCCGAGTACGTGGCCGACGCACCGTTCGTCTTCGCCAACCGTATCGGCGTTACCGCTGCTCTGTCGCGCATGGAGCTGTTCAAGAAAGTCGCCGAAATCCCGGGCGCGATCATTGAGTGCGGCGTGTACAAGGGCAACTCGTTGATGCTCTACATGCACCTGTCGATGATCCTGGAGCCCTACGCGATCAACCGTTCGATTATCGGCTTCGACACCTTCGAAGGCTTCCAGAGCATCGACAAGAAAGAAGACCCGGCGGACGTCAACGAGACCATGTTCTCCGACACCGACCAGTCGCTGATCCAGGACATGATCGACGCCAACGACCTGCTGCGCCCGGTCAACCGTATCCCGCGCTGCGAGCTGGTCAAAGGCGACATCGTCAAAACCGTGCCGGAGTGGGTCCAGACCCGTCCGGACCTGGTGGTGGCGATGCTGATCCTCGACACCGACCTGTACGAGTCGACCAAAGTCGCTCTGGAAACTTTCCTGCCGTACATGCCAAAAGGCGCGATCGTGGTACTGGACGAAGTGGCTTACCGCAACTTCCCTGGCGAAACCAAAGCCCTGCGCGAAGTGCTCGACCTGAACAAGATCGAACTCAAGCGCCTGCCGTTTGATTCGTGTGTAGGCTACTTCCACGTCTGACACATAACTTTGTGGGAGCGGGCTTGCCCGCGATGGCAGCATGACAGACAACATTGATGTTGAATGTACCTGCCTCATCGCGGGCAAGCCCGCTCCCACAGGTTGTGTGTTGTTTTTCAGGTTGTGGATTGGATGACTTGACCCAGCCGGTCCAGGATCAAAAGATCGCAGCCTTCGGCAGCTCCTACGCCGATCGGGTACATGGTTGTACTCAATCAACGAGCTGCCGAAGGCTGCGATCTTTGCTTTTTAAACCTCGCAAGCCCTGCGCACCAACAGCCGCTCACGTACCACGTCGTAACCCCAGTGGTATACGTAGGTGTACGGCAGGAAAAACAGCAGCACGCCGATGTCCAGCAGGAACGCCTGCCACAGGCTGACCTTCAGCCACCAGGCAATCAACGGCACGCCAAACGCTACCAGACCGCCTTCGAACAACAGCGCATGCACCACGCGGACCCAAGCGTTACGCACAATGGCAAAGCGCTTGAGCAACCGGTCGAACAAGCCGTTGAAGACCACGTTCCAGGCCAGGGCAAGGACTGCAATGGCCATGGTTACCGCGCCCATTTCCAGCATGGGTTTGTCCATGACCCAGGCCAGCAGCGGGGTACAGATCAATATCGCCAGCAGTTCGAAACCGATGGCCTGGAAAATTCGTTCAGTGATGGATTTGTTGGCGTTCATGGCCAGACTCCCTGAGTGACTATGGTTGCCATGATCTGTCATCACACCGATACTTCATAACCAATAACCATCGATCAAGGCGATAGTTCATGGCTTCCCACGAAGTGTTGCTGGCGTTTGTCCAGGCGGCGACTCAAGGCTCGTTTTCTGCAGCGGCGCGCAAGCTCGGTCGCAGTCAGTCGACCATCAGCGCCGCAGTGGCCAGCCTGGAAATCGACCTGAACCTAGCCCTGTTCGACCGCAGCAGCCGCAAGCCGAGCCTGACCCCGGCCGGGCACGTCATGTTGCAGCGGGCCGAAGAGATTCTGGCCGCCACCAGCCGTCTGGAAATGACCGCCAGCCAACTGTCCCAAGGCGTCGAGCCGAAGCTGACGGTGGCGATTTCCGACACCTACCAGTCCGACCGTTTCGAAGCGGCGCTCAGTGCTTTCGAGCAGCGTTATCCAGACCTGGAACTTGAATGCCTGATCGCCGAATGCGATGACCTGGTGGCTTTGGTGCAACGCGGTCGAGCGCATGTCGCCTTCGCTGAGATGCAAGACAGCTACCCACCCGACCTGGTCAGTTCGACGGTGGACGAGCGCACGGAAATCGCCCTGTTCGTGTCCCACGCTCACCCGTTGGCGAAGCTGAAGGGAATCGATCAGGACGTGCTGCAACAGCACCGCGAGCTGCGTCTGGCGACGATCGTCAATCCGTATGAAAGCCGCGCGAAGGGGCGCGTCTGGTCGGCGCCGAGTTACCTGATGCTGCTGGAAATGGCCCAGGGCGGATTCGGCTGGGCGCCGTTGCCTCGGTGGTTGGTGGGGCGGTTCGGGGCTGGCTTGCTGGTGGAGCTGAATGTGCGCGGCTGGCCGAAACCGGTATGCGTCGACGCGCTGTGGTCGCGGCTGCATCCACCGGGGCCGGCGGGGAGTTGGTTATTGAGCAAGATGTTGGAGTGAAGGTCCTGCGGCCCTTATCGCGGGCAAGCCTGGCTCCCACAGGGTTGTGCGTCGGACACAGATTTTGTGCACATCATCAATCCACTGTGGGAGCGGGCTTGCCCGCGATGAGACCCGCTGCCGCACCGCACATCCATGATCATCCTAACTCCCGTAATCGCCCCTCGATAAACCGCCGCTCCGGCACTTGCTGTGTCAATTCCAGCGCCCGCTCATACGCCTCCCGGGCCTCATCCACCCTCCCCAACTGCCGGTAAAACTCTGCCCGCGCCGAGTGCGCCAAGTGGTAATCCAGCAACTCGCCCCGCGCCAGAATCCCTTCGATCAACGTCAACCCGGCCAACGGGCCATCTCGCTTGGCCAGCGCCGCCGCGCGGTTCAGTTCGATCACCGGTGACGGCACGGCCCGCAGCAGCACATCATACAAACCGACAATCTGCGGCCAGTCCGTCTCCGCCGCCGTGGGCGCTTCGGCGTGCACCGCCGCAATCGCCGCTTGCAGACAATAAGGCCCGAAGCGCCGTGTCGTCAGCGCCTGCTCCACCAGTGCGCAGCCTTCGGCAATCAACTCGGCGTCCCACAACGAGCGATCCTGCTCGTCCAGCACAATCAGCTCGCCGTCGGGAGAAGTCCTGGCCGGGCGCCGGGACTCATGCAACAGCATCAGCGCCAGCAACCCCATCACCTCCGGTTCGGGGAGCAATTCCATCAACAACCGACCGAGACGAATCGCTTCGCGCGTCAGGTCTTCTCGGGTCAATTCGTTGCCGATAGACGCCGAATACCCTTCGTTGAACACCAGGTAAATCACCCGCAGCACGCTGTCGAGACGTTCGGGCAGTTCCGCCAGGGTGGGCACTTGATAAGGGATTTTCGCGTCGCGAATCTTGGCCTTGGCCCGCACGATGCGCTGGGCGATGGTGGCCGGTGCCGAGAGAAAGGCCCGGGCGATTTCTTCCGTGGTCAGGTCGCAGACTTCACGCAGGGTCAGCGGCACTTGGGCGTCCGCCGCCAGTGCCGGGTGACAACAGGTGAAAATCAGCCGCAAGCGATCGTCTTCCACATCTTCATCACTCCAGTCAGCCTGCTCCAGCGCTTCCAGTTGAGCGATCAACATCGGCCGGGATGCGTTAAAACGCGCACGCCGACGTAACACATCGATGGCTTTGAAGCGCCCGGTGGACACCAGCCATGTACGCGGATTGTCCGGCACACCGTCACGCTGCCAGCGTTCGACCGCGACGAAGAACGCCTCGTGCAGCGCTTCTTCGGCGAGGTCGAAATCGCCGAGCAGACGGATCAGGGTCGCCAGAATCCGCCGTGAGTCTTCGCGGTAGACCTGCTCGACTCGCGCCCGTACCGACTCGCCAGGCATCAGTCCGGCATGCCTTCAGTCACCAGCGTCTCCAGCCGATCGAGGCTTTGCCCCCAACCGTCATGAAACCCCATGGCCTCGTGCGCCTGACGATCTTCTTCGCTCCAGTGCATGGCACGAGCGGTGTAGAGGGTTTTGCCGTCCCGGTCTTCGAGCGTCACTTCGGCGGTCATGAACGGCTTGCCGGAGGGAATCCAACCGGGAAGAAAAGCATCGGTGAACACCAGACGCTCCGGGGCGACGATCTCCAGAAACACGCCCATGGTCGGGTACTCGGAGCCATCCGGCGCACGCATCAGGGTGCGAAACTGACCGCCCACCCACAGGTCCATTTCGCACTCGGGCGTGGTCATGCCGTGAGGCCCCCACCATTGGGCGAGCAACGCGGGCTCGGTCCAGGCGCGGAAGATTTTGCTGCGCGGCGCATCGATCAGGCGGCTGATGGACAGCTCGAATTTGGCCGGCTTTCGCTGGACGGATTGCGGACTCATGAAAGAACTCCTGTTGTGATTGTTATTCAGGGATTCAACTGGCGAACGGGCCGCACCTCGACGCAGCCGACCCGAGCCGCCGGAATGTCAGCGGCGACCTGGATGGCTTCATTGAGGTCCTTGGCATCGATCAGGTAGAAGCCGGCCAACTGCTCCTTGGTTTCAGCGAACGGGCCATCGGTGACCGACATTTTGCCGTTGCGCATGCGCACGGTGGTCGCAGTCTGCACCGACTCCAGCGCTTCGGCGGCGATCATCCGGCCGCTGCCCTGGATCGACTCGGCGTAAGCCATGCACTCGGCGTCATTGGGGCTTTCGGGCAGCGAGTGCAACTCGTGCTCGTTACTGTAGACCAGGCATAAATACTTCATGGGGACTCTCCATTCTTTGGGGCTCTCCATCTCTTGGAGCTCTGCCCTGATCGAACTGATCAACTATGGCTGCAGATGGGTGCTTTGGCGTTGCTTTCCGATAAACAGCCCGACGAATCAGGCCGACCATCAGGGTTCCAGATTGAACAGCGCCGCGCCGCTCGTCATGTCGAACGGTGCCGACCAGTGCTCGTGAACGATCTGCCATAGCCCCGCTTCCTGGCGGTAGCACGCGGTGACGCGCATCCAGCAAGCCTGGGTTTCACCCTTTTCATTGGTGCCGCCGCAATGCGCCAGCCAGTGAGCGAAAGCGATCTCCTGCGACGGCACGATGTCGATCTCGTGGAACTCGAAAATGTGCGGGCCAGGGCACATCTCCATGCATTCCTGCCAATGCGCACGGTAGGCCGCCTTGCCCTTGAATTGCAGGGCTTTGACCGCGTCGAAGGAGACGATGTCGTCGGCGTACAGGGCCATGACCTTCTCCACGTCCTTGGCGATGACCGCCTGGCGATAGTTCTCGATCAGGTTATGGATTTGTGTCTGAGCATTCATGATGGTTCTCCGTGTTTTTTTGTTGAAGACACCCTTAGTCGTCTGGCGAAAAGCCAAATCGACAACCGAAATAAAAATAATCCATGGGTGCAAATTCGCTAGAATCCGAGGCTCATTTCCGTTGGAAAAAGGACACTCCAGTGACTGCCCGACTCGTGCCTTACGAAAGCCTGAACGCCTTGCAGCGCCAACAGGTCGAGGCGATCGAAATCCACGCCGAACAAATCAAATTCTCCGGCGACATTCATGGTGCGTTGCACACCTTGCTGTCCAAGCCGGGCCCTGGCGTCAAAGGCTTTGCCCTGCTGGCGGAGGATGTTCCGGTGGCCTTCCTGCTGCTCAAGCGCCCGCCGGTGCTGCCGGCCTGGGCCGATGAACACAGCGCCACTCTGCACGCCCTGCAAGTCGATCGCCGCGCACAGGGCAAAGGCTATGGCAAAGCCTGCCTGCAAGCCCTGCCCGAGGTTGCGCGCCAGGCCTGGCCGGAAATCAAAGGGCTGGAGTTGTCGGTGGATGCGGACAATGAGTCGGCCATCGCGCTGTATGCCAAATATGGCTTTGTCGACAGCGGCGAAGCGTACAAAGGCCGGATCGGTTACGAGCGGCGGATGGGGCTGGTTTTCTGATTCGTAGAGGGATGAACGATGTTGCATTCAATCGAAGCGCTGGAAGCGATCTACGGCCTGCCCCATGACCGCGCAGTGCGCAAGCAGATCCCGTTTCTGAACGAGGACTATCAGGCGATGGTCCGCGCCTCGCCACTGGTGATTATCAGCTCGGTCGGCCCCGACGGCATGGACGGCTCGCCGCGTGGCGATACGCCGGGTTTCGTGCGGATCGTCGATGAACGCACGCTGGCGATCCCGGATCGACCGGGCAATAACCGCATCGACACGCTGCGCAATGTCGTGCTCGATTCGCGAGTATCGCTGCTGTTCATCATTCCGGGGATAGGCGAGACATTGCGGGTCAATGGCACGGCGCAGATTAGCGCCGAGCCCGAGTTGCTGGAGAGTTTTGCAGTCAACGGCAAACCGGCACGCACGGTGATGCTGGTGACGGTGGAAGCGGCGTATTTTCACTGTTCGAAAGCGATGGTGCGTTCGGATGTGTGGAACCCGCAGAAACACCTCGAACGCTCTGCCCTGCCGACCGCCGGGGCGTTTCATAAGCGCCTGAACGATGGGCAGTTCGATGCCGAAGCGTATGACCGGGAAGCACCGGCGAGAGTGCGCGATAGCCTCTACTGACACAACGACTCACCACAGAGCCCGCTCCCACATTAGATCTGCGAACCGCCACAATCCTTTGAACACGGGCTGTGGCGGTTTTTTATGGTCACTGGAATTTCATTAAAACCCTGCTGTACTCAGGCAAGGTTCTGGAGATGGTTCTGTAGTCCATCTGCTGGATGTACAACGACAGTGTTATCTCGACAGGGAAATTCGCTATGTCTTTGTTCAAACGCTCGGCTACAGAATTGGTGGGGACGTTCTGGTTGGTGTTAGGGGGGTGCGGCAGTGCGGTTCTGGCGGCGGCGTTTCCAGAGGTGGGGATCGGTTTGTTGGGAGTGTCCCTGGCATTCGGTTTGACGGTGCTGACGATGGCCTTCGCTATTGGCCACATTTCGGGCTGTCATCTCAACCCTGCGGTTTCGGTCGGACTGGTGGTCGGCGGACGATTCCCTGCCAAAGAACTGCCCGCCTACATCATCGCTCAAGTGATTGGCGGGATCATCGCAGCGGCTCTGCTGTACTTCATCGCCAGCGGCAAACCCGGCTTCGAACTGGCCAGCGGCCTTGCATCCAATGGCTACGGCGAACACTCGCCAGGCGGCTACTCGATGGCGGCGGGCTTTGTCAGTGAACTGGTGATGACCGCCATGTTCATCCTGATCATTCTCGGCTCCACCGACAAACGCGCCCCGGCCGGACTGGCGCCCATCGCCATCGGCCTGGCGCTGACCCTGATCCACCTGATCTCGATTCCGGTCACCAACACCTCGGTGAACCCGGCCCGCAGTACGGGCCCGGCGCTGATTGTCGGCGGTTGGGCGATTCAACAACTGTGGCTGTTCTGGCTGGCGCCGATTCTGGGTGCCGTCATCGGCGGCGTGACCTATCGATGGCTGGGTAAAGAGGACAGCTAACAAGGGACATAACGCGAAGATCAGCCTTGTCGGTAGGGCAAGGCGGTCTTCGCTTCTTCTGCATACCCCATGACCCCGACCCGCTCACGCTCAAGGAAATCTTTCACCGCCGACTTCAAGCCCGGGTGGCGCAGGTAATGCCAGGAATGGGTGATTACCGGTTCAAAGCCACGAATCAATTTGTGCTCGCCCTGAGCGCCAGCGTCGAAACGTTGAAATCCGTTGGCAATCGCGTAGTCCATGCCCTGATAGAAACAGGTCTCGAAATGCAGGCGATCGAACTCTGCCAGGCAGCCCCAGTAACGACCATAAAAGCTGTCGCCACCGACCAGACTAAAGGCCATGGCCACCGGTCGTGAGCCTTGTTTAGCCAAAACCACACGAATCGATTCCGGCATGCGCTCGGCCAGCAGACTGAAAAACTCTCGCGTCAGGTACGGCGATTGTCGACGCACCGCGTAGGTATTGGCGTAGCAGGCATACACAAAGTCCCACTGCGCCTGATCCAGTTGTCGTCCTTCCAGCCATTCGAAGTCGATGCCCTGCCCCGCCACTTGCTCACGTTCCTTGCGCATTTGCTTGCGCTTGCGCGAACTGAGGGCGTCGAGGAAGTCCTGAAAATCCCGATAACCACGATTCTGCCAGTGGTACTGACAGCCAATGCGCTGCAACCAGCCTGGCTGTTCGGCCAATGCCGCGTCGGTGAATGGATCGGTGAAGTTGATATGGGCGCTGGAAAGTCCTTCGATCTCCAGATAACCCGGCAGGCTCTGCAGGAGTTCGAAACCTTCCTCGATCGTCGCCGCCAGCAATCGCGGCCCGCTGACCGGACTGAACGGCACCGCCGTCAACAACTTTGGGTAGTAGTCTATGCCGGCACGCTCACAGGCTTCGGCCCAGGCATGGTCGAACACGTATTCGCCATAGGAATGCCATTTGCGGTAACTGGGCAGCGCGGCGATCAGCCGATCTCCTTCAACATGCAGCAGATGCTCGGGCTGCCAGCCGGAATGCGGGCCGAGGCTGCCGCTGTCTTCCAGCGCGCTCAGAAAGGCATGACGCAGAAACGGCTGAGTTTCCGGTACCAGCGCGTCCCAGGTGTGCGGCGCGATTTCGGACAGACTTTCCAGACGTTGCAGCGGCATTAGCATCCCAACCATCATTTTCTACAGATGGGACGAGTATCGCTTATCTGATTGCCTAACCCGAAACAAAAAAAACCCCGCCAAGGCGGGGTTAAAACGAGAGGAGCTTTAACGGATGAAGAAAGAGCTCGTACAGCGTTTACTGCAATTTAGAACACGTATTGAGCGCGGACCACGAAGCCGTCACCGCTGTCATCACCGGTACGACGTGCCGGGGTAGTGCCGCTGGCAGCCGTGGCATTGGTCACGTTGTCCGTCTTGGCCTTGAGGTAGGCGCCAGTGATTTTCACCGCTTCGTTGGCGTACCAGTTGACACCCAGGGTGTGCACTTGGGCTTCGGCATCGCCGACATCGCGGGTCAGGCTGGCGGTGGTGATGTTGTCGTCTTCGACGGTCAGGCTGTCGTAACGATAGAACAGCTCCCAGGCGCCGATGGATTTGTTGGCTGGTTTGATCGCGTCGAACTTGCCGACTTTATAGCCACGGGCTTCGCCGGTGAGGGTGTAGGCACCCTGAACGTAGAAACCGTGACCCTTGATGTCTTCAAGGTTGCTGGCATCGGCCTTGGTTTTGCGGGCGACGTATTCACCCTGGATCGAGGCCGGGCCCATAGCGAATGCGGCTTCCAGGCCGTAAGCGTCGTCACGGTCATAGGAGCCGGCAGCCGAAGTGGAACTGCCGCCCAGCACCGGACGGTTGCCGTTGGTGCCAGCATCGTTGCCGCCGAGGGTTTCCACGCCACGCATGCCCATGCGGGTGCGATAACGCGAATCGAAGGCCGTGTCGGAGACATCACGGGAAGCCACGTTCACACCGAAGTGCAGCACGTTGCCGGCGTCATGCATCGGCGCGAATACAAAGCGGCCGTTGACCTGTTTGACGCTGTTGCCATCGGTATCGTCGGTGTCTTTGCTGAACACGCCGGCGGAAGCGTAGAACGAATCAGCGAAGGTGCTGGAGGCTTGCAGGCCCAGACCATTCTGGTGGCTGTTCGCCCAATCGACCATGTCGTACGCCATGTTGCGTTCTGGCGCAGTGACCCACTTGGAGCTGGTGGCTTTTTCCAGGCCGAAATCCGGGTCGAAACGACCGACTTTGATCGAGACCGGTTTGAAGCCGTTGTAGGCCAACGACGCTTCGTCGAAGTAACCGTTATCGGAATCACCACTGTTGTGGGAGAAGTCGTAGTTGATGGTGTAAGCCCAATCCGTGTACAGCACACCAGACAGTTCCAGGAACCCACGACGGATGTAGGCAGCGTCAGCTGTATCGCCGTTTCTGGTGTAGACGCCATCGAACTGGCTGTAGTCAGCCTGCAAGCGACCGCCGAGTTTGAAGCTGAATTCTTTATCGGTAGTGGCGACTTCGAGGCCGCCCTTGGTTTTTACTACGATATCGGCGCCATCAGTGGTGACGGTGCCAGCGAAAGCCTGGGCGGTTACTGCCATGGCCAATGCGCTGGCGGCAAAACCGGCGAAGTGCTTACGGATCATCGAAGAGTTCCCCTAATTGGTGGTCTGTAGCTTGGAAACACGCGGGTCTGGCCCGCTTGTGTTGGGAGGGAATCTTGGAGGCGGGGTATTTCAGCCGGGTTGCTGATAGATAAAGATTTTATGACAGGGGAACTTTTTTACTTCGAATCGAAATAACAGAAAAGCAGCCGCAGGTGATGAGCTGCAAGCCGCAAACTAGAGCGGCTGAAGGGGGTGTTACGAGAGGGAAAATCTACGGTTTGTTCTTCAGATGCTCGTTGGCAAGCCGTTCAGCCAGCGCATCCAGATCAGCCACAGGCGGCTCGGGCATCACCTTCAGGGTGGCCTGCATCAATCGCATCTGCCGAATGAACCGTCGGCAATTGGGGCAGAACATCAAATGATGCCGCACCATCAGTCGCTCTCGAAAACTCAACTGGCCATCGAGATAATCGCTGGAGCGCGCCACTTGTTCCTTGCAGGTCAACATTCGCCGGTTTCCTCAAAATGCTCCACGGTCGCAAAGACCTTTAACCGTGCTCGATGTAGCAGCACACGAACATTGGAGAGCGAGATCTCCAGAAGATTACAGATCTCCTCCAGCTCCAGCCCTTGTCGTTCGCGTAACAGCAAAACACTGCTTTGCAGTTCCGACAGGCTGAGCAACGTATGTTCCAGACATTCGCGCAGTTCGTTTTCGGTCAACAGAGCCTCTGGCGTGTCCTGATGCCAGGCGTACGGCGCCACCAGCCAATGACCATCAGTCGATGAAAAACGATCGTCATCGACCGTGCCGTGAGGCGACGGCAGGTCATCGAGCAAGACTTCCCGGCGGTTTTGCTTGTAGCGGCTTTTGGCCGAGTTGGCGGTGATGGTCAGCAGCCAGGTCTTGAGGCTCGAACGCCCCTCGAACCCGCCGAGATTGCGCACCACCGACAGCCAGGCATCCTGTACTACCTCGTCGACGTGTCGGTTGCCGACGATGGCATAGGCCACCGCGCGCATGGCGCTCTGGTAAGTGCTGACCAGTTCCTTGAAAGCCCTCTGCTCGCCCGCCAGCAGGCGTTTGAGCAATAGGGTGTCGTCAGCTGCGGCCATGCAAACCTCGTTTCAGAACCATCTATGTTCCAGCATCAGACAACATCGTGGCGAAGGGGCTCACCCCCGTTGGGTGGCGAAGCCGCCCCAAATCTGCGGCATCAGTTATACCGAGTGCGCTGGTTTTACGACTGCTACGCAGCCGAACGGGGGCAAGCCCCCTCGCCACAATCAGGCGCACTCAGCGCTTGCGCAGAATCACGCTACCGATCGAGTAGCCAGCGCCGAACGAACTGAGTACAGCCAGCGAACCGCTGACCAGATCGTCCTGATTTTTGTGAAACGAAATCACCGAACCGGCAGAACTGGTGTTGGCATAGGTGTCGAGAATCACCGGGGCTTCTTCTTCGGTGGCTTCGCGGCCCAGCAGTTTCTTGACGATCAGGTGGTTCATGCTGAGGTTGGCCTGGTGCAGCCAGAAGCGCTTCACGTCGCTGACGTTGAGCTGGTTTTCTTCCAGGTGCGTGGCGACCAGCTCGGCGACCATCGGGCAGACATCGCGGAACACCTTGCGGCCTTCCTGGACGAACAGTTTGTCGGGGGCACCGATGCCCTCTTCCGCGGCGCGGTTGAGGAAGCCGAAGTTGTTGCGGATGTTGTTGGAGAACTTGGTCAGCAGTTTGGTGCTGACCACGTCGAACTGGTACTTGGACGTCGCGAGATCCGCACGTTCGATGATCACCGCCGTGGCGGCGTCGCCGAAGATGAAGTGGCTGTCGCGGTCGCGGAAATTCAGGTGACCGGTGCAGACTTCCGGGTTGACCATCAGGATCGCCCGGGCCTGGCCCAGTTGCACGCTGTTGGCCGCAGCCTGGATGCCGAAGGTCGCCGAGGAACAGGCGACGTTCATGTCGAAACCGAAACCCTGAATGCCCAGCGCTTCCTGAACTTCGATGGCAATGGCCGGGTAGGCGCGTTGCAGGTTGGAGCAGGCGACGATCACACCGTCGATGTCTGCGGCGGTCTTGCCGGCACGCTGCAAGGCTTGTTCGGCCGCACCGATGGCCATCTGGCAAAGCACCGACCACTCGTCGTTGGAACGTTCTGGCAGGCGTGGTGCCATGCGCTGCGGATCGAGAATACCGTCCTTGTCCATGACAAAGCGGCTTTTGATGCCGGACGCTTTTTCGATAAACGCTGCGCTGGATTCGGTCAATGCCTGGATTTCGCCGCGCGCGATGGCTTCGGCGTTGTCGGCGTTGAACAGCGCGACGTAAGCGTTGAAAGACTGCACCAGCTCTTCATTGGAAATGCTGTTGGCCGGGGTGTACAGGCCGGTGCCGCTGATGACGACGTTATGCATGGTCGTTTCTCTAATCCGTTCAGGCAGAAAGCGCTGGCACCGACGTACCAACACACAAAGGGTCTATTCCAGGTTCCGGACGCAAACCTGGCATCGCTTTATTCCGATCCGCCCGGCCCGTGAAGGCTCAAAACCGCGGGACTGGCGTTTATAGGCGCGAAGTTTGCCATAAACGCTGGCTTTTGGCGCCTTTTGCAAGCGCAACAGCGTACCTGTGGGAGCGGGCTTGCCCGCGATGAGGCCATCACATCCAACATTTATATCGAATCGCAGGCCGCCATCGCGGGCAAGCCCGCTCCCACAGGGTTTAGGGCTCGACTTGTGTCCATTGCTTGTTCAGGCGCTTGTCGGAGATCGGTACCTTGGTTCCCAATTGCTGCGCGAACAGCGAGACCCGGTATTCCTCCAGCCACCAGCGATAGAGTTCCAGCTGCGGATCGCGCTTGCCTTCCTGGGCGTGTTTGTTGGCGCGGGTCTGGTATTGAGCCCAGAGGCCGGACAATTCGCCGCTCCAGACCCGGTCCTTCTGCACTTGAGCGCCGAGTTTTTCGAAACGTTGCTCGACAGCCTTGAGGTAACGCGGCAGTTCCTTGAGCCACGGCATCGGCGTTTCACGCACGAACCCCGGATACACCAGATGGCTGAGCTGCTGCTTGATGTCGTTCAAAGCCACGGCTTGCGCCAGGTCGATCTTGCCCTTGAAGCGTTTTTGCAGGCCGTGCCACAGTTTGAGAATCTCCAGCGTCAGCTTGGCCAACCGTTCGGCGTGCTCGGTCCAGCCACCGCGTTTACGCTCGGCCAGCGACGCCAGCCCGGCGCCATCGCGTGGCAATGGGTCTTCGCCGTCGAGAATGCAGCTGTCGAGACTGGCCAGCAGAATGTCTTCCACCAGGCTGTCGACACGCCCCATGTCACGGTACATCAGGCCCAACTCGGTCAGCCCCGGCAACTTGCCGCGCAGGAACTTCGCCGGTTCCGCCAGTTGCTGCATCAGCAAACGCTGCAAGGCCCGGCGATGCTGGAACTCGGCTTCGGCCGGGGTCGAGAATCGACCTTCCTTGACCGTACCGCCCTCTTCCACTAGCGCCGGATACACCGTCATCGATAGCCCGGCGATTTTCTGCTGGGTTTTCTCAGCCACGGCAGCAAAGACTTTCGGCTCCACCGGTTGTTGGCTCTTCGCCGTTTGCGGCACCGCCAACGCAGCCTGACTGGCCTCGGCAAAGCGTGCGGTCAGCTCGGCCAAGTCACGGCCTTCACCGAGGAACTTGCCCTGACCATCGACGATTTCCAGGTTCATCCGCAAATGGCTTTCGACCTGCTGCGAGGCTTCGGCCCACGCCTCATCGCTGACCCGCGCGCCGGTCATGCGCAGCAACTCGCGGCCCAGCGCCAAAGGCAACGAGCCCTCGGCAAACGTGATGCGCTGCAACGCGGCTTTGACGAAGTCCGGCACCGGCACGAAATTCTTGCGCAGGGCCTTGGGCAGGTTGCGCACCAGCGCAATGCACTTGGCCTCGATCACCCCCGGCACCAGCCATTCCAGACGTTCCGGCGGCAGCATCGGCAACAGCGGCGCCGGCACGCGCAAGGTCACGCCATCACGCGGATGGTTGGGCTCGAAGTGATAACTCAGCGCCAGTTCCAGATCGCCGATGTGCAGGGTGTCCGGGTAATGCGCGGCGGTGACTTCGCTGGCTTCGCGGGCCAGCACGTCTTCTTCGCGCATGATCAGCAGCTGTGGGTCTTTCTGACTGTTGACCCGGTACCAGCTATCGAAAGTCGCGGTCTGGTGAATCTCTGCTGGCAGTCGCGCATCGTAGAAGGCGAACAAGGTTTCTTCATCGGCGAGGATGTCGCGGCGGCGCGCCTTGGCTTCCAGTTCGTCGAGCTGTTCCAACAACTGTGCATTGGCGGACAAACACTTGGCTTTGGATTGAATCTCGCCACGCACCAGACCTTCGCGAATAAAAAATTCGCGAGACACCACCGGATCGATCGGCCCGTAATGCACCGGCCGGCGCCCGACCACAATCAGCCCGAAGAGGGTGATTTGCTCGAAGGCCACGACCTGACCGCGCTTCTTCTCCCAATGGGGTTCGAAGTGGTTTTTCTTGATCAGGTGCCCGGCCAGCGGCTCGATCCAGTCAGCGTCGATCTTGGCGACCATCCGTGCGTAAAGCTTGGTGGTTTCCACCAGTTCGGCGGTCATCAGCCATTGCGGACGCTTCTTGCCCAGGCCGGATGACGGGTGAATCCAGAAGCGCCGCTGACGAGCACCGAGGTAATCGCCGTCTTCGGTTTTCTGGCCGATCTGGCTGAGCAATCCGGAGAGCACGGCTTTGTGCAGTTTCGGGTAATCCGCCGGCTCTTTGTTGAGGCTCAACTGCATGTCGCGGCAGATCAGGCTCAACTGACGATGGGAGTCACGCCACTCGCGCAGGCGCAGGTAATTCAGAAAATTCTTGCGGCACCAGTTGCGCAGCGGACTGGCCGTCAGGGCCTGACGTTGTTCTTCAAAACCACGCCACAGATTAACCAGCCCGGCGAAGTCCGAGTCCACGTCTTTCCACTGCGCGTGAGCCTGATCGGCGGCTTGCTGACGCTCCGGCGGACGTTCGCGCGGGTCCTGAATCGACATGGCACTGGCGACGATCAGCACTTCCTGCAAGCTGCCAAGTTTCGCCGCTTCCAGCAGCATGCGGCCCATGCGCGGGTCCACCGGCAGCCGCGCCAGTTGGCGACCGAGCGGCGTCAGCTGACTGTTGCGGTCCACCGCCGAGAGTTCTTGCAGCAGGTTGAAACCGTCGCTGATGGCTTTGCCGTCAGGCGGCTCGATAAACGGGAAATCGGTGATCTCGCCGAGGCGCAGATGAAGCATCTGCAGAATGACTGCTGCGAGGTTGGTACGGAGGATTTCCGGGTCGGTGAATTCCGGCCGACCGATGAAATCTTCTTCGCTGTAGAGGCGGATGCAAATGCCCGGCTCGACCCGCCCGCAACGGCCTTTACGCTGGTTGGCGCTGGCCTGGGAAATCGCTTCGATGGGCAGGCGCTGAACCTTGGCGCGGTAGCTGTAGCGGCTGATGCGCGCGGTGCCGCTGTCGATCACATAACGAATGCCTGGCACCGTCAGCGAGGTTTCGGCGACGTTGGTCGCCAGTACCACGCGACGCCCAGGGTGCGACTGGAAAATCCGCTGCTGCTCGGCCGGCGACAGTCGCGCGTACAACGGCAGAATTTCGGTGTGTTTGAGCTGGGCCTTGCGCAGCATGTCGGCGGCGTCGCGAATCTCACGCTCGCCCGGCAGGAACACCAACACGTCGCCTGGGCTCTTGCGCTCGCTGCGTTCGAACGCGGCAATTTCGTCGAGGGTAGCGAGGATCGCCTGGTCCACGGTCAAGTCATCCTCGACACGGTTGCCCTCCTCGTCCTGCTCCAGGGTCAGCGGGCGATACCAGGTTTCCACCGGGAAGGTACGGCCGGAGACTTCGACAATCGGCGCATCGTCGAAATGCTTGGAAAAACGCTCCAGGTCGATGGTCGCCGAAGTGATGATGACTTTCAGATCCGGACGACGCGGCAGCAGGGTTTTCAGGTAACCGAGCAGGAAGTCGATGTTCAGGCTGCGTTCGTGGGCTTCGTCGACGATGATCGTGTCGTAGCGCTCGAGGTAGCGGTCGTTCTGGGTTTCCGCCAGCAGGATGCCGTCGGTCATCAGTTTGATCAGGGTGTTGGAATCGCTCTGATCCTCGAACCGCACCTGATAACCGACCAGCGCGCCCAACGGCGTCGCCAATTCTTCAGCAACCCGGCTCGCTACGCTGCGGGCGGCGATTCGACGGGGCTGGGTGTGGCCGATCAGGCCGTGCTGGCCGCGACCGATTTCCAGGCAGATCTTCGGCAACTGGGTGGTTTTACCCGACCCGGTTTCGCCGGCAATGATCAGCACCTGATGCTTGAGCAGCGCCTCTTTGATTTCGTCGCGCTTGGCGGCGATCGGCAGGCTGTCGTCGTAACGAATCACCGGCAGGCTGGCGCGCCGCGCCAACACCTGATCACAAGACGTCTGCGTGCGCGTCACCCACTGGGCCAGTTTGGCCTCGTCAGGTTTCTTGCGCAGCTCAAGCAACTGCCGCCGCAGCCGGTGGCGGTCGGCGAGCATGGCGTGATCGAGGTTTTTCAGCAGTTTGTCGATTGAAGGCGATTCGTCAGTCATCAGGTACGCAAAAGTCGTCTAGTGGCGCAGGGGGCGGATTGTCGCAGATTTGGCAGGGATTGCGGGTGGTTCTACTGTAAGAGCTGTGTGGGGCTGTGTAGGAGCTGTCGAGTGAAACGAGGCTGCGATCTTTTGATTTTGATTTTTAAAGACAAGATCAAAAGATCGCAGCCCCGTTTCACTCGACAGCTCCTACACAGTTCCTACCAGAGGGGGTGGTGTTATTCGTTATCGAGGCCCTTGCGCCGATACGGAAACACATCAATCACCTTCCCCGCCCGAATAGCCTCCTGCAAACTCTTCCAGTAATCAGCGTTGTACAACTCACCGTGCAACTGATCGAACAACTTTCGTTGCCCCGAATCAGCAAACAAAAACGGTGGAAACTCCTCGGGGAATACATCCAGTGGCCCGATCGAGTACCACGGTTCGGAGGCCATTTCGTCTTCCGGTGTACGCGGTTGCGGGATGTGGCGGAAGTTGGCTTCAGTCAGGAAGCAGATCTCGTCGTAGTCATAAAACACCACCCGACCGTGACGGGTGACGCCAAAATTCTTCAGCAACATGTCACCGGGAAAAATGTTCGCCGCCGCCAGTTGCTTGATCGCCAGGCCGTAATCCTCCAGCGCCTCGCGAACCTGCGCATCGTTGGCGTGTTCCAGATAAAGGTTCAACGGTGTCATCCGGCGTTCGGTCCAGCAGTGGCGAATCAGTACCGTGTCACCTTCCAGGGATACCGTGGACGCGGCCACTTCGAGCAACTCTTCCAGGCATGCTGGCTCGAACTTGCTCAACGGGAATCGGAAGTCGGCGAACTCCTGGGTATCAGCCATGCGCCCGACCCGGTCGACGCTTTTCACCAGGCGATACTTTTCGATCACCGTAGCGCGGTCGACGTTTTTCGACGGTGAGAAGCGGTCCTTGATGATCTTGAAGACGGTGTTGAAGCCCGGCAGGGTAAACACGCTCATGACCATGCCGCGCACGCCGGGGGCCATGATGAACTGATCGTCGGTGTTGGCCAGGTGATTGATCAGCGCCCGGTAAAACTCGGACTTGCCATGCTTGTAGAAACCGATCGATGTGTACAGCTCGGCAATATGCTTGCCCGGCAGGATGCGTTTGAGAAAGCCGATGAATTCCGCCGGCACCGGCACATCGACCATGAAGTACGATCGGGTGAAGGAGAAGATGATCGACACCTCCGCCTCGTCGGTGATCAGCGCATCGATCTGGATGCCCCGGCCTTCGCGGTGCAGCAGCGGAATCACCAGCGGCCACTGCTCGTCCTGGGTGTAAATGCGCCCCACCAGATAGGCGCCCTTGTTGCGGTAAAGCACCGAGGAAAACAGCTCGACGCTCAGCTCCGGGTCCTTGCAGACCCAATCCGGCAGGTTCTCGCGCAACTGCGCTTCGAGGCGGCGCAGGTCGCCGGCCAGATCGGCGTAATCTTCGCTGAAGCGGTAGTCGGCAAAGATGCTCGTGAGCATGCCGGCCAACTGCCCCTGCGGCTTGTAGGTGCGGGTTTGCGCGGCCCGGGCGCGGCGCAGGCTCGGCCGCGTGGTGTGGATGAACATGCAGCCGTCGCTGATCAGGTCATGGCTGAACAGCCCGCAGAAAATCGAGTTGTACCAGGTCTCGGACAGTTCATCGTCGAAGCGCAGGTCGATCAGGCTGATGTAAGCGCTTTTGACCAGCGGCCAGTTGCTGACGTCCATCAGCACATCGGTCTCGAACGACGCATGCAAGCGCCCTACCGTTTCGCCGACCTTTTCTTCGTAGAGGTTGATTCGCGCCGCCGACGCAACTTGCGTCTCTTGCCATTGGGCCTGCTCGAAACGGGCTCGAGCGCCGTCGGTGATCTGACGGAAATGCTCGCGGTAATCGTCAAAGCCATCGAGGATCATTCGGGCGATGTCGGCGGCTGGCCATTGCTGCGGCATAGGTAAAACCTCGGCGGCTGTTCTTGTCGTTGGAGCCTGAGCTTAGTGGCCCTGTGTGACGCAACGCAACCATTGCCTTGTGCCCTGACTGGCGCGACACTTGCGCGCCAATCAAGGAAGGAAAGTGCTGTGAACCCCGTCGATATCCTGCGTATGTTGTCGCTTGCCGCCATTTGGGGTGCGAGCTTTCTGTTCATGCGCGTTATTGCCCCAGTGATTGGCACAATCCCCACTGCTTTTTTTCGCGTGTCGATTGCCGCCGTCGGGCTGCTGGTGATCCTTGGGCTGATGCGCATCAACTGGGATTTCAAAGGCAAGCTCAAGACGGTGATGCTGCTCGGGATGATCAACTCAGGGATCCCGGCAACCCTCTATTCCGTGGCCGCCCAAGTGCTGCCGGCCGGTTACTCGGCGATTTTCAACGCCACCACGCCTTTGATGGGGGTATTGATCGGTGGGCTGTTCTTCCATGAAAAACTCACCGCCGCCAAGTTGGGCGGGGTATTTCTCGGCCTGTTCGGCGTCGGCATCCTCACCCGGGCCGGGCCGGTGGCGTTCAACCTGGAACTGCTGATGGGCGCACTCGCGTGCCTGATGGCCACCACCTGCTACGGCTTTGCCGGGTTCCTCGCCCGGCGCTGGCTCGACCATGCCGGCGGCCTCGACAGTCGCCTTTCGGCGCTGGGCAGCATGCTCGGCGCGACGTTGTTGTTGCTGCCGCTGTTTGGCTACAGCGTGATCAGCCAGCCGCCGGCGAGCTGGGGCGGCTGGAATGTCTGGTTGTCGTTGCTGGGGTTGGGTTTGGTGTGCACGGCCTTTGCCTACATTATTTACTTCCGTTTACTGACTTCGGTTGGCCCGGTGAAATCCATGACCGTGACCTTCATGATCCCGCCGTTCGGGGTGTTGTGGGGGGCGCTGCTGCTGGATGAGCCGTTGTCGATGGCACATCTTTATGGCGGGGTGTTGATAGCGGTGGCGTTGTGGTTGGTGTTGAAGCCGGCGGTGGTGAAGACGGCTGAGGTGGCTGCTCGGTAGTGCTGCTGACAATGCCATCGCGAGCAAGCTCGCTCCCACAATGGATCGGTGTCACGACGAAGATCCAATGTGGGAACGGTGCCCGGAGCAATGTTCCGGGCTTGTTTTGTTTCAAGCAGTTTTGCGGAAGACGAACATCAGACCAATGATGATCAGCAGCATGCCGAGCATGCTCAATGCCGCCAGACGGTTGCCAAAAATCAGGTAGTCCATGACCGCCGTTACTGCCGGCACCAGGTAAAACAGGCTAGTGACATTTACCAGATTGCCTCGTGCAATCAGCCGATACAGCAGCAGCGTCGCCAGCACTGATACCACCAACCCCATCCACAACACCGGCACGATGAACCCTGTGCTGTGTTCAACATGAAACGGCTGGAACGGTACGAAGATCCCGCAGAGCAACAATCCCGCCAGATACTGCACCGGCAGCGTGCCGAGGGGATTATCGGTGATGCGTTTCTGCATGATCGAGCCGAAGGTCATGCTCGCCAGCGCCAACAGACCGAAGAGCATCCCGGCCAACGACATGCCGGCCAGTCCGATGCCCTGGTAAACCACCATGATCAACCCGGCCAGGCCTAGCGCCAGACCGAACATCCGGCTTATTGATCGGTGCCGCTCCATGATCACTACGGTGAGAATCGGTTGAACGCCCATGATGGTTGCCATCATGCCGGGAGTGACCTTCAGGTCCAGGGCCAGCAGATAGAAAATCTGATAAGCCCCCAGCAACACCACGCCCGTGGCCATCGCATACAACATCGGCTTGCCGCCCTTGGGTAGTTTCAGCTTGAGCAACGGCATCAACAGCACCAGCCCGCACAAGGCAATGGCGAAACGAATCAGCAAAAAAGCGAAGGGTGATGCGTGGGCCAGGCCCCATTTGGAGAAGATCGCGCCGCTGCTCCACAGCAAAACGAACAGGCTCGTGGACGCCGCCGCGAGCGCGGATTTTTTCGAAAGGACAAACATGAATACCACCTGTAGTCAGGCAAAAAGCCAACTCAGCCGAAGCTGAAATTCAGTAGTTTTTTCAGGCGCTTTTCAGATGGGCACGGGAACAGCAGAAAAAAGCTGATCAGCCCGAGAAGCCAACGCCTGGCGGTGATACGACTGCGCACACCGGCGTGTTACTGACAGGTGGGGGGTAATGACTGATCTGCGCAGGCTGCTGATTCCCGCACGGCACGACGCCAGCGTTGACCGCTGAATCGACTACCGCGTTGATGGGGGAAGCTGGCATGGGCTGATCTTTTTTGATGAGTGAAAGAGTGGTTCAGGAAACCACAGAGGGCCGACTATAACCAGCGCTCGACAGGGATTGCAATGACTTGACGAAAGAACCCGGGGAATAGGCCTGAGGCCTCAACCAAACAACCAATACCCCAACAACGTCAACACCACCACGGCCAGCACCGGCCGCAGTACACGGTAGGCCTTGGGGTTACGACGCTTCCACTGTTTGACCATACCGCTGAATTTGTCGCTGAAGTTCTTGCTCCAGGCGTAGGCCTGGTTGATCCCGCCAACGCGTTCATCATCAAGGTTCTGGGGTGCAGTGGCGCGCCCCAGAAAGCCGCTGATCGAGCGGTTGATGCGGGTCATGAGGCGATTGCTCAGCGGTCGCTCGATATCGCAGAACAGGATGACCCGGGTTTGCTCGGTTTCATTCTTGACCCAGTGCACGTAGGTTTCATCGAACATCACATCTTCCCCATCACGCCAGGCATAAACCTGACCGTCGACGAAGATGCGGCAATGATCGGAGTTCGGTGTCGACAGCCCCAGGTGATAACGCAGGGAACCGGCGAACGGGTCGCGATGCGGATTGAGGTGACTGCCACCCGGTAGCAGCGCGAACATGGCGCCTTTGACGTTGGGAATACTGCTGACCAACGCCACGGTTTTCGGGCACAAGGCTTCGGCCGATGGCAGCGGTTTGTCGTACCACTTGAGGTAGAAACGCTTCCAGCCCTTCTTGAAGAACGAACCAAAACCGGCGTCGGTGTTCTTTTCGGCGGCGCGAATGTAACCCTCGTCGAACAAGTGTATGGCTTCGTCGCGGATAACTTCCCAGTTGTCCCTGAGCACATCCAGTTCGGGGAACTTGCTGCGGTCCAGGTAGGGTTTGGATGGCACGCCGGAGAACAGGTACATCAGGGCGTTATAAGGTGCAAACAGAGCCGAGTGGTTGACGAACTGGCGCAGGACCGGCAAACGCGCCTTGCCACGCAAGTGCACATAGAGCGTGCTGCCGAGGAACAGCAACAACACCGAAGCCTTCGCGACAAAGGAAAAGCTCATCTACAACTCCTTGATAGTAGGTAACTTTGCACAACGCCATTTACCCGACGTGGCAATCGGCCATGATAAACACTACCGGCCTCGGGAAAAACCCGCATAACTCAACATTCAGTGTTAAGGATTACGCAATAAACCCTTATTAACACAAGGTTCCTGAACGGGGGCTGACCTGAATCACCCCCCTTTCACACGAGAATCAAAAACAAGATCAAAAGATCGTCCGAACGCGGACCGAACCTTCGGTAGCTCTTACTGCTGATTCTCCTGTTCGGTAAACAGATCACTGAACAGCATGCTCGACAGGTAGCGTTCGCCAGAGTCGGGCAGGATCACCACGATGGTCTTGCCCTGCATTTCCGGGGTTTCAGCCAGTCGCACAGCCACCGCCATGGCGGCGCCGCACGAGATACCGCTCAAAATCCCTTCTTCCTGCATCAGCCGCAGGGCCATCGCCTTGGACTCATCGTCGCTGACCAGCTCCACCCGATCGACCATCGACAGATCCAGGTTCTTCGGTACAAAACCAGCGCCGATGCCCTGGATTTTGTGGGGGGCAAGGGGCTTGATCTCATCCCCAGCCCTCGCCTGAGTGATGACTGGCGACAATACTGGCTCCACCGCCACCGAGATTATCGGCTTGCCCTGGGTATTCTTGATATACCGCGAAACCCCGGTAATGGTTCCACCTGTTCCGACACCCGCCACCAAGACGTCGACTGCGCCGTCGGTGTCGTTCCAGATTTCCGGCCCGGTGGTTTTTTCGTGGATGGCCGGGTTGGCCGGGTTTTCGAATTGCGCAGGCATGAAGTAGGTCGATGGATCACTGGCGAGGATTTCGGCAGCCTTCTCGATTGCGCCTTTCATGCCTTTGGCCGGTTCCGTCAACACCAGTTCGGCGCCAAGGGCTTTGAGCACCTTGCGTCGTTCGATGCTCATGGATGCGGGCATGGTCAGTACCAGCCGGTACCCGCGGGCGGCGGCAACGAACGCCAGGCCGATGCCGGTATTGCCCGAAGTCGGTTCGATGATGGTCATGCCGGGCTTGAGTTTACCGCTGCTTTCGGCCTCCCAGATCATGTTCGCGCCGATCCGGCACTTGACCGAATAACCAGGATTGCGCCCTTCGATCTTGGCCAGGATGGTGACACCGCGCGGGGCGATACGGTTGATTTGCACCAGCGGCGTATTGCCAATGGAATGGGCGTTGTCAGCATAAATACGGCTCATGGCTGGGTCCTTATACAGCGTTGAATTAGCTGTCCAAGGTATGCCTGTTACCCGTGGTCGTCCAGTCAGTCGAACGTCCGCTTAGCCCCGCAGTCAATCGCTTTATACCGCCAGAGATTTGCCGCCATGAAGCGTCGATACAGTTGGCCCCTGTGGACCCTCGCCGGCCTTGTTGTGCTGCTGGTTGCCCTGCACATTGCCCTGCCCTACATGGTGCGCGATTACCTCAACGAGAAACTGGCGGACATGGGTGACTACAGCGGGCAGATTACCGATGTAGACCTGGCCCTGTGGCGCGGTGCTTACAAAATCAACGGACTGAAAATCGTCAAGGTCAATGGCAAGGTCCCCGTACCTTTCGTCAACGCCCCCTTGATTGACCTCTCCGTCAGCTGGCACTCGCTCTGGTACGACCATGCCGTGGTGGCCGAGGCGCAGTTCGACAAACCCGAGGTGAATTTCGTCGACGGTGCCACCAAGAAAAACTCCCAGACCGGTCAGGGCACCGACTGGCGGGCACAATTGGAAAAATTGCTGCCGATAACCCTGAACGAAGTGCGGATCAACGATGGGCGGGTCACCTTTCGAAACTTCAATTCAAAACCGCCGGTGAACATGAATGCCACCCAGGTTAACGCCAGCATTTACAACCTGACCAACGTAGTCGACACCAAAGGCAAGCGCGACGCCCGTTTCGACGGCAAAGCGCTGTTGCTGGGGCATGCACCGCTGGAAACCCTGGCGACCTTTGATCCATTTAGCAATTTCGAAGACTTCGAATTCCGCCTGCGCGCCAAGAACCTTGAACTCAAACGTATGAACGACTTCGCCTCGGCTTACGGCAAGTTCGACTTCAATTCCGGCCATGGTGACGTGGTCATTGAAGCCGAAGCCAACAAGGGCCAACTCACTGGCTACATCAAGCCGCTATTGCGGGACGTCGATGTATTCAATTGGCAACAGGACGTGGAGAACAAAGACAAAGGGATTTTTCGCTCCATCTGGGAAGCACTCGTCGGTGGCACCGAGAATGTGTTGAAGAATCAACCGAAAAACCAGTTCGCCACTCGCGTCCAGCTCAAAGGCAGCGTGCATCAGCGAGATATCAGCGCATTCGAGGCTTTTTTGCAGATTTTGCGTAATGGTTTCATCCAGGCATTCAATGCCCAGTACGAACGACCCAAGCCGGATACGGACTGAGTCAAGATGTGACGCCCCATTCAGAGACTGAATAAGTCGTCTGCGTTCACAGTCGACCGGGCAGCGCGTTATAGTCGAGCCTGACAATTTATCGCGCCCCGCCCTGCCTCGTTCAGGTCGGCGTTACCGTTCGAGGATTAGCAGATGAAGTTCGAAGGCACCCAGGCCTACGTCGCCACCGATGACCTGAAGCTGGCGGTCAACGCCGCCATCACCCTGGAGCGGCCACTGCTGGTCAAGGGCGAGCCAGGCACCGGCAAAACCATGCTCGCCGAGCAACTGGCCGAGTCCTTCGGCGCCAAGTTGATTACCTGGCACATCAAGTCCACCACCAAGGCACATCAAGGTTTGTACGAGTACGACGCGGTCAGTCGCCTGCGGGACTCGCAGCTGGGTACGGAGAAGGTCCACGACGTTCGCAACTACCTGAAAAAGGGCAAGCTCTGGGAAGCTTTCGAGTCCGAAGAGCGGGTGATTCTGCTGATCGACGAAATCGACAAGGCCGACATCGAGTTTCCTAACGACCTGCTGCAAGAACTCGACAAGATGGAGTTCTACGTTTACGAGATCGACGAGACCATCAAGGCCAAGAAGCGCCCGATCATCATCATTACCTCCAACAACGAGAAAGAGCTGCCGGACGCCTTCCTGCGCCGCTGCTTCTTTCACTACATCGCCTTCCCGGATCGCGTCACGATGCAACGGATCGTCGACGTGCACTACCCGAACATCAAGAAAGACCTGGTCAGCGAAGCGTTGGACGTGTTCTTCGATGTGCGCAAAGTGCCGGGCCTGAAGAAGAAGCCATCGACCTCCGAACTGGTGGACTGGCTGAAGTTGTTGATGGCCGACAATATCGGCGAAGCGGTGCTGCGCGAGCGCGATCCGACCAAGGCCATTCCGCCACTGGCAGGCGCCCTGGTGAAGAATGAACAAGACGTGCAATTGCTTGAGCGCCTGGCGTTCATGAGCCGTCGCGGCTCTCGCTAAGCCCCGATAGAGAGAGGCGATCGCCATGCTGCTCAACCTGTTCAATGAAATGCGTGCAGCCAAGGTGCCGGTCTCGGTGCGTGAGCTGCTGGACCTGATCAACGCGCTGAAACAGCGCGTGACCTTCGCCGACATGGACGAGTTCTATTACTTGTCGCGGGCGATTCTGGTGAAGGACGAAAAGCATTTCGACAAGTTCGACCGGGCGTTCGGTGCCTACTTCAATGGCCTGGAAAAGCTCGACGATCACCTTCAGGCATTGATTCCAGAAGACTGGCTGCGCAAGGAATTCGAGCGTTCCCTGACCGATGAAGAGCGGGCCGCGATCCAGTCACTCGGTGGGCTGGACAAGCTGATCGAAGAGTTCAAGAAGCGCCTGGAAGAACAGAAAGAACGCCATGCCGGCGGCAACAAGTGGATCGGCACCGGCGGCACCAGCCCGTTTGGCTCCGGTGGCTTCAACCCCGAAGGCATTCGGGTCGGCGATGCCGGCAAGCGCCAAGGCAAAGCGGTCAAAGTCTGGGATCAGCGCGAGTACAAGAACCTCGACGATTCGGTCGAACTGGGCACACGCAACATCAAGGTCGCCCTGCGTCGCCTGCGTAAATTCGCTCGTCAAGGCGCGGCGGAAGAACTCGACATCGACGGCACCATCGACCATACCGCTCGCGATGCCGGGCTGCTGAACATCCAGATGCGTCCGGAGCGCCGCAACACCGTCAAGTTGTTGCTGCTGTTCGACATCGGCGGCTCGATGGACGCCCACGTGAAGATCTGCGAAGAACTGTTCTCGGCCTGCAAGACCGAGTTCAAGCATCTGGAGTACTTCTACTTTCACAACTTCATTTATGAATCGGTGTGGAAGAACAACATGCGCCGGAGCTCCGAACGCACCGCCACCCAGGACTTGCTGCACAAGTACGGCGCCGACTACAAAGTGATCTTCATCGGCGACGCCGCCATGGCGCCCTATGAAATCACCCAGGCTGGCGGCAGCGTCGAGCACTGGAACGAAGAAGCCGGTTACGTGTGGATGCAGCGCTTCAAGGAAAAGTACAAGAAGCTCATCTGGATCAACCCGTACCCGAAAGACACCTGGGGCTATACCTCGTCGACCAATATCGTGCGGGATTTGATTGATGACCAGATGTATCCGCTGACGTTGCGGGGGTTGGAGGAAGGGATGCGGTTTTTGTCCAAATAAGGCGTAGCACCTGTGGCGAGGGGGCTTGCCCCCGTTGGGTTGCGAAGCGACCCCAAAATCTGCAATCGCGATGTATCAGATACACCGCATGCATGGTTTTACGACTGCTGCGCAGCCGAACGGGGGCAAGCCCCCTCGCCACAGTTAAAACCGCCGAAAATACTCAACGTGTTCCCGATGCGCGACGTCCTGCACCACCGGCTTCAACCGCACCTTCGCCCCCGGCAGACACTGCGCCAATCGCGCCAATGCCAACGGCGTCAACGCCCCCAACCGCGGATAACCGCCAATGGTCTGCCGATCATTGAGCAGCACAATCGGCTGCCCGTCCGGTGGCACCTGGACTGCGCCCAGCGGGATGCCTTCGGAAATCATCGGCTTGCCCTGATACTGCAGCGCCGTTCCCAGCAAGCGGATGCCCATCCGGTCGGCGCGGCTGTCGAGGGTCCAGACGCTGTTGAACGCATCGAACAGACTCTGCCCGCTGAACTCGCCGATCTGTGCACCGAGCACCAAGTCCAGCGGCGCATTGAGTTTGAAATTCGGCACTTGTTCGGGCGCCAGCGCCCGCAGCAGTAACAGCGAGCTCCCCGAATAGCTCAACTGCGCATCTTTGGCCAACGCCCGACCCATGCCATCCAGCCCACCGAGCTCCTCACGGAGCACCGTTGCGCTACTGCCCAACACCTTTGGCGCATCAAATCCGCCGGGGGCCGCCAAATAAGCCCGAGCGCCAAGCAGCGGTTGAGTGAATTGCAATTGCTGACCCTTGTTCAGCCTGAAACTGCGCCACGGTGCCAATGCCTCGCCATCCACCTGCGCCCCCAGATCCGCTCCGGCCAACGCCAGCACGCAATCTTCCTGGGCAACGACCGTAAACCCGCCGAGAGTGATTTCGATCACCGATGCATCCAGCCCATTGCCCAGCAACCAATTGGCCCACGACATCGATCGCCAATCCGCCGCCCCGCCCTGGGTCACGCCCAGATGCCGCACGCCAAATCGCCCGGCGTCCTGCAACAGGCACAGCGGTGTACTTGCTTCAATCGTCAGTCGGCTCATGCCAGGGCCTCCAACGGCGTGTCATCACCGCCCAGATTGATGAACTCGGCATGGCTGACCGCTTCGAAGCGCACGGTGTCGCCCGGTTGCATAAGGCTGTAGCCGTCGCGCTCGCGGTCGAACAATTTGGCCGGGGTGCGGCCGATCAGGTTCCAGCCGCCGGGGGACACCACCGGATAAGCCGCCGTCTGGCGTTCGGCGATACCAACACTGCCGGCAGCCACTTTTTTACGCGGAGTATTCATACGCGGTGCAGCCAATATTTCCTCTACCAATCCCATGAAGGCAAACCCCGGCGCGAAGCCTAACGCGAACACTTGGTACTCGCGACCGCTGTGGCGGTGGATCACCTCTTCCACCGTTAATCCACTGCGCTGAGACAGCAACGTCAGTTCCGGACCGACACTCAGGTCATACCAGACCGGCAACTCATGGCATTTACCACTAGTGCGAGCGTTGGGGGACAGATCGATCAAGGCTTCAGCGATCAATTCCCGCGCCTGGGCCGGATTCAGCGCCATCAAATCGTAATGCACCATCAACGTCGTATAGGACGGCACCAGATCGATCAAATGGCTGGCGAACGCCTCTCGCAGACGCTCGCTGGCGGCGAGCATCCACGGCATGTTGGCTTCGCTGATTTCATCGAACAGACGCACCATCAGGCAATCCAGCGCCACCACTTCCACCCGTGGTTTCATGATGCACTCTGCTGATTCAAGGCTTCGCGAATGCGCTGCACGGCGGCCACCGAACTGGCGTTATCGCCGTGTACGCACAAGGTGTTGGCCTGCAGATGCAAGGCGCTGCCATCGCTGGCCGTAAGATTGTCACCGCGAGCAATGATCAACGCCTGTTCGATGATTTTCTCGGGATCGTGATGCACGGCTCCCGGCAGTTGCCGCGAAACCAGCCTGCCTGCGCTGTCGTAAGCGCGATCGGCGAAGGCTTCAAACCACAATGTCACGCCATATTCATCGCCAAGTTGCTGCGCGGCACTGTTGTCGCGGGTCGCCATCAGCATCAACGGCAAGCTCCGATCATAGGCTGCCACGGCCTGAATCACCGCGCGCAGTTGCGCCGGGTTGGCCATCATGTCGTTGTACATCGCGCCGTGGGGTTTGACGTAACTCACCCGCCCGCCCTGAGCCCGGCAAATGCCGTCGAGGGCGCCGATCTGGTAATGCAACAGGTCCTGCAGTTCCTGGGCGGTGTAAGCCATGGATCGGCGACCGAACCCCACCAGATCCTGATAGGCCGGATGAGCACCAATCTGCACGCCGTGGCCCAGAGCCAGGCTGACGGTCTTGCGCATGATGCTCGGGTCGCCGGCGTGGAAGCCACAAGCGATGTTGGCGCAGTCGATGAAGGGCATGACCTCGGCGTCCAGACCCATGGTCCAGTTACCGAAACTCTCGCCGATGTCGCAGTTCAATAGCAGGCGGTTCACGGTGAACACTCCTGTAGGCTTTTATCTTCTTAGCTGAAGGACATATGCCCCTCAGATTATCAGTTACCGGATATTCGGTTATTGAGCGTCGAGTTGCTTGCCACGGGTTTCCGGCAGGCTCAGGGCCGCCAGGATCACTACCCCGTAGGACACCGCCGCGAAGGCCCCGATTCCCACACTCAGTGGCACCTTCTGGCTGAGCAAGCCGATCAACAGCGGGAACAACGCCGCCAATGCCCGACCGATGTTGTAGCAAAAACCTTGGCCCGAGCCACGTATCCGCGTCGGAAACAGCTCAGTCAAAAACGCGCCCATGCCGCTGAAGATCCCCGAAGCGAAGAAGCCCAGGGGGAAACCCAGCCAGAGCATCACGCCGTTGCTGACCGGCAATTGGGTGTACAGCAGAACAATGGTGAACGAGCCGACCGCGAACAGAATGAAATTCTTTTTACGACCGAGGATGTCAGTCAAATACGCGCTGATCACGTACCCGATGTAGGACCCGACGATCACCATCGCCAGATAACCACCGGTGCCGAGTACGCTCAAGCCCCGTTCGTTTTTCAGAAACGTCGGCAGCCAGGAAGTGATCGCGTAGTAACCGCCGAGCGCGCCGGTGGTCAGGATCGAAGCGCGGATCGTGGTGAAAAGGATGCCCGGGGCAAAAATCTCGTAGAACTTGGCCGGGTTGCTTGGCTCTTCCTTGGCTTTGGCTTCGCGGTAGATTTCCGGGTCCTTGACCAGGCGACGGACGAAGATCACAAAAATCGCCGGCACGATGCCAAGGATGAACAATGCTCGCCAGGCGTCTTCCGGCGGCAAAACCGAAAATAGCAGCGCATACAGAATCGCTGTCAGCCCCCAACCCAACGCCCAACCCGATTGCACCATGCCAACAGCTTTGCCACGGTCCTTGGCACGAATCACTTCGCCCATCAACACCGCGCCAGCGGTCCATTCACCGCCGAAACCAAAGCCCATCAACGTGCGGCTGATCAACAGTTGTTCGTAGTTCTGGGCAAAGCCGCAGAGGAAGGTGAAGAAGGCGAACCAGAGCACCGTCAGTTGCAGGGTGCGCACCCGGCCGATGCGGTCAGAGAGAATCCCCGCCACCCAGCCACCGATAGCCGAAGCGATCAGGGTGCTGGTGTGAATCAGCCCGGCTTCGCCAGTGGTGATGCCCCACATGGCAATCAGGGTCGGCACCACGAAGCTGAGCATCTGGGTGTCCATGCCGTCCAGGCCATAGCCGATCTTGCAGCTCCAGAACGTACGACGTTCCTGCTTATTGATGTTGTGGTACCAATCGAAGGGTCCCGGGCGAGCCGTGGCTTTTGAAACGAGGGTGTCGGGCGCACTCATGGCAAGTCTCCGTGCAAATTTTATTGGTATTGTTCTGAGCCCCGACGACGCCTATCGTGGGAACCGGATGTGCCGATTTTTGGGCTGCTGGCCCTGCTGCGTCCAACTAATAAAAACCCGCCCTAGACATAAGAAAACCTTATCCGACGGGCTAAGCCCCAAGAGCTGATCCCATGAACCTGAAGTTTCTCGAGACCTTTGTCTGGGTCGCCCGCCTCAAGAGTTTCCGCCTGACGGCAGACAAACTCTTCACCACCCAGGCGTCGATTTCCAGCCGTATCGCCGTGCTCGAAGGCGAGCTCGGGGTGAAGCTGTTCCTGCGTGATTCTCGCGGCGTGAGCCTGACGCCCGAAGGCCTGAAGGTGCTCGAATATGCCGAGCAGATGATGGACACAATGCAGGCGCTCAAGCAGTCGATCGAGACGCGTTCGAGTAAGGTCGGGCGGGTCCGGATCGGCGTCATGGATACCGTGATCCACACCTGGCTCAGCCCGTTGGTGGCGCAGATGATGGATCACTACCCGCTAGTGGAAATCGAACTGGTGGCCGATACCGCGCTCAACCTCTGCGATCAGCTGCAAAAAGGCTTTCTCGATCTGATCCTGCAAACCGACCTGCTGCGCCAGGAAAGCGTACGTAGTCTGGAGCTGGCCAGTCATCCGATGGGCTGGATCGTCGCCAGCAATTCCATCTACAACCGCGAGTATTCAGGTGTCGCCGATCTGGCGCGGGAGCGGATCATCACCTATTCGAAAAACTCCCATCCTCATCAGGATATCTTGAGCCTGATGCAGGCCAACGGGGTCATGGCGCCACGGCTGAACTGTGTGAATTCAGTGTCGGCGATTACCCGATTGCTGAGGGACGGTTTCGGCATTGGCGCGCTACCGCCGGTGCTGGTGGCCGAAGAATTGGCGCGTGGGGAATTGACCTTGCTGGCCATCGATCAGCGGCCGCCGAACTTGCAGGTGGTGGTTTCGTGGCGGGTTGGCGTGGAATGGGTCGAAGAAATCGTGGCGTTGTGTCAGCAAGTCGTGGAGCGCTATGCGCAGAAAGTGGGCGAGCAGTACATCGTCTTGAGCAAACCACAGGCCTGAGTCTGAAGGATACCCCCCAAATTCTAAATATGAACCACTATCATTTGCATTATTTTTTCAAGCCGGTATTCTCAGCGCGCTTTCAGCTAATCAATTGTCCAGAAGGAGTCGGACCTGATGCGCGGCTATACGCAAAAACAGCAACAATTGCTCGCTCACTGGAGCGAAGCTCTTGGCACTCAGGCTTTCCAGTCCCACCGCATCACTCTCGATCATTTGAGCAACGCGCTGGAGCCCGCCGCCCAACGCTGTTTCCAACGCCTGATCCAGGCGCTGTTTCGTGAAGATCTGATCAACCCTGACACCTGCGAATACGACGACTCTAGCCGCTGCTGGCTGCCACTTGGCGATGGCGCGCATCTTTGCTTCGAGCACTTGTCCGGCGGCAGAATGAACAGCTGGGACGTACGCGGCAGCATCGTCCTGCACACTCCCGACAGACTGCCCCAAAAAATCCAGTTGCCCAGCGAACTGCTCGCACACCTCAGCACTCAGCTCAACCCGCCAGCCTCCCCGCAAGTACTGGAACGTCTGGCCCGGGAGCTGGATGACAGCTTCAGCAACGACACCCTGTGCCTGGCGTTTCACCATGGATGGACCGAGCGCCTGAGAGAGCAGATCGATACCGAGTACGACGACAATCTGCTCGCTTGGCTCAAAGCCGGCCCCAGCCACCAGAACCCTACGTCATTGCTCGAACAGTGGGGCACTCTCGGCCATCCGTGGCACCCGAACTACAAGACCAAACTGGGCTTGAGCGCCGCTCAGGTCATCGCTTTCTCGCCAGAATTCGAAGCGAGTTTTCCGATCGTGCTGTGCGCCCTGCACCGCCAGTACGCACACGTCGAAGCGCTGGCTGGCACCACCGACTACTGGGACTGGTGGCAAGGTCACTTCCCTCAGGCTGCCGAACAATTGCAACGCCATTTGCAGCAACTGGGCCTGGATGCAAAGGACTACCTCCCGCTCCCGTCGCACCCATGGCAAGCCCATGAAGAGCTGCCACATTCGTTCGCCAACGAGATCGCTGACAACCTGCTGATCGTCACTGACATCGTGGCTTTTACCGGCCACCCGACCATGTCTTTCCGCACGGTCCTGCCGCAGGCCAGTCGCGTGGCGCCGATGGTCAAACTTCCGGTGGCTTTGCGACTGACCAGCGTGCAGCGCACCGTGTCGCCGCGCTCCGCCCGGATGGGTCCGCGCATCAGCCAACTGGTATTGGATATTCTCGATCAGGAGCCGCAGATTCAGCGTCTGCTGAACATCGTTCCCGAGCGCATCGGCGTGCATTACGCACCACTGCCGGTCGATGACGAGCGCTCCCGGCATGTTGCTGTGCTGTATCGCGATAACCCGCTTACCCTCCTGCAAGAAGGCGAATTGGCGGTGCCGGTCGGCAGCCTGTTCGCCGTCAACGAATTCGAACAACCGCTGCTGCGTGATTGGGTAAGACTGGCTCAGGGCAGCGACGACAGCGAGGCCATGTTGGCGTTCTTCGATGATTACCTGTCGATTGCCGTACCGAGTCTGCTGGGCATTTACCTGATGTATGGCGTGGCGTTCGAAGCGCATCAGCAAAACAGTTTCATGGTGATGGGTGCTGACGGGCAGTTGAATCGGCTGCTATTACGTGATTTCGGCGACGTTCGTATCGATCGCAAAACCCTGCACGCCAAGGGTCTGGATATCCAGTTGCACGATCCGAAAATGACCCTGTATGACGACTCCGGCTTTGTCCGTGACAAACTCCTGCACACCACCTTCATGTGCCATCTCGGTGAGCTGACGTTGCTCTGTGCCCGCCACTGGAATGTGTCGGAGAGCATCCTTTGGGAGCGATTGGCATCGCACGTTGCGCAGTGCTTCGAGACCTTGCGCGAGCACGTTGAACCGGCACGTTGGGAAAGCGAGCGCCGGGCCTTGCTGGAACAGGATTGGCCCGCCAAATCGTTCATGCGCATGCGCTTGCTAGACAGTCATGCCGACATCGTTGGACGCCTGAGTAACCCGCTGCGACCCAATATCCATGCTCGCTGACGGTCGCGCTTTGCGACTGCTGATCGTCATCCAGTTTGTCTCCATGGGCGCAATGGAAATGAGCGGTCCGTTCTGGCCCTTGCAGATCCAGCATCTGCTCGGGCCGGAGGGCGCCGGCTACACAGCGCTGTTATCGGCGATGGTCTATGCCGGTCCGATGCTGGCGGCCATGCTCCTGACGCCCATGTGGGGCCGGTTGGGGGATCGCACCGGACACAAACCGATGATTGTTCGGGCGTTGTTGGCACTCGCGCTGTGCCAAGGGTTGGCGGCGATCACCCTCGACCCGTGGCTGCTGGTGGGTATTCGCGTGATGCAAGGCGCATTGGCCGGTTTTCTCGCTGCCGCGCAAGCCTATGCCTTGGCCTGCTGCGACAGTTCCAGACGTGGTCACACCCTGGCGCGCCTGCAATCGGCCACCGCCGTCGGCTCATTGATCGGCCCAGTACTGGGTGGCTGGCTGATGGACGTCTCGGGGTTTGCCCTGCTCTGTTATGGCGCGACGGCGATTTGCCTGCTGTGCGCACTGGGGAGTTTTTTCCTGCCGGCCGACAAGGCTCGGACCTCGAAGAAAAAAGCTGTTGAACCGGTCGCCCTGCCCAAAGGCTGGCTCGGTGGAATCCTGTTGGTGATCGTCTTGATTCAGGCCGCGAAGATGATGCCGCAGTCGTTCTACGCGCTGTACGTCGCGAGCATTCTGCATGCCCCAAGCTGGCTGATCGGCGCCACCTACGCGGCGAGCGCCGCGACCCTGGCCATTTCCGCACCGCTGTGGGGACGCCTGTTCGACCGCTGGCAGCCGGCCCACACCTTGCGCGTCATCGAAGGCGTGGCCTGGCTGTGTGCCCTGACGCTGGCGGCCACGGCATTGGCCAACGAATGGCTGGGGTTTCTCGTCAGTCGCCTCGTCTGGGGCCTCTGGCAAGGCGCCCTGCTGCCCGTCGCCTATGCACTGATCGCCAACACCATTTCCGAAAACCAGCAGGGCTTCGCGCTCGGCCTGGGCAACAGCGCGGCAAAGGCTGGCGCTCTGCTCGGTGTCGTCCTTGGCGGGATCGGCATGGGCCTGGTCGGCCTGGCTCACAGCTTCTGGCTGGTGGCGCTGACTTACGCCATCGCCGCCATCGGGATCCGCTGGGTACGCTCGTTCAACGCCACGCCTGACCGCTCGACCTTATCTCCCCACACTTATCACAACTAAAAAAAGACCACGTCATGATCCGAACCAAGCTCTCCCTTCTGATCCCGCTGCTCGGTACCTTCAGCGCCCAGACCTGGGCCGAGGATACCGAGCAGCAGCCCGGCACCTTGAACATGCAAGCCACCGTCGTCTCCGCTACTCGCAGTGAAGCGAGCATTGCTTCGATTCCGGGCTCGGTCCAGGTGATCGACGAACAGCAGGTCCGTGAGCAGAGCGGCGCGGGCCGCCGGGTCTCCGACATCCTCGGGCAATTGGTCCCCGGCCTTGCGCCGTCCAGCGGCGGGATGAGCAACTTCGGTCAGACCCTGCGCGGGCGCAACATGCTGGTGTTGATCGACGGCGTATCGCAGAACGCCACGCGCGATAACTACCGCCAGCTCAACAGCATCGCCCCGGCCAGCATCGAACGCATCGAAGTGATTTCCGGCGCCAGCAGCATCTACGGTGCCGGTGCTTCAGGCGGCATCATCAACATCATCACCAAGCGCAATCAGGGCCAGGATATTGCCTACAGCAGCAAACTGGGCCTGACCAGCGGCAACAACCTCAACCGAAAAGGCTTCGCCTACGAAGCCTTTCAGAGTGCGACGGGGCGCAAGGATGCCCTGGACTGGTACGTCTCCGCCGACCTGACTCAGCGTAACGATCAGTTCGATGGCAACGGCAATCGCATCCCTCAGGACACTTCCCAGGGCAGCAACATGGACACCGAAACCTATGACCTGCAAGGTCGTTTCGGTTACGAACTGGATGCCGACAAAAAACTTAGCCTGTCGCTGCAGGACTACAAGGACCAGCAGGACACTGGCTACACAAAAGACCCGACAAACCGGCAGGAAGCCGTGGCGGTCAAAGGGCTGAAACTCGACGACCAGCCCTATACCCATAACCAGGCGGTCAACCTCAACTACACCGACAAGGACTTCTACGGTCAGGGCCTGCAACTGGAAAGCTACTGGCGCCGCGCCGATGCGTTGTTCTTTCCGGACCTGTCGCGAGGCAGGGCCGGGATCTCCGACAACAACAGTGTGCAGGATGTCTACGGCCTGCGCGCGGCCATCGACACGCCGCTGCCGGCGATCGGGAGTGCCACGGGCAATCTGGTCTGGGGCGCCGACTATGATAATGAGCGCTCTCGCCAACGAGGTGATCAATACAGGCTCAATGGCCTGAACTACACCAAGACCGGCACCACCTACGAGCTGGGCCCGGACATCGAAACCACCACCAAGTCGCTGTTCGGGCAGATGTCCTGGGACATCGGTGACTGGACCTTGCGCGGCGGTGTGCGCCGCGAATGGATTGAAAGCGACGTCTCCGACAGCATTGCTTATGGTCAGATCGTCCAGACCGGCGTACGCGCAACCCTGCCCGGCGACACCCTCAAATACGATGCGACTCTGTACAACCTGGGGGCGGTCTACCACCTGAGTGAAAACCAGGATGTCTTCGCCAATTACAGCCAGGGGTTTTCGCTACCGGATATCCAGCGCTTCATGCGTGATGTCAGCAGCACCTTCGACATCCAGAGTCTCAACGCCCAGGCCATCAAGGTCGACAGTTACGAGCTGGGCTGGCGCGGTAACTGGGACCAGTGGCAGGCCGACGTCACCGTGTACGAAAACACCTCGGACGTGACCCAGTTCTACGATGCCAATGATCGCGTATTGTGCCTGATCAACCAGAAAGAGCGGGTTCGCGGCATCGAAAACAGCCTGACCTACCGCGCCACCGATCGCTGGTCGGTGGGTGGCACTTATGCCTGGGCCAAAGGCGAGACCGAACAGAACGGCAAATGGATCGATCTGCCGGCTACGCGCATCTCACCGGCCAAGACCACACTGTTCGTTGGCTACACCGAAGACGACTACACCCTGCGCCTGCAAGGCATGCATTTGTCCAGTTACGACGCCGCCGCCAAGGACAACAACGGGCGCGAGATCGAAGGCTATACGCTGGTGGACCTGCTCGGGTCCGTGCAACTGCCGGTCGGTCGTCTTGAAGGCGGCGTGTACAACCTGACCAACCGCACGTACCAGAACCTGTTCACCCAGGCCAACGCCAGAGCGCCGTATGCCAACGCCGAAGGCCGTACGCTGAGCATGAGCTACTCGGTGGATTGGTAAAAACAGGAGCCAGCTTGCCAGCGATGCGATCTGCCAGGCATTCGTGTCGCGGCAATCGCCGGCAAGTTGGCTCTACAGGGTTACAGCCCCCGCACATCCCGGTCTTCAATCGGCCGGCTCTGGCGCAAACGCTTGCCGCCCAGCACCACCCAGTCGATCAGTCGGAACAGGCATTCAATGCCGAACGACAGCAGCAACGCGCCGCTCATGCCCCAGATCATCGCTTCCGGCGTCAGCAGGATCTGGTAGCTGTAGCCGTTCCAGGTTTCCTTGCGAATATCCGGGTCGGCGGCCAAGGCCACTTGCAGGACGCGGATGTACCACGGGCCCTGCATGGCCTGGAATTGCTTGTCGAGGGCCAGTTGACGGGTGAGCAAGGTGCTCAGGCTGTCGGCATCGCTGCGAAAGATCGGGTCTTCGCTGGCACGGTAATGGGCCACGAGCGCCTGCATGTCACCCTTGAAAAACTGATTGGCAGTGCCCTGAAAACCGCTCAAACCGGTCTGCGCCTCAATCAGATGCGCCTCGACCCGCTTGGCATAGTCACTGATGAACCCAGGCACCTGGACACCGATCAACAGGCCCGCCGCGAACAACACCAGCCGTAGATAACTGAGCAACATGGGGGAGAGATCCTTATTCGGTCTTGCCCTGGCTGACGCATTCACCGCGTCGCCAGAGGCTCCATTGGCCCGGTTCGTAGCGGGTCCAGGTTTCGTTTTCGGTCAAGGGTTCGGTGGCAATCACCGTGACCACATCGTTGGGCGTGGTTTCGGCCTGGAAGTCGACGATCACATCGACGTCCTTCAAACGCGCCGGGCCAAACGGTGCACGGCGGGTGATCTGCGCCAGTTTGCTCGAGCAGTAGCAGAACAGCCAGTCGCCGTCGCTGAGCAAGCAGTTGAACACACCTTTGCTGCGGTACTCGGCGCAGGCGGCCACCAGGTCTGGCAACAGTGCTTCGATCTCTACCGGCTCGGGGAACGCTGCACGCACCCGGTTGAGTAAATCGCAAAACGCCGCTTCGCTGTCGGTATCGCCAACGGGGCGGTAAAAACTGGCGGTCGGGTTGAAATCGGCCAACTGGCCGTTGTGGGCGAAACACCAGTTGCGCCCCCACAACTCGCGCACAAACGGGTGGGTATTGGACAGGCACACTTTGCCGACGTTGGCCTGGCGGATGTGGCCGATCACCACTTCGCTTTTGATCGGATAGCGCTGCACCAGGTTCGCCACTTCCGACTCGCTGCTCGCCGCCGGGTCCTGGAACAGCCGCAGGCCACGGCCTTCATAAAAAGCGATGCCCCAACCGTCACGGTGCGGCCCGGTGCGGCCGCCTCGCTGCATCAGCCCGGTGAAGCTGAACACGATATCGGTCGGGACATTGGCGCTCATGCCCAATAACTCACACATGCTCGGACTCTCGATTCAGTACAGGGGCACGGTTACAGACGCGGTTCGACCCGCGAACGCTGAGGGTTGCTCGGCACCGGTGGCCGGCCGTAACGATCATCGCCGGCACCGCCGAAAGGCTGATCGTCGTCAGGCTCGTCGGCCTGCGCCGCTGCCTTGGCGGCAGCCGCCTGTTCCTTGCGAGCGTTGGAGGCACGCTCGATGGGAAAACGGATGGCCACGAACACCAGGTAAATGCCGAAGACAATCATGCCGTACATGAACAGATCGGAAACCGCGCGCCAGGCGTTGTTGCCGACCTTGAACAGCAAGTCGAGGGCAGTAATGGCAATGGCCGGGGCGACCTTTTCTTTCACCGGGTCGATGATGGTCGGGCTGAACAGTAACACCGCGACCAGCAGCCGCAGCGGCTCACGCAGCCAACGCCACATCCAGCGGGTGATGCGCATCCACACCAACAGGCAGCCTAAAGCGGCAAAGGCGTAGAGGCCCCAAGCGATCAGATAGTCGTTCTCGGTCATGGTGTCCATGGCAAGGCAGGCAAAGAGGCGCTTATAGTAACGACTTTTCGCACGTCAGGCTTGTCCCAATACCAGTCGGGCAAGACACAGACCCTGTGGGAGCGAGCTTGTGTGGTGAGGAGGCTTGTCTGTGGCGAGGGGGCTTGCCCCCGTTGGGCTGCGAAGCGGCCCCAAAAAAGGAACTGCTGAGCAGTTCAACGGGGGCAAGCCCCCTCGCCACAGACAAGCCCCCTCACCATAAGCCCGCTCCCACAGGTTGCGAAGCCCCTATTCCGTACATTGTTCGAGAGCCATTCATGCCCCTATCCGCCAACGTCACCAGCGCTCCGATTGCCCACAAGGCCGACGGTTCTGACCCGTATGCCTGGCTGCAGGAGCGCGACACCGACGCGGTGCTCGATTACCTGAAAGCTGAAAACCGCTATCAAGAGGCACAAACCGCCGATCAGGCCGGCCTGCGCGAAACCCTGTTCGAAGAGATCAAGGGGCGGATTCTCGAAACCGACCTGTCGCTGCCCTCGCCCTGGGGCCCGTACCTGTATTACACCCGCACCACTGCTGGCGACGAATACGCCCGCCACTACCGCTGCCCGCGTCCGGTCGATGGCAGCCTGCAGATCGACGAAAGCCAGGAACTGCTGCTGCTTGATCCGAACGTGCTGGCCAAGGGTGGCTTCTTTTCCCTGGGCGCGTTCAGTATCAGCCCGGACCACCAGCGTCTGGCCTATAGCATCGACTCCAGCGGCGAAGAGATTTACACGCTGTTCGTGAAGGAATTATCCAGCGGCCGCGTCAGCGAACTGGAATTCCAGGATTGCGACGGCAGCATGACCTGGGCCAACGACAGCCTGACGCTGTTTTTCGGCGAACTCGACGACACCCATCGCCCGCACAAACTGTTCCGCTATCGGCTGGACGGCACCGCGGCCGAAGAAGTGTTTCATGAGCCAGACGGCCGATTCTTCCTGCATTGCTACCGCTCAAGCTCCGAACGGCAACTGCTGTTGTCGCTGGGCAGTAAGACCACCAGCGAAGTCTGGGTGCTCGATGCTTCGCTGCCACATCAGGCCTTTACCTGCCTGGCGCCGCGGGTCGAAGATCATGAGTACGATGTCGACCACGGCAAACTCGATGGCGAGTGGACGTGGCTGATCCGCACCAACCGCGACGGTATCAACTTCGCCCTGTACCAGGCCGCCGATACCGGCGTCGCGCCGACCGAAGCCGACTGGCAGAACCTGATTCCCCACAGCGACACGGTGATGCTCGAAGGCATGAGCCTGAACGCCGAGGCCATGACCCTGAGCTTGCGCGAAGGTGGCCTGCCGATCATCGAAGTGCGCCCACGGGACTTGGTGCCCTATCGCGTGCAATTGCCGGACGCGGCCTACAGCCTGCACGTGCAGAACAGCCTGGAATTTGTCAGCGACCGGATCCGTCTGCGCTACGAAGCCTTGAACCGTCCGGCGCAGATCCGCCAACTGATTCTGACCACCGGCGAGCAACAAGTCCTCAAGGAAACCCCGGTGCTCGGCCTGTTCGACGCCGATGCGTATGTCAGCCAGCGGCTTTGGGCGACGGCACCGGACGGTACGCAAGTGCCGATCAGCCTTGTGGTCAAACGCGAGTTCCTCGGCAAGCCGACGCCGCTTTATCTGTACGGCTACGGCGCCTACGGCGAAAGCCTCGACCCATGGTTCTCCCACGCCCGCCTGAGCCTGCTGGATCGCGGCATGACCTTTGCCATCGCCCATGTACGCGGTGGCGGTGAGCTGGGCGAAGCCTGGTACCGCGCCGGCAAGCAGGAACACAAACACAACACCTTCAGCGACTTCATTGCCTGCGCCGAACACCTGATCGCTAACGGCTTCACTAGCCCATCGCAGCTGGCGATCAGCGGTGGCAGCGCCGGTGGTTTGCTGATCGGCGCGGTACTCAATCAGCGGCCAGAGCTGTTCGCTGCGGCGATTGCCGAAGTGCCGTTCGTCGACGTGCTCAACACCATGCTCGACCCGGAACTGCCGCTGACCGTCACGGAATACGACGAGTGGGGCAACCCGCAAGAACCGGATGTCTATGATCGGATCAAGGCCTACGCCCCGTACGAAAACGTCACTGCGCAAGCCTATCCGGCAACGCTGGTGATCGCCGGCTACAACGACAGTCGCGTGCAGTACTGGGAAGCGGCCAAGTGGGTGGCGAAATTGCGCGCGACCAAAACCGACACCAACGCCTTGTTGCTCAAGACTGAACTGGGTGCCGGCCATGGCGGGATGAGCGGTCGTTATCAGGGATTACGTGACGTAGCCCTCGAATACGCATTTGTTTTCAAGGTTTTGGGCATCGCCTGAGGAACTTGGCCCGGTGTACCGGTCTTAACACCAGACACCGGGGCCCGAGACAACACACATCTCCTGTGGGAGCGGGCTTGCCCGCGATGAGGCCATCACATTCAATATCAACATTGGCTGTGACATCGTCATCGCGGGCAAGCCCGCTCCCACAGGGGATGATGGGTGACTTAAGGCCTGAAACAGACACAGACACAGACACAAGAAAAAGACCGTGACGACATGTCAGAACCGACCTTACTGAACAACGAAATTCGCGACTGGCTGATGGACTGCGGCCTGTTCGATCAACTGTTGCCGGCAGACTTCGTGGCGGCTTCGGGTTACTTCAGCATCAGCACCATTCCCGAAGGCGAAGAGATTTTCCATGAGGGCGATGCCGGCAGTTTCATGTGCATCATCCACACCGGCCAGGTCGCGGTGCAGAAGACCAACAGCGACGGGCAACGGGTGACCATGGCCACCTTGCGCAGTGGTCGGGCGTTCGGCGAAATGGCTGTGCTCGACGGTGAACGGCGCTCAGCCAGTTGTGTGGCCGCGAGCAATTGCCAGTTGCTCAACCTGGGCAAGGACTCTCTGGAAAAGATGCTCAACGACGCGCCGAAAATCGCCGCCAAGATCATCCGCGCCCTCGCCGTCTCCCTTTCCAAACGCTTGCGCATGGCCGATGGGCAACTGCTCTCGCAGCAGATTTAGTGTCTTGTCTCACAGACAGTATTTGTAAAACAGACACTACCCGCCCGGCGTTTTGATTTTCGTCGTGCTTGGCTCAAGGCCCGGCAGGGTTTGATCCTTGGGTGGATTGGGCATTTCGATCGGCGGCAACAGCGGTGGCCCGCCACTACCGGAACCGGCCTTGGGCACACTGGTCGGGGTGATCTGCGGATACGGCGTCGGAGTGGCGGTGCCGGGTGAGCCGGGCATCGGCACGGGGCTGGTGGGGATGGTTTGCAGCTCCTGGGCCTGCACTGCAGTTATCGAGAGCGCGGCCAGGGCAATGACCGTTAGAATGGTGCGCTTCATCAATGGCTCCGTTGGCCTTGTTGTCTTTTTGCAGGCTACTCCCAACTGCGCGTGTTTGCCTTCCTCCGTATATCAATTTCTCCTCAAGAGAGCCCCATGAAACGTTTCGTTCTGCTCGACACCACCCCCATCCCTGAAAACGGCGGTGCCCTGTGCCTGTTCGAATACGGCGAGGACTTCGTCATCAAGATTCAGGGTGGCGACGGCGGGCAGTTGATGAACACCCGCATGCACGGCTCCGAAGATGCCCTGGCCGAAATCCCCTGCCGCAAGGTCGCGGGCCGGCCGAATTCGCGAGTATTGATCGGTGGCCTGGGCATGGGCTTCACCCTCGCCTCGGCGCTCAAGCACTTGGGCAAGACGGCTGAAGTGGTGGTCGCCGAATTGGTGCCCGGTGTGGTTGAGTGGAACCGCGGGCCGCTGGGCGAGAAAGCCGGCAACCCGCTGCTCGACCCGCGCACGGTGATCCGTATGGAAGATGTGGCCAAGGTGCTGCAAGCCGAGCCGCAAGGTTTCGACGCAATCATGCTCGACGTCGACAACGGCCCCGAAGGTCTGACCCAGAAGGCCAACAGCTGGCTCTATTCCGCTGGAGGCCTGAGCGCCTGCGCCAAGGCCCTGCGGCCAAAAGGTGTGCTGGCGGTGTGGTCGGCCAGCGCCGACCGGCAGTTTTCCGACAAGCTGAAAAAAGCCGGCTTCAAGGCCGAGGAAGTGCAAGTCTTCGCCCACGGCAACAAGGGCACCCGCCACACCATCTGGATTGCCGAGAAGCTCAAGGGCTGAGCGTGGGCCTGTCATCACTTATTTACTAGGCCGCGTTGCGCCTGAAAACGAGCCAGGCAAGGCGCAGTCCGCTGGTAATGGTCGCTCCCTTGCCAAGGACTGCAACGCAGCCTGGCTCGTTTTCAGGCACAACCCGAAGGGCCGGTCTGCTGTGGCGCAGGGCTGCGTTGCTCGGAGCTCGTTTGGAATGACCAAACCACGCTCCTCGCGCCTTGCCCTGCGCCACAGCAGACCCGGCGCGGCCTAGTAAATAAGTGATGACAGGCCCTACACTCACGTCATAACCGTCACTAGTCTTTTTACAAAGGTGAACCCATGAGTTCGTCCACCCCAACCAACACATCGAAGCTGGACCGCATCCTCGCCGACAACCAGCGCGACAAGGAAATGGGTTACCGCGACAAGGCCCTGAAGATGTACCCGCACGTGTGCGGCCGCTGCGCCCGTGAGTTCTCCGGCAAGCGCCTGAGCGAACTGACCGTGCATCACCGCGACCACAACCACGACAACAATCCTCAGGATGGCTCGAATTGGGAGCTGTTGTGCCTGTATTGCCACGACAATGAACACTCGCGTTATACCGATCAGCAGTATTTCGATGAAGGTTCGCTGAGTACGCCGAAGATTGCCAAAGCGACACACAATCCGTTTGCGGCGTTGGCGGGGTTGATGAAGAAAGAAGACTGAAGACCTTCAGCGCCTGCACCGGCCCCATCGCGGGCAAGCCCGCTCCCACAGTGATTGGCGGTGAGTACAGATGTTGTGTACGCCGCAGCCCCCTGTGGGAGCGGGCTTGCCCGCGATAGCATTTGTCCGGGCACCACCAATCTACAACCTGACCACCCTCCCCCAATCCCCGTATAATCGCCGTTTTTTCCCCGAAGGCACCCCGCTCGTGGCAGATAAACGGTACAGCTGCATTGGTTTGTATAACCCCAAATCACCGGAGAACGTCGGTTCGGTGATGCGCGCCGCCGGCTGCTATGGCGTGGCGTCGGTGTTTTACACTGGCAAGCGCTATGAACGCGCCGCCGATTTCGTCACCGACACCAAGAAGGTCCACTGCGACATTCCGCTGATCGGCATCGACGACCTGAAAAAAATCCTGCCCCTGGGCTGCGTCCCGGTTGCCGTGGAACTGGTCGATGGCGCCCGCTCGCTGCCGGAATACACGCACCCGGATCGCGCGCTCTACATCTTCGGCCCCGAAGACGGTTCGCTGGATAAAGAAATCCGTGACTGGTGCGAAGACGTGGTCTACATCCCGACCACCGGCTGCATGAATCTGGCGGCCACCGTCAACGTTGTGCTGTACGACCGCATGGCCAAGGGCAACAACACCCGCTCCGGGCCGAAATTCCGCTGAATTGCCGCATATTCGATGGAACGAGCCGCGCGCCCAGGCAGTCAGCTAAATATCTATTGCTGAAGCAACCCTTCCCTGCCTGGAGACAGATCATGCGCGAGTTCAATCCTGTAGAACGTATCGAAACCACCCCGTTCCAGAGCCCTTCCGTACAGAACGTTCATGGTTGGGAACGCGCCGGTTCCCTGGCGGGTGGCGTGGTCATGCTGAGCAAGGGCCTGCGACGCGGCGGCGTGTTCGGATTGATTGAAATAGCCATCGGCGGCATGGCCCTGGCCCGGGGAATCACTGGGCATTGCTCAGCGAAAAGGCTGTTGGAAAAGAACCGTCAGGACATGAAAAACGCACGCGCGAGAATCGAGCGCGCCGGGGATGAGCTGGCCCGAATGAAAGCCAATGCTGAAGCAGCGACCAGCACGGCGACCGTGACGGGAAATGATTCGTTGAACTCGCCGAAGGCTGGGGTTTGATCCGAAATCAATGCAGAGGTTTAGGGCCTCTTCGCGGGCAAGCCCGCTCCCACAGGGTTATGCGGTGTACACAACATTTTTGATCACCGCCAGTTACTGTGGGAGCGGGCTTGCCCGCGATGACGGCAGCACATTCACCATTGATGTGTCAGATAGGTCGCTATCGCGGGCAAGCCACGCTCCCACAGGTTCTGATCTGACTGGCATCGAGGTTTTCCCGCGATGGCGGTGCTACTGAAGCAACCCGGTATCAAGCACCTTGGAAGACTCGCCAATAACGCTTTCCGCGAGCTGAATGAATTCCTTGGTATCCACACTTTCCAAATGCATCGCCCCACGCATCACATCATCGAGCGAGCGCTTGTTGCGGGTTTTCAGGCGAATCTCGCGATCCAGTTCCTGTAGCAACACCACCGCTTTGGCCACCTGCGCCGGGTTGATCTGCTCACCGCGCAACGTGCTGACCTTCTGGCTGTCCTTGACCAACTTGCTGTGTAGGCTTTCATACCGCTCATCACTCATGCCGCCTGCGCGGCGCACCAGTTCGATGGCGTAATACTCGGCAAACCCTTCGCTGATCCAGTCGCTGCGCTGGCTGTCGTTGATCCGCCCGAACACCTGAGCCAATTCACGCACCAAGGCACTGCTGCCGCTTTCGCTGACCAGCGGCAGACGCGTGTTCAGATAGATCGATTCATGCGCGGCCGAGCTGCCGCGCCACATCGGGTCGTTGGCGCCGACAATCAGCAACTTGCTGGGATGACGCGGAAAAGTTTCCTGCACTTGCGGCCAGACAAAGGTCAGCAGCGTCAGCACGTCCATGCGGCGCATGCCCTGCCCCTGTGGCGAGGCGACGGTGACTTCGGTTTCCCCCAGCCGCGTGCGACGGCTGCCTAGATGGCCGGCGAGCATCCAGCCAGTGGGGCGGTCGAACAGACGCGAGACGTTATCGATCCGGAACTTGTTCTTGCCGATCCGCGGCCAGGCGGTTTCGACGCTTTTCCAACCGGTGGGCAATTCGAATTCAAGGCGTGAAACCAGTTCGATGCCGTCCTGCTGATCGAGTTTGGCCGCGGGCACCAGGTCATCGCCGCGCATCAGCGCCCAGTTCGGCGTCATTCGGGTGTCGAAGCTGCCGCTCTTGCGCCCATGGCTGATGCGCACGCGGTAGGTCAGGCTGGCCTTTTCGGCGGTCGGACGCCAGACACCACGGGCCTGTTTGCCCGGTGTGAGCTGCCATTGGCCATCGGCCTTGAAATCACTGTAATGACTGCCATCGCCCAAGTCGAAATCCAGACTGCGCACCGCCGAGCCCTGGGCCAGGGTCAGCCGCACTTCGGCCTGATCGCTTTGCGGCAACAGGCGCACGTGATAATCCAGATCGACTTTCTTCGCCGCCCACACGGGCGAACTCAGGGCCAGCAGCCCGACAACCAACGCCCGCCGCACTCCCACAGCCATACACACTCCTGGTGTGGCGAGCGAGCAACCTCCCTCACCACCATAAGCAATGGGAATCAACCCGCGCGAAAAATCAGATGGTCTTCCCAATCGTCTTCGGCCACGCTGCCTTCGGCGAGCATGCGCCCGGACTGGGAAATACGTTCGTGATGCACCGCCTCGCGATCACCGCACACCAGATGATGCCAGAGCGGCAAATCCTTGCCTTCGCTGACCAGTCGATAACCGCAGGTCGGTGGCAGCCATTTGAACTCATCGGCCTTGCCCGGCGTGAGCTGGATGCAATCGGGCACAAAGTCGCGGCGGTTGGGGTAATCGGTGCACTGACAGGTTTTGAGGTCCAGCAGTTTGCAGGCGATACGCGTGTAGTAGACGGAGTTGTCGTCTTCGTCCTCGAGTTTTTGCAGGCAGCACAGGCCACAGCCATCGCACAGCGATTCCCATTCCTCTTGATCGAGTTGATCGAGGGTTTTGCGTATCCAGAACGGTTCGACTTTGGCGGCCATGGTTCAAGCATCAACATCAGGTGGTGAAAAGGCCGCCAGTCTAGTGCCAAGGCACCGGCGGGCCAAGCATTGGCGACTGCCGGTACACGGCACTTGTGAGTTTTTGCGCCGCTCGGTAGCTTTGCCAGTCGCAAAGAGCCCTAGCCACGTGCCATTAACGCTCAACCGCGTTGCATTCAGGTGAACGGCCCAGGCTCTCGGAAAACCCCATCGCTCAGCTCAACTGCGCTCGCCGGTTTTTAGACGACCCTCACTTTCAAACGTAAAGGAATCTCTTGATGAGTGCTAACCCACGCGTTGCCGATTACGCCATTCACCCTCAGTTCACCGATCGCTGGTCGCCCCGTGCCTTCACCGGCGAAACCATTGCCGAAGAGACCCTGCTGAGCTTCTTCGAAGCCGCACGCTGGGCACCATCGGCGTACAACTCGCAACCTTGGCGGTTTCTCTATGCGCGTCGCGACACGCCGAACTGGGAGCGTTACCTGGGTCTGCTGAACGAGTTCAATCGCAGCTGGGCCCAGCATGCCTCGGCGCTGGTGATCGTGGTCTCGAAAACCACCTTTGCGATACCTGGCGCCACCGAAGAAACACCGGCGCTGTCGCACACCTTCGACACTGGTTCGGCCTGGGGCCACCTGGCGCTGCAAGCGAGTATCAGTGGCTGGCACACCCACGGCATGGCCGGTTTCGATCAGGAACTGACCCGCAAAGAGCTGAATATTCCTGAGGGCTATGCGCTGCACGCGGCGGTGGCGATCGGCAAGCTGGGCGACAAGGCGACGCTGGCCGAGTACCTGCAAGCGCGCGAAGAGCCAAGCCCGCGTCGTCCGCTGAGCGAGTTGGCGGCTGAAGGTGATTTCACCCTCTAAGCCACAATGAAGACCTAATGTGGGAGCAAGCCTGTGGCGAGGGGGCTTGCCCCCGTTGGGATGCGAAGCAGCCCCAAAATCTCTGGTGTACCAAAGATCTTATGAGTGCTACGCACTCAAACGGGGGCAAGCCCCCTCGCCACAGGCCAGCTCCCACATTTTGATCGGGGTGAATTCAATACCCGCGCGAGAAATCCACTTCCCCACGCAACGCTTCGCCCGCCTGATACGCCCGCAGGTTTTCGACGAACAACTTCACCATCATCGGTGGCGAAGTCGGTGCCGAACTGTGGCCAGTCAGCAGCAGGCCCCACGCGGTCCAGAATGGATGGCGTTGCGGCAGCGGTTCCTGACGGCAAACGTCGATCACGGCCCCGGCCAGATGGCCTTCCTTCAAGGCTTCCACCAGATCCGCATCGACCACCGCCACGCCGCGCCCGACGTTGATGAACAACCCCGTCGGCTTGAACTGCTTGAACAGTGCGGCGTCGTACAGGTCGTGAGTATTCGGGGTGTTCGGCAGCAGATTGATCACGTAATCCACTTCACCGACCAGACGCGGCAGATCAGCCAGGCTTCCAACTTCGACAAACGGCGTCTGCTCGCGGGCTTCGCTGGCGATGCCATACAACTCGACGCCAAATGGCACAAGGAACTGCGCCACGGTCTGGCCGATGTCACCGGTGCCGACGATCAACACCTTGCGCCCGGCCAGGCTTTGACCCTGGCGATTGTCCCATTTGCGCTCGACCTGGCTGACCAGTCGCGCCAGTACTTCGCGCTCGTGACCGAGCATGTAGGTCAGCACGTATTCGGCCATGACCTGACCGAAAATCCCCACCGCCCGGGTCAGGCGATAGTGCCGAGGCAAGCCGTCGGCCAGCAACGGCGTGATGCCGGCCCAGGTCGACTGCAGCCATGCCGGCATGTGGCCTTGACGCAACAGCGTCGCCAGCAGGTCCGGCTGACCGAGCCAGACCTGGCATTCGGCGGCCTGACGGGCCAGTTCGGCGGAGTCGCCGCTGGTCAGTACTTCCAGATCAGGCGCTGCCTGACGCAACAATTGGGCATACACAGGGTGGTCGTGTTCAGCAATCAGAACGCGCATGGTTCAAACCTTTCAAAAACAGTGCAGACAGCCGCCGACGGAGTATCACTCCATCGCCCTGGCCATCGCCAAAATCATTCCAGTGTTTCATAAAGGCTCTGAACAGAGCCTGTCTGCCGATTACATCGGGTCGTTGCGTCGCAGCAATTCTTCCGGCAAATGCTCGATGTATTCGTCTTCGGCCGGCGGCATTTGCAGGTGGTAACCCTGCTTCTCGAGGTTTTCCAGCACCACAGTGATGTCTTCGCGCGACAGCTTGCGCTCGGGTGTCAGCACCAGATCGAAAGCGTGATGCGGTTTGCCGAAGGCCGCCATCAGACTTTCCGGAACGCGCTCCAGTGCATCGCTTTTGAGCACATAGAGGTACATCTCGTTTTTCTTCAGGCTTCGATAGATGGAGCAAATACGTTTCAAGGCTGTTCTCCGGCGGTGGCCAGGCTGTCGAGCAGCGCCTGGCCCATCAATTCGCGGCGCCAGCCACGCAGCGAATCAGGCAATTGGTAAGGACCATTGGGGAAGCCGCTCTTGAGCAGCGCTTCCAGGGTTTTCTTGCGCAGCATCAGCTCCGGCGCGATGTTCAGGCGCTCGGCTTCGGCCTGGCCGATGGCGCGCAGCTGTTTGACCAGCGCAGCGGCGTCCACCGGCAACGGCTCCGGCACCGCAGGTGGCCATTGATCAGGCGACACACTGCCAGAGCGCTTGATCAGATCAAGCAGAAATTCGCCGTCCTGACGCACGGTACGCGGGTGCATGTCTTCGATTTTCGCCAGCGCGCCAAGGTTGTCCGGTTGCGTGCGAGCCAACGGCCACAGGGAATGTTCACGGACGATGCGGTTGCGCGGCAGATCACGGGCACGGGCCTGCGTCTCACGCCAGGCGCAAAGTTCACGCAACACGGCGAGTTGGGCACGGGACAGTTTCCAGGCCAGTTTGGCGTCGCGATAGACCTCATACGGGTCGACCTCGCGACGCAGATTGGCCACCAACTCGGCACCGTCTTCCAAAACCCAGGCGTATTTGTCGTCAGAAAGCTTCGGACGCAGCTGTACGAAAACTTCCGCCAGATGCAAGGCATCTTCGGCGGCGTAGCTGATCTGGGTGTCGGACAGCGGACGTTGCAGCCAGTCGGAACGGGTTTCGCCTTTGGGCAGGTCAATGCCGAGCACTTCCTGCACCAGCCGCGAATAGCCCATGGAAAAACCGAGGTTCAGGTAAGCGGCGGCCAATTGGGTATCGAACAGCGGCGCCGGCAGACTGCCGGTCAGGCGCAGCAGAACTTCGAGGTCTTCGCTGCACGCATGCACGACTTTGACCACGGCCGGGTTTTCCAGCAATGCGGCCAACGGCTGCCAATTGTCGATGGTCAGCGGATCAATCAGGTAAGCGCGTACGCCATCGCCGATCTGCAGCAGGCCTGCGATCGGGTAAAAGGTGTCGACCCGCATGAATTCGGTGTCGAGGGCAACGAATGGCAGCTGCTGCCACTCGGCACAAAACTGACCGAGGCTATCGTTGTCGCGAATCCAGTGAATATCGATGGCCACACGGCTCTCCCTTGAAGAATGGCGCGCAGTATATATCGCCCCCGGCGATTTCCGCGCATCCACTGAACAAGAGCTTTAGCGAAAATACCTGCTGGACCGCAAGAATAGTCTGACAGAAGGAGACTAGCCGCCCTTACGCAGCACGTAGACGCGCATCCGCGCGCAACCCGGCAGGAAGTCCTGATGGCTGAGCAAGTGGAAACCCGCTTGCCTGAACTCGGCCTCAAGCTCGGCCTTGCTCGCCTGTGGCTGGGCCTGTGGGCCTTCCACACCCGATCGGTGCAGCTTGAAATGCGCATCAGCCCGCACCGCCACGATCACCGTGTCGCGACTGACCCGATGGAACTCGCCCAGCATGGCCAACCGATGCTCAGGACTGGCGATGTGTTGAAACAGTTGCATGCAAAAAATGCAATCAACCGCGTTCGCCGACAAACCGATGGTGAAGGCTGAACTCTGAAAGGTCTTGATCCGCTCCAGCAGGTGTGGCGGATGGTGGGTGCGGGCATGATCGAGCATGTCCTGAGACGGATCGGCGGCAAGAATCACCCGGTTCGCATGCTCGGCCAGTATCGACCAGAAGCGCCCGACACCGCAGGCCACATCAAGAATCAATCCCGGTTCGCCTGCGACCTGAAGCGCGTTACGCACCAGTTGCTCGTCGCGCCAGTACGTCAAACGCCCCGCCAGGCCACGCGGTCGCGACTGAAGGCAGACGCGGGCGTGTTCCTGATCGTAGCGCCGGGCGAACTCGAGTTCGATGGCGGATGGGGGCAGCGCGGACATGTGCAATGGCTCTGTTGGAATATCGACTGGCGGCAGGTTAACGACTGGCGCGTGAAAAAAAGGTCGACGGACTCATTCTTTGGCCAGCACACCGTCAATCACCGCACCGCGGCAGCCGGCAAACATGTCCAGCCCCGGGTCGTAGACCTTGCTGTTGACCTCCAGCAGGCCAAGCATGGAATGGAACAGGTTGTCCTGGCTCAAGGGCTTTTCGCGACTCAGTTGCAGGCAATGGGTGTCCACCGAGAACGACTTTTGATAGCTGTCGGAGAACCACGCCAGCATCGCTACATGCTTCTGTTGTTCCGGCGCCAGCATGTAAGGCGTGCCATGAAGGAACAGGTTGTATTCGCCCAGAGATTCGCCGTGGTCCGACAGATAAAGCATCGCGGTATCGACTTTGTCCTGATTGCTGCGTAACAGGTCGATCAGGGTCGACAGTACATGGTCGGTGTACACCAATGTGTTGTCGTAGCCATTGACAATACTTTCGCGGCTGCAATTGTTCAGCGCATTGCTTTCACACACCGGGGTGAAGTGTTCGTACTCTTTCGGGTAGCGCTTGAAATACTCCGGACCGTGACTGCCCATTTGGTGCAGTACCAGCACGGTGTCTTTATCCAGCGTGTCTATGAAGTGCTGCAAACCTTGCAGGAGAATTTCATCGCGGCACTCGCTATTGGCACACAACGCCGGGTCTTTCAGATTACTCACGTCGTCGACAGTGACCCGATCGCAGGTACCTTTGCAGCCCGACTGATTATCGCGCCAGATCACCTCGAGGCCGGCGTGTTTGAGCACGTCCAGCAAACCTTCCTCGTTCTTTGCCTTGCTGGCGTTGTAATCCTTGCGACCCATGTTGGAGAACATGCAAGGCACCGACACGGCCGTTTCCGTGCCGCAAGAATGCACATCGGTAAAGGCAATCAGGCCGGTTTCCTTATCCAGTTGGGGGGTGGTGTCGCGGTCATAACCCAGGATGCCGAAGTTCTCGGCCCGGGCACTTTCGCCCACCACCAGTACCGTCAGGGATTTACGGCCGTGAGTCTGCCAGATCGGGTTTTTCCGAGCGTCTTCACCGATATTGATGAAGGGCTGCCGGGCAGAAACCACTTGCTCGCGCAGATAGCCGAGCGAGGCCCCGATGTAGTTGCTTGGCACCACCATCAGGCGCAATTCATGGTGATTGCGAAACAACGACGACAAGCCTTGATAGTTGACCAAGGCGACACCGCCGATCACCGCAACCGATGCGACACTCACCAGCACTTTACTTAATAACTCACGGTGCCAACGACGATAATTAACCGGCGCTTTCCACAACAGCCACGACGGTAAAACTCCGAGAAAAACAATATAAACAAACAACTTCACGGACAGTAAGTCGCGTACTTCTGTGGCATTGGTTTCTGCGAAGTTACGAAACATACCGGCGTCGATCAACACACCGTATTGGCTCATGAAATAGGCCACGCCGGCACTGACCAAAAAGATTAGCGTCAACACGGGTTTCATCACAGGCCGGAATGCCAGCAAGGTCAGCACAATGTTGAAGACCGTCAGGATCATCACCCCGAACGCGACACGCATGGCGATGCCTTGACCGTCTGCAGCGGTGATATCGAAGAGGTGTTGCCAGAGCACTGAATTGAACCCTGCCAATAAAAAGGTACTGGCAATCAACGTCACCCACTCGGGGCGCACGGCTTTGAACTTCCACATGATGAACGGCTGTTCCTGAAAAGAAGTGCCTGCGGTAAATGTGAAAATTTCATTTACCGCGACAACACAAATCTTAAGCAGCCAACCATCAATTTTTCGTGAAAAATAAGCCAACGATTAGTTGGCTCATGGCATTAGGCCCAAACTTTAAACAACGGAGGCTAGTTTCAAGCCTGATGCAGATACCAGCGCCAGTCCTGCTCACCGACTTCGCCCATGAACTGCCGGTATTCGGCACGCTTCACCGCCAGATACACGCCAAGAAACTCACTGCCGAAGGCCTCCCGCGCCCAGTTCGATGCCTCCAGCGCTCGCAACGTGGTCAACCAGTCGGTCGGTAACAATTCCGTGGCTTGGGCGTACCCGTTGCCTTCCACGGGTGCTCCAGGGTCAAGTTGCTCGCGGATGCCACGATGAATACCGGACAGGATCGCCGCAGCCGCCAGGTACGGGTTGGCGTCGGCACCACAGATGCGGTGCTCGATATGCCGGGAGAATGCCGGCCCGCCAGGCACCCGAAAACTCACGGTGCGGTTGTCCACGCCCCAGGTGGCCGCCAATGGTGCGTAGCTGTTGGTCTGGAAACGACGGTACGAGTTGGCGTTCGGACAGAACAGCAGCAATGAATCGAGCAACGTGTTGAGCATTCCGCCGACCGCTTGTTTAAGCAGCGGCGTGCCGTCCGGGGCTTCGCTGGCGAACAGGTTATTGCCGTCCTTGTCCGCCAGGCTGACGTGCATGTGCATGCCGGTGCCAGCCAGATCATCGAAAGGCTTGGCCATGAAACAGGCCGCCATCCCATGCTTGTGGGCCACGCCCTTGACCAGTCGTTTGTAGCGCACCGCTTCATCCATCGCCTGCAAAGCATCGGTGCGGTGTTCGAGGGTGATTTCCACCTGCCCCGGCGCGTATTCGGAGATTGCCGTGCGCGCCGGAATGCCCTGCAGCTTGCAGGCGCTGTAGAGGTCGGCCAGAAATGGCTCGATCTGCTCCAGCTCACGTAAGCCATAGACCTGCGTGGAGCGTGGCCGCCCGCCATCGACATCCCGCGCCGGCTGCGGCCGACCGTTGCTGTCGCGCTGCTGATCCAGCAAATAGAACTCCAGCTCCGCCGCCATCACCGGGTAATAACCGTCGGCCTGCAAGCCTTCGATGACTTTGGCCAGCAGGTGTCGTGGGTCGGCGATAGTTGCGGGCATGCCCTCTTTTGGATGCATGCTGACCTGCACCGCCGCCGTGGGAATCAATCGCCACGGCATACGCTGCAAACTGCCGCTGATCGGGTACGCCCGGCAATCGATATCACCGACGTCCCAGACCAGCCCGGAATTTTCCACGTCATCGCCATTGATGGTCAGGCCCAGAATGGTACTCGGCAGCGGCCGCCCACTCTCGTACACCGCCACCAGTTCATCGCGATGCAGCAGCTTGCCCCGTGGCACACCGTTGTTGTCGAGGATGAACAGCTCGAACATATCGATATCCGGATTGTGTTCCAGGAAGGACAGGGCTTCTTCTTTCGTGGCGAAGGATGTCGTGGCACAGCTCATGGGAATTCTCGTCTATCCGCGTCAGGCAAACGCACAGGCGCCGCCGGTTTGATCCCGGCACACAGCGCGGGACCTGTCAGAACAATCAACGGGACATGCAGGAATCCGGCGGGCGTGCGTGGCGGCAGTGCCACAGTGCCCAGAAGGCCAGCTCAGAAGGGAGTGCAGACAGGCTTGGCGCGCTGGCAGGCCTGTATAGACGACGTGGTTGAAGGCTTGAAGTGGCACCAGACGCCCCCTCGTGTTTGATGCCGATCAGCCAGACGTCCATGGAAAAGACCGCAGTAAACAGATGCAAAGCAGCGTCACACGGGCAGATAAGCCGTTAAATCCAGACTTGATGAACCTTGGTTGCAGATTGGCTAAACATTCCTCCCGGTAACCAACCTAATTTCTCGATAGTGCCAGCGACTTTTCAGTTTGCCCCTGCAGGCTTGGAGCGGCCTAATCACAACCTGCATATTTGGGGTTCCGTTATGGAAAACGTTCGTACTACAAGCTCCTATGCCGGATGGCTGATGGTCAGCGTGGTATTGGTGGCACTGAACCTGAGACCTTCGATGGCCGCTGTCGGGCCGTTGTTGTCGGCCATTCGGGGGGATGTCCCATTAAGTTTCAGTACCGCCTCGCTGCTGACCATGCTGCCCGTCATGGCGATGGGACTGGCGATGTTTCTGGGAATGCGCATCGCGCAACGGGTTGGTGAACACCGCACCATCATCCTGTCCTTGTTGATCATCGGTGTGGCCACGGTCTCGCGGCTGTACCTGGACAGCACCCTTGAGTTGATCCTGAGCGCGGTATTGGCCGGACTGGGGATCGCCCTCATTCAGGCGGTGATGCCGGCGCTGATCAAGTCACGCTTCAGCGACAACGTTTCGCTGTTCATGGGTTTGTATGTCACCTCGATCATGGGCGGAGCGGCGATTGCAGCATCGTTCTCGCCTTTCGTCCTGGCGCAAACCGGTAGTTGGCGGATGGGCCTGGCAATCTGGGCGCTACTGACGCTGGTTGCCCTGGTCTTCTGGCTTGCCCAGCGCTCGGCAATCGCGCCATTGCCGGCGGCGCCGATGGGGCGCCAGGAGTCCTTCGTCGGTAACTCACGGGCCTGGTTGCTGGCGATTTTCTTCGGTTTGGGCACGGCCTCCTACACCTGTGTACTGGCCTGGCTAGCCCCGTATTACGTGGAGAAAGGCTGGAGTGAACAGAATGCCGGCTTATTGCTGGGGTTTCTCACGGCCATGGAAGTTGTCTCCGGGCTGATAACACCCGCGATTGCCAACCGCAGCCAGGACAAGCGTCTGGTATTGGTCGTTCTGCTGGCCTTGATCATGGCCGGCTTCTGCGGCCTGATCCTCAGCCCGGAACGCTTTAGCCTGCTATGGCCGTGCCTGTTGGGCCTGGGCATTGGCGGTCTGTTCCCGATGAGCCTGATCGTGTCCCTTGATCATCTGGATAACCCGCGTCGTGCCGGCGGCCTGACGGCCTTTGTGCAAGGCGTCGGTTACCTGATCGCGGGCCTCTCGCCGCTGATTGCCGGGATGATTCGCGACCAATTGGGTAGCTTCGAATGGGCCTGGTGGTCACTCACAGCAGTGATGGCGGTGATGATTGTAATGGTGCTGCGCTTCAACCCAAGGCAATACGCGCAGCATATCCAATAGTCTGTTTTTCGTAGGAGCCAGGCTTGCCGGCGAAGGCGCTCTTAAGGGCGCCTTCGCCGGCAAGCCTGGCTCCTACATGTCCGGTTTACCGCTCAAACGCTGGGAAAGGAACTCATGAAACAAGTCGGTTTTGCAGAAGCTCACTGGGGCATGCTGATCTGGGCGATGCTGATCGCATCGTCTTTCTTTGCGGCGGCAGAGGTCAGCCAATCTATAGATCCAATACTGTTGACCGGGCTGCGTTTGTTGTTTTCAGCCTTGATGTTCTTGCCACTGCTGTTATTGAAAAACACGTCACCGATCTCGGCCAGAGGCTTGCTGGCGCATGCAGTTCTTGGGCTGCTGCTGGCAACGTATTTTGGTTCGCTGTTTGAAGCGCTGCGCTATACCACCGCGGTCAATACCGCGACGCTGTACACGCTGGTGCCACTGATGACGTTATTTTTTGAGGTATTACTGCTGCCGAACCCAAGCCTGAAGAGCCGCTTGTTGCCGATGTCGATTGCAGCGATCGGTGCCCTGCTGCTGACTCTCAAAGGGGCGGCTCCAGGCGAACTGCCTGCACTGTACCCGGTACTGCTCTTCGGCGTCGGCTGCCTGGCGATGGCGCTTTATTCGCCTCTGAGCCAGCGATTCAAGGTCAAGACCTTGAAGGGGCGTGACCCGGTGGCGATGACCTTCTGGAACATGCTTTTCGGCTCGCTGTTTCTGTTTGTGTTCTGTCTGTTTAACGGCGGTTGGCGCAGCGGTGCGCAGTTGTCATCGAGCGATATGTTCTGGCTTGTATACCTGGCACTGTTTGGCACCCTCGGGACATTCTGGCTGCTGCATCGGGCAATCGGGGTGATTTCACCGTCAACGGTGGTTTCCTACGTCTACCTGAACACCTTGTTTGTCACATTGTTTCACTGGTTCTGGCTCAGACAGCAACCGGTGCTGATAGAAGTCACCGGTGCCGTGCTGGTGGGTATCGGCATGCTGGCATTGGTGATCACCAGCCGTAACGCCAAAACCGTTACGGCTTGAGATCCTTCAGAGAGTGACTGCGTCCAACGGGGCCACCGGACTCCAGCGCTCCAGTTCGCGCTCAAGGAAATTGGCCACGGCCAGCAGCCGCTCTTCCTGCCAGTGCGGGCCGACTATCTGGATGCCGATCGGCATCCCGTTGGCCGGATCATGCCCGGCGCGAATGACCACCGCCGGTGAACCGGAGAGGCTGAACGGAAACACAAAGGAATAGCGATCACGATCCTGCAAAGACTCGCCATGAGCGAATGCCACGTCCGGGAACACCGGACAAATGAACAGATCGTGCTGATTGAAGAACTTCGCCAAGTGATAGCGAAACGTATCGATCAGAATCCAGTCGCGCTTCATTTCATCCACGCTCAACTCAACCTCTTCGCTCAAGCGAATCAACCCTGTGGTGGCGGGCGTATAGGTCTGTTTGTCCATGGACTGGAACAAACGCTTCCAGCCACGCCCGGCATCCCCACCCGTGATGAAAACCCGCCAGAGCACATCGCAGGCCTCGTCGAGCATCTGCGGAGCCGTCGGTGTAACCTGCGCCACCACACTGCTCAGGCAACTCTCGACCCGTTGCAGAACCTGCTTCACCGCCGGGCTCACCCGGGTTCTGGTGGATTCCCAGGACAGCGCGACACGCATTTGGTCCAGTGGCTTACTGCCAGCGAACGGCACATCGACGGTGTCCGGATCGTGACCGTCAGCGCCGCTGATCAGTTGCCCGAGTAACGCCAGATCGTCGACATAACGCCCCATCACGCCAAACGCCGACGTCAGATGAAACAGCCCGGAGCGATCACAGGGAAACTGGCCGGTCAACGGCACACGCCCCTGGGTCAGTTTCATGCCGCAGATACCGTTGAAATGCGCCGGAATCCGCACACTGCCGCCAGCATCCGAGGCCAGCCCGGCCGGCGAGCAACCGGCCGCGATGGCCGCCGCTTCACCGCCACTGCTACCGCCAGCGGAGCGCTGCCTGTCATAAGGATTGAGCGTGCGGCCATACAGCAGATTGTCGGTTTCAAACGCCATGCACAGCTCGGGAACATTAGTGATCCCAAGAATGATCGCCCCCGCCTGGCGAAGCCGGGCAACGACCGTGGCATCCTCCTGACTGGCCTCGCCCAGCAACTCCTTCAGGCCTCGCGACATTCGAAAGCCGCGCACATGGCAGACGTCCTTGATGGTCATGGGGATGCCGTGTAAAGGGCCACGAATCTTTCCGATGCGGGCCATCTCATCGGCCTCCCGGGCCTGTCGACGCAGTTCGTCGACAGACTCCAGTTGAATCAGGGCATTGATCTGCGGATTGCGTTCGGCAATACGCTGCAGGTAGAACTCCAGCAAGTTGACGCTGGTCAGCACGCCGCGACGCAGCAGACCGGCCATTTCGCGCAGGGTCAGAGTATCGGGATTGAACATACTCAGCGCTTCCCTTTGCTGCGCAGTAGTTTGTTGGGGATGTGGTACATGTTTCTGACCACCAGAGAAAACGCCTTGACCGCCAGCTTCGGACGCCGAGCGATCGCCTCAAGGGCTTCCTCGGTCATCGTCAGGACATGCCGAAGCGCTTCGGGTGTGATGTTCAGCGGTGGGTAAAACCGCAGAACCGGGTGCGCGGCTTTTTCATTCATGGAATGCCCGGCATGCACACCACGCTTGCCCAACTCCATGCTCATCAGCGCTTCGTAGACCGAACCGCGCAAGCGCAGGCCGGTCATCAGGCCGACACCGGGCACATCCTCGACAATCTGCGGATAACGCTGAGCCAGCCGTTGCAGGCCATGGCGCAGCAAACCGCCATTGATCCGTGATTGCTCGACCAGGTTGTGCTGCTCGATGTAATCGATAGCGGCCAGTGCCGAGGCGCACGCCACCGGATGCCCGCCATTGGTTCGCTGGTCAGGCTCGATCTCGCTCAGCGGGTATTGCGTGGTCAGTCGCCAGCTGTACATCGCGCAGGCAAACGAGGTGTAACCGCCCGTCAGGCCTTTAGAGAGAATCATGATGTCCGGCACGATGTCGTCATACTGCACGGCGAACCACTTGCCACAGCGGCCGAAACCGGTCTGGATTTCGTCGGCCACCAGCAAGGTCTCGGTGGCATCGCACAGGGCGCGGATGTTCGCCATGTAACCCACGGGCGGAACCTGTAAGTGGGCGCCCCCCAGAATCGGCTCGACATACACCGCACGCACACCCTCGCCTACCGCTCTCTGCAAGGCGGCGAAGTCACCGTACGGCACATAAGTCACTTCCGAGGCCGCGGTGCCGTAGCTGCGATGGTGCTGTTTCTGCCCAAGAATGCTCATCGCCGCCAGCGTCTTGCCGTGATAGGAATCACTCATTACCACGATTCCACGCCGGTGCGGCTGCACCTTGAGCACATACCGCATGCTCTGTTCGATGGCTTCGGCACCCGAGACCATAAACTGCACATCCCCCCAATTCCCCGGTACCAGATTCCGAAGGCGCTCGGACAATGCGCCTTGCAGCGGATGCACCCGCCCCTCCGGAATCCAGGCCATCTGGTTCAACTGGGTCTGCACCTGTTCCCGTACCATCGGATTACGATGGCCGACGATGAATACCCCATAACTGCATGCGCAATCGATAAAGCGCTTGCCCGCATGGTCGGTAACATAGATGCCATCGGCGTCCTTTTCGACGCTGGTTTTACCCAGACGATAGAGCTTGGCCGCCGAGGCACTCCAATGTTGCTGGCAATCATCCAGCAGTTGTTCATGCGATAGGGTTAAGGACATGGCTTAAAGTCTCCTTGAGGATCCGGGATGCGCGCTGGATGTGTTCGGCTCGTGCGGTGATAGGGCAACGCAGAATCAACTCGCGGCCACGGGGTGCACTGACATAGATGCCACGCTGATAAAGCTCCTCGCACAATTCGGCGGGCTTGAGGTCGGCTGGCAGCGGCAGGCTGACCCAGGCACCGCAGGCGACAGCACCGAATGAGGCGAGCGCTTGCGCCAGGATCTGGCCATTATTGAGACACTCCCTGGGCAAGTCGTGGGCCTGCACGTAATCCAGTGCCGCCATGGCGGCCACGCAGGCCATCGGATTGCCGGCCGTGGTGCTGCCATGTTTCGCCGGGCTGCTGCGACCATAGACTTGATAGGCCATCTGTTCGCTGCAGGTATAGGTGCCTATAGGAATCGCACTGCCGCCCAGTGGGCCGCCCAACACCACAATGTCCGGGGTATTGCGATAACGCTGAAAACCAAACAGCGTGCCCAGGCTCCCCAGACAACTTTGCACGTCGACCGCGATGACCGGCACCGACGCATTGGCCGCCGCGACATACAAGTGATCGAGTAGCACCTGCTCTATCAGGCGTAAGCGACCGTCTCCATCAATCACGGTGCTGGTGTGGCAAACCGCGAAGCAATCGTTCCAGTCCACTTTATCCAGGTCGCGGACATACCTGATCGTCACGAGCTCGAAGCCCAGGAAACGCTGCATCTGCAGATAGTTTTGCGGCGCGCTGAGGCAACGTCCGTAACTCAGCGAGCCATAATCGCCGCCCTGGACAACAACAATGGTGTTGCCCTTGGGCTTGAGGCCTTTGCACAGTTTCAAGGCGCCTTCGAATGCTTCATCGCCGGAGCTGCACACATAAGAGCTGACCAGCGGCTGCGGTAGCAGCTCGGCCAAGCGCCGGCACAAAGCGATCAGAGGGTCGGACATCAGCACTCGATTGGACAGCCCCATGCTTTGCGCCTGAAGGCTGACCGCGTCGATTACCGCCGGCACTTGAAAGCCAAACCCGCCGGCCAGATCGATTATCTGGCGACCGTCACCGTCGATATACGTCTCGTACTGACCTGAAATGATCTGCTTGTTATTGGTCTTCATGAATAGGTCTCAGCGGTAGCTCAGGGCGTTGAAGATACGGCGGCGCTCGTCAACGATGGCCTCACGACCATGCATTACCCGACGGTTGTCGATCATCACCATGTCATGGTCACGCCAGCCGACCGGGTAGGTGTATTGCGCGGAAACCTCGGCAATTTCGTGCAGGAATTCGCCGGGAATGGGCAGCCCGGAGGATGTATCGATCACTGGCACTTCATAGTTGAAGGACGGCCCGAGAATACTGTTGGCAAACGCCGGACGCTGACTGAATTCGGAGACCAGAATCGCCGGGGTACTGAAGGCGTAATGAATCGAATCATCAAACGCATTGAAGGAGATCTGTGTCTGCGGATCGTCGCCGATGATCTGCATCAGATCTTCGATCCTGACCGCCGCCGGGTCCGAGAGCGCTGGCGAATAGTGGCAAACCAGCCGACGCCATTTGTCGCCGGCAACGGTGCGGCTGTAGCGAATCGGGTTGTCCTCGAAAAATGTGCGGCAGGCGGATGACAGCTTCGCCAGTACTTTCTCACCGTCGCACAAGGTGGTTTGCGAGCCTGTGCGCGGCGCTTCCTGGCAATAGAACCAGGTGATGTCCGGCCAGAACGGTGAGTTACCATTTTCGCAATGCAGACCGATCGCCTGGCGGCCCGCATCCACCAACTGCGCGGCTCCACCGACCATGACGCGAGCCGGGTCAAGGCTCAACCGCGAGCTGTTCTGCTTTACATAGGCGCTGAAATCCTCGGCATTGTGGATGCAGTTACGTAACAGGACGACACCGTAATGCCCCAGCAAGTCGTACAGCTCGGCCTTGCCCAGGCTTGCGAAATGGCGCGGCTCAATAATGGATACGTCGGGGCTTTCACAGTGATAGGCAGGTGTGTTCATCAGATGCATTCCCTTGCAGATTGGCGAAAACAGTAGCGATATCGGCGCGTTTTGGACGGCCGGTGACGGTGTAGAGTTGCTCGAGCAATGGATCGTCCTTGGTCAGCAACCACAGGCGGCTCGGGCGCTCGATGTCGGAAAAGCGCCGGGCTGACCAGCTGGCCAGCTCATCGCGATCCGGTGCCGACTCAACACACAACAACGCCACCAGACCATGGGCCTCATCGAAAAACACAGCGGCATCGCGCACACCAGGATATTCGCGGTATTCCAGCTCGACCTGTTCCGGGCTGACGTTGCGGCCATTGGGCAGGCAGATCACATTTTTCTTGCGACCGCGAACATAGAGAAAGCCATCAGCATCCAGCTCCCCCAGATCCCCGGTGTCCATCCAGCCATCGTCGGACATCGAACAGGCGCTCGGGTCTTTGCCCGAGTAGCCGCTGAACAACGAACTGCTCTTGACCTCAATGGTCTGGTCGGCGCCGATGCGCACTTGAACATGCGGCAACGGCCTGCCCACACTGCCCAGACGTTGGTGCTGCAAGGTATTCATACTGACGACCGAGGCGTTCTCGGAGAGCCCGTAACCCTGGAACACCGCAATACCATCCTCGGCGAGGGCATGCAGGATATCGATGCTGACGGCAGCGCCGCCGCACGTGATATGCACCCCCGAATGCAGGTAACGAGACAGGCGCTCACCCTGGACGCCGCCTTCGGTCAATAGCTCGTGAAAGCGATTGAGCATCACCGGTGGTACCGTCAAGGCCGTCGGTTCGACCCGCAGGATCCACTCGATCAAACGCTGCGGTGACGTTCCCGGCTCCCCCAGCAACGCCTCGCCTTCAGGCAGGAAATGCACGATCCCACCGGCCAGCAGCGGTAAATACGCGGCGGTCACTTGTTCCAGCAGCAGGCTCAATGGCACCAGTGACAGGTAGCTGCGATGGGTATCGACCGGCATCCACTGGCGCAGGGAAGTCAACACCGCCCCCACCGCCGCCGTGCTCAGGCGCACGCCCTTGGGCCGACTGGTAGTCCCCGAGGTGTGAATGATTTTGCAGATCCACGCGCTATCGCCGTCCGGTTCTCGCAACAACGGCTGCTCCAGGGCAGGTTCGTCGATACGTCTGAGGCGGCTGTCGGGAAAATCCAGCCTCCACCGCTCAGCCAGCGTCCGCTCGCCTGCGGCATCCACCAGAAACCCGTCACAACGCTCGGCAAGGTGCTCGGCCTGGGACTGACTGAACGCCAGCGGTAAAGGCAATGCGGTAATTCCGGCAAACAGGCACGCCAGATCGGCAATCAACCAGTCACTGCTGTTACGCGTCGCAATCCCCAGCACAACGTGATCGCCATGAGCCGGCGTGTCGAAACGCCGCTGCAGTTCTGCCGCCAGATTCAGCGCCCGGGACTCCAGCTCGCCATAGGTCATGACAGCGGCGTGTTCCAGGCCGGTCGGAGCACAATCGATAGCGCAGACCTTCTGACGATTGATCTGTAATGCCAGCCGCAGGTCCGCAATGAAACGACCGCTCATGACTGCGCCCTCGTCGGCAAATTGTTCGGCAACTGGGTGAACAAAGTACCGAGGGTCATAGCGGCGAATCGCGAACGTTTCGGGTCCACGCGGATAAAACCGGTGACGGGTAATTTCGAGTAATAGGTACCCCAGTTCTTGCCACCATCGTCGGCCAGACGCTGAGGGTCGGCCGTGAGTAGTGGTTCGAAATCGATCTGGCAGCTTTCCATCATTTTCCGGACCCGGGGCGTAACGGTGCAGAGCAAATATTGAGCCCCCATGCACCAGGCCAACAACGGAACCATGTTGACCATGATCATTCCGGCCGTCAGATGATGAGAAATCAAACTGCCTATTTCAGCAATAACTGACCGATCAATCATCTTTTCAAAACGCTGGGACAGAATCGTTTCTATCGGTTGCGACAGGTATTGCTCCGAGAAAAGTGTGCGGTCATCCGCAAAAGTTATACCGGCGCAAGAAAGAATCCGTTCCTCACTGTCCTGGGTGACCGCAAAATACTGCGGGCTCGGTTCTACGGATGCCTTATAAGAGCTGCGAAACTTTTCTTTCACAACTTCAGTCGCCTGCATCCATAACGGCGTTTGACTTTCCGTGACGCGTACCAACACTTCGCCCTCCTATCCCTGCTCAGGGTTCTCTGTAAGTGGAACGAGAATATATTGAGGAAATTTCCCACAGACTATTTAAAAAACCAATTGCTTCCACTAATATATAAATAAATAACCTTGTCACAAAACACGACGTAACGTGACACACATGGATTTTCACCGAGATGGACCTTTATGCTTAATAGCAATCTGCTAAGAAAACTGGATATGCAGGACCTTATGGTTTTCGTGGCTGTGTATGAACAAAGAAGCGTCACCGAGGTCTCCGAAACCCTTTGCGTCAGCCAGTCCACGGTGAGCTACTGCTTGAAAAAGCTGCGCACGAGTTTCGACGACGAGCTCTTCATCAATACCCGCAATGGCATGTGGCCAACACACAAAGCCGCCACGATGTACAGCCATGTTCTCAAAATCCTGAAAACCATAAACATATGCCACTCCGGACTACACTCATTCGACCCAGCGCAAAAAGAGATCACTTTCAATATTTGCGCACCTGAATATTTTGAACTTCTTATACTTCCAAATTTATTGAAACGCTTTATCGGCAGTAGTTTTCCGGTCATTGTAAACATCCAGAAATTCCACAGAGACATCCCTAACGATGAACTTATGGATGGTCGTTTCGATCTGGTAATTTGTTTCGGCCCCAATTTTCATCGCAGTGCTAAAAACTTGAAATCACAAGTACTGCTGGAAGATGAACTGGTCTGCGTCGTCGATAAAGACTTTGCGCCTCCAGAGGGCGAGTTCAGCCTCGACACCTTTGTCGCACGCCAGCATATCTTCCCGACTCCATGGACTTCAGACACCAACATGGTGGATGGCTGGCTCAGCAAATGGGACTACACCCGCCAAATTGTTGCACGAGCTAATAGCTACGTTGCGGCACTCAACATGATCCCCGGAACCGATTTTGTTCTCACTCTACCTCGGCGCGTCCAGATGCTGATCAGTAATGAAGCCAGATTCAGCCATTGCAAACCACCGACGGGTTTACCGAACTTCACACTGGACATGTTGTGGAACGAGAAGCCAGGTCAAGACAGCGCCAATAACTGGTTTCGCGAACAAATTGTCAGCGTGTGTGCGCAAGACGGATTGCTGTAATAAGACTTCACTTTACTGACCGACCGCAGCCAAGTGTCTGGGCGTAACTTCAGCGCTTGGCCGGTGGGATATTCAGCGCCTGGCACTCGATACAGATCACCTTCGAGCAGTCCGCGCTGATCCAGAAAATCCCGGAAAGCCCCCTTCAGACCAGCGATTGAATGTGTAGGTCGTGTTACCTACACGTTGTGTCCCACATCTGACAATGAAGCTTCCTACAAGGCATTCTCCTGGCACTATCGTTCCGTTATCCTTTTATGGATAGATCGCGTTCAAAACAGAACAGGGAGTTCATCGGGATGGGGCAGATGCTTAACAGCAATTTACTTAGAAAGCTCGACATGCAGGACCTCATGGTGTTCGTCGCCGTGTATGAACAAAGCAGCGTCACCGCCGTCTCCGAAACCCTCGGGGTCAGCCAGTCCACCGTCAGCTATTCGCTGAAAAAGCTGCGCACCGGCTTCAAAGATGATTTGTTCATCAACACCCGATCAGGAATGCGTCCAACCTACAAAGCCACCACCATGCACGAGCATGTGCTGAAGATTCTGGAAGGCATCAACTTCTGCCATTCCGGAGCTCAAGCCTTTGATCCGACTCTAAAAGCCGTCACCTTCAACATTGGCGCGTCGGAATACTTCGAACTGCTGGTACTGCCGCGGCTGTTGAGGAACTTCGACTTCGCCAACCTGCCAGTGATCGTCAATGTGCAAAAACTCGATACCGCCCTGCCCGCCGATGAACTGCGCGATGGCAGTCTCGATCTGGTGATCTGCTTCGGTCACGACTTTCAACACAGCCACACTGACTTCAAATCCCGGAGGCTGGTTGAAGACGAGCTGGTTTACGTCTTCGATAAACGCGCAACCCCGCCGCAATTACGCCCAAGTTTGCGATCGTTCATTGAACATCGTCACGTGCTCTCTCCACACAAGACCTTCGACACCCACAGGGTCGATCACAAACGACAGCTTATCGCGCGATCCAACAGCTACAGGGCAGCCCTAAAGATGATCACCGGCACCGACCTCATCCTGACGCTACCGCGGCGCATTCAAACGTTGCTGGCCAATGACGCGGTATTCAGTCATTGCGAAGCACCAAAGGGCTTGCCAGGATTTACCCTCGACATGCAATGGAGCGAAGCCAGCGATCAGGACAGCGCCAATACCTGGCTTCGCGAACAAGTGGTCAAAGCCTGCGCAGAACAGGGTTTGCTCTGAACCCAAGACCTGGCCTGTCAGAGGCCGGTGGCAGTCTTGGTGTAGGACTCGCGATCAATATCCAGAATTTCCGCACACAACTGCACTTCTACGTTGGCCGGCCATTCGCACAAGTCCTGCAACACTGCCAACAGGCTTTGCGACAACTGCTTCTTGATCTCCGCCGAACGCCCGCTCAACAGTGCCAGCTTGATATGCACAAAAGCCCGCTCGCCCAATGCGGTGCCAACCTTGAAGCTCTCGACCTTCACTGCACGGCTCTTGATATCGAACTCGGCCGCAAACTGACCGGAAGCCATCAACGCATTGTTGAGTCGCATCAACGCCACGTCGGCATTCAGTTCGGGCAAGTTGGCGGTGTATTCCATGTGCAGGTGGGGCATAACGGGGCTCCTGAAGGTTGGTAGAAAGTTCGTACATATAACACAGCGCCGCCCTTATCACTGGGACGGCGGAAGAATCGCACGCTCACTCATGAACGCCTCCAGACGCGAGCGCAGCCAGCGTTCAGCCGGATCGCTGTCGACATGACTGAGCCAGACCATGGACAGGTCCAGGGTCGGCGTCTTGAACGGAAACGGCTCCTTGAACAGTTGGCCGGACGCGGCCATCGCTTTGGCCGTGTAATCCGGCAGGCTGGCGATCAGATCGGTGCCGGCGAGCAAGGCCGGCAACGAGCTGTATTGCGGCACCGAGAGCACCACATGACGAGTGCGGCCGATTTCCGCCAGCCACTCATCGGCGTAGCCACTGACATTGGCGGTGTGAGACACCAGCACGTGCGGCCGCGAGCAATATTCATCGAGGGTCAGCGGTGTGTCCGATGCGTCTGCACGCAAAATACTGGGCTGAATGTGTCGCAGCAATTTGCGCTTGGCGTTGGCCGGCAGGCCGCGGGTCTGGCTGATACCAACGGTGATATCACCAGACGCCAGCAGATCGGGAATGCGCCAATAGTCGACATGCTGAACCACGAACACCACCTTCGGTGCTTCCTGGCGCAACGCACGCAACAGCGGCGGCAACAGGCCGAACTCGACATCGTCCGACAGCCCGATGCGAAACGTCATGGTGCTGCTGAGCGGATCAAAATCATGGGTCAGGCTCAAGGCCACTGACAGCGAATCCAGCGCCGGTGACAGGTGCAGAATAATTTCCTCGGCCCGCGCCGTCGGCTCCATGCGATGGCCGACCCGAATGAACAGCGGATCATTGAACATCGTCCGCAAGCGGTTCAGCGCCGCACTGATAGTCGGCTGACCGAGGAACAGCTTCTCCGCCACCCGTGTGACGTTGCGTTCGAGCATCAATGTCTCGAACACCACCATCAGATTGATGTCGGCCTTGCGCAGTTCGTTGCGATTCATCCATTGCACCCCGATCCCCAAGACTTGGGTGACAGTTTAGGGAGGTGTCGTAATCGGCGTCTATGCAGGTTGGCAAATGACCCGATCCATAAAAACAGGGAGCCCGAAAAACGAAGCTGCTCTGACTGAGCAGCTTCACCGCCCTGGAGCTTATATCTCCTTGACCGGGGTCTGATCATGAGTCCCTTTGATCAAACTGATGGCATGCACGCAATCAGACTTGTTGACGTAAGCCTCCCCACTGGCAATCGTTTCATGATTCCCCGCCCGCAAACGCCAGCGCCATTGGCCCTTGCCGGTTTGTGCGATACCACGGGTTTGCCTGTAAATCTCAAAATACATTGATCGCTCCTTGCGACTGCTGATTACGACAGATCAGTGACCTGCGAAACCAGAGTAGATGAGGAATTTTTGAGGCAATGTCTTTCAATGTGAGGGGATATTTCGAAGAAAAACCCTTGATTCGCGGGACGATCAATAGATACGGGGGGCGGTAATTAAAGAGACTCGGCGGAGTCAGTTTTCTCGTAAATATGCATATTTTTCTTACGTTGTTGGTCTGATTTATCCGACACCAAAACTTGGGGTAAAAGTCGGGCGAACGCGGAATGGTCCAACGGAAAAAGCTGCACATACGAAAAAGCCCCGTAGCTTATTCAGCTACGGGGCTTTTTCTATGTAATGGCGGAGAGATAGGGATTCGAACCCTAGGTACCGGTGAAGGTACAACGGATTTCGAATCCGTCCCATTCGGCCACTCTGGCATCTCTCCAACGGCGCGCATCATAACAACACTTTTGCCGGAAGCGAACCCCCTAAGCAAAATTTTTCCGTGCTATCAGATGCTTGCGTCGATTACAGCGGTACGCCCAGACGATTGGCGACTTCTTCGTAGGCTTCGATGACGTCACCGAGGCCCTGACGGAAGCGGTCCTTGTCCATTTTCTTGCCGGTGGCCTTGTCCCACAGACGGCAGCCGTCCGGGCTGAACTCGTCGCCCAGGACGATGGAGCCGTCCGAGAAAACGCCGAATTCCAGTTTGAAGTCGACCAGCAACAGGCCAGCGTCGTCGAACAGTTTACTCAGGACTTCGTTGACCTTGAGCGACAGTTCTTTCATGCGAACCAGTTGCTCGGCAGTGCCCCAACCGAATGCCACGACGTGGGATTCGTTGATGAACGGGTCGCCCTTGGCGTCGTCCTTCAGGAACAGTTCGAAGGTGTAAGGGTTGAGCTTCATGCCTTCTTCGACGCCCAGACGCTTGACCAGGCTGCCGGCGGCGTAGTTACGCACGACGCACTCGACCGGAATCATGTCGAGCTTTTTCACCAGGCATTCGTTGTCGCCCAGCAGTTTGTCGAATTGAGTCGGCACGCCGGCTGCTTCGAGTTTCTGCATGATGAAGGCGTTGAACTTGTTGTTCACCATGCCTTTGCGGTCGAGCTGCTCGATGCGCTTGCCGTCGAACGCCGAAGTGTCGTTGCGAAACAGCAGGATCAAGCGGTCAGCGTCATCGGTCTTGTAAACCGATTTGGCTTTGCCGCGGTAGAGTTCTTCACGTTTTTCCATGATGGGCTCCGCTTGCTAAGTAGGTGGGCTAGGCGATGTGTCGCCAGTCGAGCCCTGAATCTTGATCGGCCAGTTGCAGCCAGTCCGGGTCGCACCCGAGGGTGTCGACAAAACATTGCCGGGCCAGCTGCGGCAGGTTGTTCTTGCTGCTCAGGTGGGCCAGGACCAGGTGTTGCAGGCCTTGCCAGCCCAACTCGGACACCAGGAATGCCGCCTGATGGTTGTTCAAATGTCCCAATTCACCGCCCACCCGCTGCTTGAGAAAGTACGGGTAGTGACCGCGAGCCAGCATGTCACGGCAATGGTTGGACTCGATCATCAATGCATCGAGGTCCCGGTAGCCGTCCAGCACTGTATTGCAATACGAGCCCAGGTCGGTCAACAGGCCGAAGCGCCGCTGACCGTCGCTGAAGACATACTGCGTCGGTTCCTGTGCATCATGCGCCACGGCAATGACGCCGATGCTCAGGTTGCCGATTTGCAGTTGCTCGCCGCCAGCCAGAAAGCCTGCGGGTTCAATCGGTTTGCGCATCCCGCGCAGGGTCCCGCGACTGAGGTAGACAGGCAGATTGTAACGCCGAGACAGCAAACCCACGCCATGCACGTGGTCGGCATGTTCGTGGGTCACGAGTATCGCGCTCAGCTGCGAAGGGTTCACACCCAGTCGCAGCAGGCGTTTTTCGGTTTCCCGCAGGGAGAAACCACAATCCACCAGTACATACGTGTCGTCGCTGGCTATCAGCGTGCCGTTCCCTTGGCTACCGCTGCCGAGAACGGCAAAACGCATGTGATCAGCCCAGGTTGTCCTGAATCACGCTCAACACTTTACGCGCCACGTCTGCTGGCGCCACGGTGTTGATGTTTTTCTCGACGGTGACTTGGACGTTCTCGCCAACCTTGCTCAGGCGAACCTGATAACGCTCGGCGCGAGCTTCAACTTCTTCCTTGCTCGGCGCGCTGCCGAACAGGCTGCTGAAGAAGCCAGGCTTATCGTCTTTCTTCTCGGCTTTTTCGGAGAGGTTGATGTAGTACAGGCCCAGGCTGCGGTTGATGTCTTCAACACGCCATTCGCCCTGTTCCAGCGCGCGACCGACGCTCGACCAGGCACGATCCAGGTCATTACCGACGTTGAGCACCGGGTTACCGCTGCCGTCTTCGGTCAGGCTGACACGACTTGGCGTATCGAAATCACGAGAGGCCAGCATGGAGACCGAACCGCCCTTCTCCGAGGTGCGGCTCATGCTCGCGAGCATGTCGTCGACCAGTGCTGCGTCCAGGCCAGTGTTGACCGAGCGATTGGTGAAATCCACATTGGCGGTGCTGCCGGCAGGACGCTCGGCGCTGACCACGTAGACTTCACTGGTGTTGCGCTGAACGCCTGGTTCGATACGCACCCGCACACGGCTTTCACTGTCGGCGCCGACACCGGCTGCGCTCAGGCGCTTGGCCATTGCTGCGGACAGTTCGTCGGAATGCTGCCAGGTGGTGGTGAATTCGCCGGTTTGCGGGCGTTGCTCGTCCAGACGGAAGCCGTTGTCCTGGAAGAACTGCACGGCCACGGGCCAGACTTCGGCCGGTGGGTGCTGGGCCATGACCCAACGCGAATCGCCGCTCTTCTGCAGGGTGTAGTCGCTGGCATCAGCCGCTGCCGACAGCGGCTGCGGACGAGGCACGATGTATTCGCCCTTGGCAGTGTCGTCGGCCACGTTGCGCGGGATCGGCAACAGCGGATCCAGACGCTTGGCGGTGCTGACCTCCGGTGGCAGTTGCATCGGTGCAGTCTGTTGCGCTTCCAGGTAGTCGCTACCACGGTCACGGAAATAACCTTCCGGGCCCCAGATCCATCCGCAGCCACTGGTGCTGGAGATAATCAAGGCAAGTGCGGAAAGTCCGGCCAATCGCTTCATGCGTAGTACTTCCTCAATTAAACCAGGACGCCGGACTGGCGCATGGCCTGCCGCAGCGGTTCGTGACAGGCAGCACTGAGCCAGGTGAGCGGCAGACGGATACCGTCCGGCATCAAGCCCATTTCATGCAGTGCCCATTTCACGGGGATAGGATTGGATTCGATAAACAGGGTTTTATTGAGCGGCATCAGCTTTTCGTGGATCGCCCGGGCTTTGACGGCATCACCGGCCATGGCCGCGGCACACAACTCGCTCATGGCGCGCGGTGCGACGTTGGCGGTTACCGAAATATTGCCCTTGCCGCCGAGCAGCATCAGCTCGACCGCGGTCGCGTCGTCACCGGAATAAACCAGGAAGTCGCTGCTCACGCCGGCCAGGATGTCCTTGGCGCGCTGCAGGTCACCCGTGGCTTCCTTGATACCGATGATGTTCTTCACGGTCGACAGGCGGATCACCGTCTCGGCCAGCATGTCGCATGCGGTACGGCCCGGCACGTTGTAGAGAATCTGCGGGATGTCGACGGCTTCGGCGATTGCCTTGAAGTGCTGGTACAGGCCTTCTTGCGTCGGCTTGTTGTAATAAGGGGTTACCAGCAGGCACGCGTCGGCGCCGGCGTTCTTCGCGTTGGTTGTCAGTTCGATCGCTTCGCGCGTCGAATTGGCGCCCGTACCGGCGATCACCGGAATACGCCCTGCAACCTGAGCAACCACGCGACGAATCACTTCAATGTGCTCGTTCACGTCAAGCGTGGCCGACTCACCTGTAGTGCCGACCGCCACGATGGCGTTGGTGCCCTCTTGCAGGTGGAAGTCCACCAGTTTGCTCAGGCTGTCCCAGTCGAGACGACCCTGTGCATCCATGGGTGTGACCAGTGCCACCATACTGCCCGCAATCATGCAACCGCTCCTGCCGGAAAAAGAGAGCGGTAATGGTACTGGCGCCAAGATGCTTGTACAAGCGAAGTACTGCGCTACTGCCATTCCCCTTGGCGCTGCTTTTCGCTACCCTTCAGACTTTGATCGGTACTGATAAGCTCGTACGCCGTGTTCCAGCCTCCATTTTCGGCATCACAAGCCCCGATCCAGCGTTGCCACCCCTCGCTCTCGCCACTCTGGAGCACGTTGCAACCTTCGGCCGGGTTTTCTGAATTCGCATCCGCAGGCTCGTCCCGGTAAAAAAGCGCATAAAAGTATCGACCGCTCATCGCTTTAGGAATGCTGCATGTCCACCCCCACAGTTCGCGAACAATTCCTTGTCATCAGTGCCCTCGGCGCCAACCCCATGGAGCTGACTAACGTCCTGTGCCGCGCCAGCCATGAAAACCGCTGCGCCGTGGTCACCTCTCGGCTGACGCGCCATGGCGAATGCAGTGCGTTGATCCTTGAAATCTCGGGCAGCTGGGACGCCCTGGCGCGCCTCGAAGGCAGCCTGCCAGTGCTGGCCAAACGGCACGCCTTCACCGTTAACGTGGTCCGCAGCGCTGCCCTGGAGAACCGTCCCCAGGCCCTGCCGTACGTTGCCTATGTCAGCTCGGCCTACCGCCCGGACATCATCAACGAACTGTGCCAGTTCTTCATGGATCACAACGTCGAGCTGGAGAACCTGACCTGCGACACCTATCAGGCCCCGCAGACCGGCGGCACCATGCTTAACGCCACGTTCACCGTGACCCTGCCGGCCGGCACCCAGATCAGCTGGTTGCGTGACCAGTTCCTGGATTTCGCCGATGCCATGAACCTGGACGCACTGATTGAACCGTGGCGCCCACAAAACCCAATGTAAGGAAGCTTTCATGGCCGTAGCCATCGACCAACCGGTTGCCGACTTCGAAGCACCCGCCACCAGCGGGCAATCCGTCAGCCTCGCGGGCCTAAAAGGCAAGCAAGTGGTGATTTACTTCTATCCGAAGGACAGCACGCCGGGCTGCACCACCCAGGGTCAGGGTTTTCGTGATCAGCTTGAAGCCTTTAAAGCCGCCAATACCGAAGTTTTCGGCGTATCTCGCGACAGCCTGAAATCCCATGAGAACTTCAAGGCCAAGCAGGCGTTCACCTTCGAGCTGATCAGCGACAAGGAAGAAGCGCTGTGCCAGCTGTTCGACGTGATCAAACTGAAAAAGCTCTACGGCAAGGAATATATGGGCGTTGATCGCAGCACATTCCTGATCGACAAGGATGGCGTGCTACGTCAGGAATGGCGCGGCGTGAAGGTGCCGGGGCATGTGGATGCGGTTTTGGCTGCTGCTCAGGCGCTGAACAAGGCCTGATTATTTGGGCGTCTGTTCGGACGCCTTAGCGGGCAAGCCTCGCTCCTACAGGATTTGCGCAATTCCTGTGGGACCGAGCCTGCTCGGGATGAGGCCATTAGCCTCACTGAAAATTCAGCCTGACAATTAAAGCAGTGGCGCCACCATCGGCTCTTTACGCGGCCAGGCATCCAGCACAGCCTTGAACAGCGTCGCCAGGGGAATCGCAAAGAACACGCCCCAAAAGCCCCACAACCCGCCAAACAGCAGCACCGCGCAAATGATCGCCACCGGGTGCAGGTTGACCGCTTCCGAGAACAGCAACGGCACCAGCACGTTGCCATCCAGCGTCTGGATGATCCCGTAGACCGCCATCAAATAGATGAACTGATCGCTCCAGCCCCACTGGAACAGTGCAATCAGCAGCACTGGCACTGTCACCACCACCGCCCCGACGTAAGGCACCACCACCGATACCCCCACCAGCAACGCCAGCAGCGCTGAATAGTTGAGCCCCAACGCCACGAAAGCGATGTAAGTCACACCACCGCAAATGAAGATTTCGATGACCTTGCCGCGAATGTAATTGGCGATCTGCCGGTTCATTTCCTGGGCAACCCGGGTGATCAGCGCCCGCTCGCGCGGCAGATAACCGCGCACCCACTGACCGATCATCTCCCGGTCCTTGAGAAAGAAGAACACCAGGATTGGCACCAACACCAGGTAGATCATGATGTTCACCAGCAGCGGCAGACTCGACAACGAGAATGTCAGCGCCCACTGACCGAACTTGCCGATCTCGCCCCGCGCCACTTCGATCGCCTGCAGCACTTGTTCATCCGACACCAGGTGCGGATAGCGCTCGGGCAGCAGCAACAGCAGCGACTGCCATTTGGAAAGCATGCCGGGCAATTCGTTGAACAACGTGATCAATTGGTGCCAGAGCAGTGGTACCACGATGATGATAAAGACCAGCAGCAACCCCATGAATAACGCGAAAACCAGCCCCACCGCCACGCCACCCGGCACACGCAGGCGCTCGAGGGTCACTACCAGCCCCTGCATCAGATACGCCAGCACCATACCGGCCAGTACCGGCGCGAGCATTCCACCCAGGGTGAGCACCGCGGTAAAAGCCAGAAACAGCAGCACCGCCAGCACCACAGCCTCTTCATCCGAGAAATAGCGCTGAATCCAGTCGCGTAACACCTTGAACATCAATAATCCTTAGAAACGAACGCAGCAGGTTTCAGGCTTTTTTCAACCAATAGCGGTAAACGCCCGCCTCATCTTCTTCACGAAGCAGCGTATGACCGGCCAATCGGGCAAAGGTGCGAAAGTCGCGCTGGGAACCCGCATCGGTAGCAATCACCTTGAGTACCGCACCGCTGGCCAGTCGGTTGAGTTCCAGTTTGGCTTTGAGCAACGGCAACGGGCAATTCAGACCGCTGGCGTCCAGCTCGGCATCGTGGGTTACAGCGTCAGTCATCGAATCACTCCGGGGCAGGGGGTTAAGCAGCTTAGAATATCTGGTCCCAAGCGTAGTGTCCGGCTACAGTAAGGTCTTTGTCGACTAAGGCTTTGTGCATGACTTTTTTGCGCCCTACCCTGCTGACGCTCGCTTGCCTGCTCGCCTCACCGGGCTTCGCCGACGACTTGCCGTCACTCGGTGACGCCAGTTCTGCCATCGTCTCGCCGCAACAGGAACACCAACTGGGCCGTGCGTGGCTGGCGCTGTTGCGCAGCCAGGTGTCGCAGCTCAACGATCCGCAGCTCAAGGATTACGTCGAATCCAGCGTCTACCGACTGGTGGAAACCAGCCAGGTCAATGACCGGCGCCTGGAGTTCATCCTGATCAACAGTCCGCAGCTCAACGCTTTTGCCGCGCCGGGCGGGATCGTTGGCGTCAACGGTGGCTTGTTCCTCAATGCCCAGACCGAAGGCGAATATGCCTCGGTACTGGCCCACGAACTGGCTCACTTGTCGCAGCGTCACTTCGCCCGCGGTGTCGAAGCGTCGCAACGTATGCAAGTGCCCATGATGGCTGCGCTGCTGGCTGGCATCGTGATTGCCGCGGCCGGTGCAGGCGATGCCGGGATCGCGGCCATTGCCGGTACTCAAGCGGCGGCGATTCAGGAACAACGACGCTTCTCGCGCCAGAATGAACAGGAAGCCGACCGTATCGGCATCATGAATCTGGAAAAGGCCGGTTACGATCCGCGCTCGATGCCGACCATGTTCGAACGGCTGATGCGCCAGTACCGCTTCGACGCCAAGCCACCAGAATTCCTGCTGACTCACCCGGTGACCGAATCGCGGATCGCCGACACCCGCAACCGCGCTGAACAAGCCAAACCAGGCGGCATCGAAGACAGCATGCGTTACCAGCTGATTCGGGCGCGCGTGCAGCTGATCTATGAAGAAACCCCAGGCCTGGGCGCCAAGCGCTTTCGGGCCCAACTCGATGAAAACCCGAAAAACGACGTCGCGCGCTATGGCCTTGCGATCGCCCAGATCAAGGGCGGCCAGCTGAATGAGGCTCGGGAGAACCTCAAGCTGCTGCTGGCCAAATCGCCGAACGAGATCATCTACAACCTGGCGCAGGTCGATCTCGACATCACCAATAATCGTCTGCCCGATGCTCAATCACGGGTCGACCGGATGCTCACTCAATACCCCGGCAACTACCCGCTGAATCAGGTGCGTGTCGACCTGCTACTCAAGCAGAATCGAGCGGCCGAAGCGGAAAAAGCGCTGGAGAACCTGCTCAAGAGCCGACCCGATGATCCGGACGTCTGGTACATGGTGGCCGAGACTCGCGGCCTGTCGGGCAACATCATCGGCCTGCATCAGGCTCGTGCGGAGTACTTTGCGCTGGTCGGCGATTATCGCCAGGCGATCCAGCAACTGGACTTCGCCAAGCGCAAGGCTGGCAGCAACTTCCCGCTGTCGTCGCGGATCGACGCACGGCAACGTGAGTTGATGGAGCAGGAACGCATGGTCAAGGACATGATGGGCTGACCTCTTCAGAAAAAAGCTCAGAAACAAAAAATCCAGGTACAAAAAAACCGCCTCTTTCGAGGCGGTTTTTTATTCAGCCGACAACCGGTTTATTCAGCCAGTTTGAAGGTGATGAAGCTGGCGCGACCTTGACGCAGAACCCGCATCGACACCGAGCGGTTCTTCGGCAGAGCCTTGGCAATGTCCGTGAACTCCTTGGAGGAGCCGATCGCCTGGTTGTTCAGGTGAGTGATCACATCGCCCGGCTGCAAGCCGATCAGGGCAGCAGGACCGTCCTGAACTTCCTTGATAACCACACCACCTTTGAGGTCGAGGGTTTTCTTCTGCTCTTCGGTCAACTCGGCCACCGAAACACCCAGGCGATTGCTGCTGCGCTCAACGCTGGATTTAGGCAGGGCTTCCAACTCTTTGCCTTCTTCGGGGATAGCGCCGACGGTCAGCTCGACGTTCTTGCGCTTGCCTTCGCGGATCACTTCAAGATCGGCTTTCGAGCCAGCCTTCAGCGCGCCCACCAAGTGCGGCAGATCAGCGGACATGACGATCGGTTGACCGTTCATGCTGAGGATCACGTCGCCCACTTGCAGGCCACCCTTGGCAGCCGGACCGTCATCCTGGATCTGAGCCACCAGCGCACCGGCCGGCTTCTCGAGACCGAACGACTCGGCCAGATCCTTGTTCACTTCCTGAATGACTACGCCCAACCAGCCACGACTGACTTTACCGCCGCTTTTCAGCTGATTGGAAACGTCCATCGCCACATCGATAGGGATCGCGAACGACACGCCCATGAAGCCGCCGGAACGGGTATAGATCTGCGAGTTGATGCCGACCACTTCACCGGCCAGGTTGAACAGCGGACCGCCGGAGTTGCCCGGGTTGATCGGCACGTCGGTCTGGATGAACGGCACATAGTTTTCGTTCGGCAGGCTACGGCCGATGGCGCTGACGATACCTTGGGTCACCGTGTGATCAAAGCCGAACGGCGAACCGATGGCCACGACCCACTGACCGGCTTTCAGATCCTGCGACTTGCCAAGCTTCAGAACCGGCAGGTCCTTGCCTTCGATTTTCAGCAAAGCAACGTCGGAGCGCGGATCGGTACCGATCAGCTTGGCCTTCAACTCACTGCGATCGGCGAGGCGCACGAGAATCTCGTCGGCATCGGCAATCACATGGTTGTTGGTCAGGATGTAGCCGTCGGACGAAATGATAAAGCCCGAGCCCAGGGATTGGGCTTCACGCTGACGATCGCCGCGGGGGGAACGTGGCTGCTGCGGCATGCCCCGCTCAAAGAACTCGCGCAGCATCGGCGGCAAGCCTTCGAGGTCAGGCATTTGCTCGCTGGACACTTTACGGTCCGGCAGCTTCTGGGTAGTACTAATGTTAACCACCGCGGGCGAGGCCTGCTCGACCAACTGCGTGAAGTCAGGCAACTCGACCGCTTGCGCAGCGACCGCCTGACCGAGCACCAGCACGGTGGCAAAAATGGAGAGATAAGACTTCAAGCGTGGTATCGACATACGGCTCCCGTTACGACGAGCATGGTTAAGCGATATGGAGCAAGGAACACCGGAAACGATACGCCGGTATTTTTGTTCCGGGAACAACAAACAAGGCCAGAGCCGAGGGGGCTCTGACCTATAAAAAATTTTCGGGATATTTGCAAATGAAAATGCTCGGCAAAACATTTCGAGGCATCAACGGCGGGATAGCCATGGTCGACCTCCCGCACCATCCAGACCCCGATTGGTGAGCATGGCTGATCTGCTTACTGCTTGCTGGTAGCCGCGGCATCGTTGCGCATGGACAGCGCAATCCGTTCGGCGGTGCCAATCGGTATTTCACCGACCACTGTCACCATCATCTCGCCTTGCGGTGTAGTCAATCGCCGGGAGACAGCAACGGTTGGCCCCAGTTGGGTGCGCGTATCGGTGACTGTCGCGCCATTCAACGGTTCAAGGAACACCGAGAATCGAGCCAGACCGTCGTCGAACATCAGACTGTTGACCTGGGCTTTGGTCTCCGGGTCCTTGTGAGAGGTACTGCTGGTCAGCTCGAAACCTGGCGGTAACCAGTCCGAATGCCAGACCTGCGCCGTTTTGACGGCGGAAGCCTTGTCACTGTCGAGGGTAATGGGTTTGCAATCAGAACCTGCCTGCAAATCGCTGTCGGAAGGCACCTCGGCAGTATCCAGTCGGGTGAACTGGAACCGCTCCAGCAGTTGCCCTTTGTCATTGAGCAACAATGACTTCAACGGCAAACCGGTTTCCTTGTCCAGATGCAATTCAAAACCGTAGCGATGCTGATCGCGAGGCGTCAACGACACAATCACTGCCGCACGCCCGGCCACACGCGACTTGCCAATGATGGCAAGGTCGTACCAATTCTTTAGCTTTTGTGGATCGAGTGCACGAGCGGTGGAGTTGGGTGAGTCCCCCAGCCCTGCTATCAGGGTGCCGCTTACGCATTGAGTATGCCCATCAATGCGCACGACTTCCTGCGCCGAGCCGTCGAGCTGGAGTAAACGCTCGCGGACCTTGCCATCCTGGACGCGATGCCAGATGTTGTGGGTAGAGAAACTACCGTTACGCTCGTAGACGAAAGTACCGTGAAAGCTCTGCGTTTGCTCCGCCTGTCCCAGACGCTTCAGCCAGTCCTGGGCTTCATCGGCGTGGGCTGGAACAACGAACCAGCCACTGAGCAGAAGCGTAAGTAGAGGTATGGCGCGCATGATCCTCCTTAGCGGTTTTCCAGGCTTGCTGCACGAGCGTAAGGCAGAGCGCTCTCAGTACCTTTCAGTGCAGCTTGTTGAGCATGTTGGCGCAAGTAACCTGGCAGACGCTGATCATGCCAGCCTGGTTGACCTTGCAATACGCCGTTGGCCATAGGGCCAGTGGCTTCCGAGCTCTCATTGTAGCCTGCCAATACAGCTGGACCCTTGACCTGAGGAGCGGTCAGACCCGGTTGACTGGATTGCTGGGCCAACTCGACACCGGCGATCTCGTCCTGATTGTACAGACGAACACCCGCCAACACGGCAACGGTCACCGAAGCAGCGACTGCCAGACGACCAAGGCTGCGCCATGGACCGCGAGAGGCTTTTGCCGGTACGGCTTCGTCAGCCAGCGCAGCAGAGACTGCCGCAGCGATGTCCAGACGAGGAAGCAACAAATCCTTGTGCATAACTGCCCGAGCGATCTGGTAACGAGCCCAAGTATCGCGGGTTTCAACATCGTCGAAGGCATTCAACACCCGACGCAATTCCAATTCGTCCGCTTCGTTATCCATCACTGCGGACAGCGATTCCTGCAGGGCTTCACGACTCATGGCGTTCCTCTCTTGGCTGTCGCCGCTGTCTCAGTTTTCCTGCAACAACGGCTGCAGGGCTTTATCGATGGCTTCCCGAGCGCGGAAAATCCGGGAGCGCACGGTACCCACCGGACACTGCATGACGCTGGCAATGTCCTCGTAACTCAGACCATCAAACTCACGTAAAGTTAAAGCCGTACGCAAATCTTCTGGCAGTTGCTGAATGGTTCGATGGACGGTGCCTTCGATCTCATCCCGCAGCAATGCACGTTCTGGCGACTCGAGATCCTTGAGGCCATGATCGCCATCGTAGAACTCTGCATCCTCGGAACTGACATCGCTATCCGGCGGCCGACGGCCGCGTGAAACCAGATAGTTTTTCGCCGTGTTGATGGCGATGCGGTAAAGCCACGTATAAAACGCGCTGTCTCCGCGAAAATTACCAAGTGCACGGTATGCCTTGATAAAGGCTTCCTGTGCGACATCCTGGGCTTCATGGGTGTCGTGCACGAACCGCACGATCAACCCGAGAATTTTGTGCTGGTATTTCAGCACTAGCAGATCGAAAGCTCGCTTGTCGCCGCGTTGAACGCGCTCGACCAGCTGCTGATCCTCTTCCTGGGTTAGCATGAACACTCCTCGATAAGCTCGAAGGAGGCTTGCATTACTGAACGACCAGACTTGCAAACATAGACTCGGGCTTTTCGCAAAAGTTCTCCCCCTTCAAGCAAGTTTCCTGCGCGCTCTGATTTGGCACGCACGAAAAGCGCAGCGCGGGATAACCCGGCTGCGCGAATAATCTTGTCATCGGATTCGTCAGCAAGGACCCAACCGCAAGTCCCGCACCGAAGCCGACACTGTCCCTTGTTTCAGGCAACCTTCTATTGATCTTGGGCCTTTGGCAAAAGTTCCATATTTATAGCTGCCCGAAACCGACATTGTGCAACTCTGAATAGAAAAAGACTGTTAAATCCACGATACAGTCGCCTTGTCGCCGAAGCCCTCAAAAAAACTTCCGACGAAGCGTCCAGCCTTTTCCGTCACAGTAGTTTCACAATGCCATGCTGGCCCGGCTATTGTGCCGATCCCCCCCTCTATATACTAGTGGGCTGTGTGGCTGTCTTGACTCGCCGACCCAGCTGTCTTGCGCCAACCCCGTCCCGGGTCGCTTTAAGCGGAATCCTGAAATGAGCCAACAGTTTCAACACGATGTTCTGGTAATTGGCAGCGGTGCTGCCGGCTTGAGCCTTGCGCTGACCTTGCCCGGTCATTTGCGCATCGCCGTATTGAGCAAAGGCGACCTCGCCAATGGTTCAACTTTCTGGGCCCAGGGTGGCGTCGCTGCCGTTCTGGATGACACTGATACTGTCGAATCCCATGTCGATGACACCCTCAACGCCGGTGGTGGCCTGTGCCATGAAGACGCAGTGCGCTTTACCGTCGAGCACAGCCGAGAGGCTATCCAATGGCTGATCGACCAAGGCGTGCCCTTTACCCGCGATGAACAGTCCGGCACCGAAGACGGTGGTTTCGAGTTTCACCTGACCCGGGAAGGCGGTCACAGCCATCGGCGTATCATCCACGCCGCCGACGCAACGGGCGCGGCGATCTTCAGAACCCTGCTCGATCAGGCCAAACAGCGTCCCAACATCGAACTGCTGGAGCAGCGAGTCGCGGTCGACCTGATCACCGAAAAACGCCTGGGCCTTGAAGGCGATCGTTGCCTCGGCGCCTATGTGCTCAACCGCAGCACCGGTGAAGTCGACACCTACGGCGCGCGTTTCGTGATCCTTGCATCGGGCGGCGCGGCAAAAGTCTACCTCTATACCAGCAACCCCGACGGTGCCTGCGGTGATGGCATCGCCATGGCCTGGCGTTCGGGCTGCCGGGTGGCGAACCTGGAATTCAACCAGTTCCACCCCACTTGCCTTTATCACCCGCAAGCCAAGAGTTTCCTGATCACCGAAGCCCTGCGCGGCGAAGGCGGACATCTGAAGCTGCCCAATGGTGAACGCTTCATGCAGCGCTTCGACCCACGGGCCGAGCTGGCACCACGGGACATCGTCGCCCGCGCCATCGACCATGAGATGAAGCGCCTGGGTATCGACTGCGTCTACCTGGACATCAGCCACAAGCCCGAAGACTTCATCAAGACGCACTTCCCGACGGTCTATGAACGCTGCCTGGAATTCTCCATCGACATCACTAAACAACCGATCCCGGTGGTGCCAGCGGCGCACTACACTTGCGGCGGCGTGATGGTCGATCAGCGGGGCCGCACCGACGTGCCGGGCTTGTATGCGATTGGTGAAACCAGCTTCACCGGCCTACATGGCGCCAACCGCATGGCCAGCAACTCGCTGCTGGAGTGTTTCGTTTACGCCCGCTCGGCTGCGGCAGACATTCTTGAGCAGTTGCCAGACGTGTCGATTCCGACCGCCCTGCCCGTTTGGGATGCGAGCCAGGTCACCGATTCCGACGAAGACGTGATCATTGCGCACAACTGGGACGAACTGCGGCGATTCATGTGGGACTACGTCGGCATCGTGCGCACCAACAAGCGCCTGCAACGGGCTCAGCACCGGGTGCGTCTGTTGCTGGACGAAATCGACGAGTTCTACAGCAACTACAAGGTCAGCCGGGATTTGATCGAGCTGCGTAACCTGGCGCAGGTAGCCGAGCTGATGATCCAGTCAGCCATGGAGCGCAAGGAAAGTCGCGGCCTGCATTACACCCTCGACTACCCGAACCTGCTGCCGGTCGCCCTGGACACTATTCTGGTGCCGCCCACCTACGCCGACTGAACTTGAGCCGAACCCGCAGGCGTCGGTGCACATCCGCCGCCTGCGAATCGCGCGGCACACAGATCGCCCTGACCCGTCGCTCATCGCGCAGACGAAAACGCAGTACCACGATCAGCGGCAACGCCAGACTGTCCGGCCGTAGCTGCACGGGCTGCCAACCCACTGCCTGATTCCACAACTGCCAGCCATCGGCATCGCGACGCAAGCCGCGAAACGCCTGTGGGTGTGTCAGTAGAATCTGTCGCGGCAATGCCCAGATGCCATGAGCCAGACAGCAAAAAGCGCCGAGCAAACTGGCCCAGACCGGTAGGGAAAGAAGAAACAACGAACCCAGCGCGAACAGCTGGGCCAGAAGATAGGCCGCCAGCAACTGCCGTGAGGCATGCCAGCGGCATTCGAACGCGTTACTTGGGCTGAACACGATCCAGGATCATGCGAACCATGCGCTGAAGCTCAGGATCTTCCGATTCGGCACGTTCCATGAACCAGCCGAACATGTCCTGATCTTCGCATTCGAGCAGCCTGACGTAGCATGCGCGATCAACCTCGTTGAGGTGCGGGTAAACCTCTTTCACAAACGGCACCAGCAACACGTCAAGCTCAAGCATGCCGCGGCGGCTGTGCCAGTAGAGGCGATTCAGTTCAACATCTTCGACCATGGAGCGCTCCTCAAATAGGCGGCAAGTATACAGCCCCCGGCCCGCTCGAACAGTCGGCTTTGGTCGCCCCCATCGATCCTTTGTGAACTACCCATTTCATGGGCGCCCCCTTATGATGTCCCTCGGACTCTTTACCCTGCGATGACCCATGGCCGATTCTGCTTTTTTCTGCACCCTGTCTCACGAAGGCGTTCTCGCGGTACGCGGCGCGGATGCCGGCAAATTCCTGCAAGGCCAATTGACTTGCAACCTTAATTACCTGAGCGACACCCAGGCCAGCCTTGGCGCGCGCTGCACGCAGAAAGGCCGGATGCAGTCGAGTTTCCGCATTCTGCTGGAAGGCGACGGTGTGCTCATGGCAATGGCCAGCGAACTGCTGGAGCCACAACTGGCGGACCTGAAAAAGTACGCGGTGTTCTCCAAATCGAAACTGACCGATGAAAGTGCCGGCTGGGTTCGCTTTGGCCTTGAGCATGGTGATGCGGCACTGACCAGCCTGGGCCTGGAACTACCGGCAGAAACCGACAGAGTGGTGCGCAATGACGGCCTGATCGCCCTTCGCGTCTCGACGGATCGCGCTGAACTCTGGGTTCGCGCCGATCAGGCCGACACCATCAAGGGCAAGCTGTCCGCTCTGTTGGCCGAAGGTGAATTGAATCAATGGCTGCTGGGCCAGATCCGCGCCGGGATCGGTCAGGTCATGCCGAGCACCCGCGAGCTGTTCATCCCGCAGATGCTCAATCTGCAAGCCGTCGGTGGTGTGAGTTTCAAGAAAGGTTGCTACACCGGCCAGGAAATCGTCGCGCGCATGCAATACCTTGGCAAACTCAAGCGCCGCCTGTATCGCCTGCAGCTGGAAGCCAGCGAATTGCCGGAGCCCGGCACCCAACTGTTTTCCCCGACCCACGGCAGTTCGATCGGTGAAGTGGTGCTGGCCGCCCGCACCGAGCAAAACATTGAACTCCTTGCGGTGCTGCAAGCCGAAGCGGCAGAAGATGGCAACCTGCACCTTGGCGCACTCGAAGGTCCGGGCCTGCATCTGCTTGACCTGCCTTACCAACTGGATCGTGATCGCGAAATCCAGCGTTAACAGCAGCATTTGTCGCAATACCCTAGAGAAAAGAAATGATCGAGCTGGCGGATAAGGTCCAACAGGATTTGGTTGAGGCCATCGATAACGATGACCTGGTTCTGCCAACGTTACCGGAAGTGGCCCTGCAGATTCGCAAGGCCGCTGAAGACCCGGAAATCAGTGTCAGCACACTCAGCAAAGTGATTGGCCGCGATACCGCGCTGTCGGCGCGCCTGATCAAAGTGGTCAATAGCCCGTTGCTGCGCGCGACCCAGGAAGTGACTGACCTGCACACGGCCATCACCCGGCTGGGCGTCAATTACAGCAGCAACCTGGCCATTGGCCTGGTGATGGAACAGATCTTCAACGCCCGTTCCGAAGTGGTGGAACAGAAAATGCGCGAGGTCTGGCGCAAAAGCCTGGAAATCGCCGGCGTCAGTTACGCGTTGTGCCGCAGTTATACGCAACTCAAACCTGATCAGGCGGCGCTCGGCGGGCTCGTGCATCAGATTGGTGTACTGCCGATCCTGACCTATGCCGAAGATCATTATGAATTGCTGTCTGACCCGATCAGCCTCAACCATGTGATCGACCGGATTCATCCGCTGCTCGGCGATAAATTGCTCAGGGTCTGGGAGTTTCCGGAAATGCTGGTGCAATTGCCGGGGCTGTATCTGGATTTCAAGCGGCAATCGGAACGGGTCGATTATGTCGATCTGGTGCAAGTGGCCAGCCTGTATTGCCACAAGGACACCGATCATCCACTGGCCCGTATCGACCCCTTCAGCGTACCGGCCTTCAAGAAGCTGGGGATCGATCCGGAGAACAAGGCGATGTGCAAGGATCTGGAAGAGTCGCGCTCGATGTTTTACTGATCACTGTGGCGAGGGGGCTTGCCCCCGTTGGAGCGCGAAGCGCTCCTCAGCGGTCTGTCTGGTAAGTCACCCATAACAGGTTTACGACTGCTGCGCAGCCGAACGGGGGCAAGCCCCCTCGCCACAGGGTTGTGTTCACTCTCCAGCAATAAAACTCACCCGCACCTTCAGCCCCGCCTGCTCGCCATCGTGCAGGCTGATCTGCGCCAGGTGGGCGCGGCAGATCTCGCCGACAATGGCCAACCCCAACCCCGATCCCGCCACCTGCTCGTTACGCCGATAAAAACGCTCGAACACCCGATCCCGCTCTTCAAGGGGAATTCCCGGGCCATCGTCTTCGACCTCCAGCACCGCTGGTGCCATGACCCGCAGGATCACATTGCCGCCCGGTGGTGTGTGGGCCAGTGCGTTGTCCACCAGATTGCTCAACAGTTCATTCAACAACGTCGGTTCGCCGCGCAGCCACACCGGTTCGTCGGCCTCCAGCGCCAGCGCCACACCACGTGCATGGGCCAGCGGTGCCATGGCCATGCCCAGTTCACGGGCCAACTGACTGAGGTCGAGCAACTGCGCACCGCCCTCGGCGATTGCTCGGGCGCCATTCTCGACCCGTGCCAGCGAGAGCAATTGATTGGCCAGGTGGGTCAGGCGATCTGTGCCTTGGGCCGCGGCTTCCAGGGTGCTGCGCCAGGTTTCGGGTTCGTTCGACCGCAAGCCCAGTTCGAGTCGTGCCTTGAGCGCCGCCAACGGGGTACGCAATTCGTGGGCGGCGTCGGCGATGAACTGCGCCTGGCGCTCGAACTGCCCGCGCAATCGCTCGGTAAAGTGATTGAGCGCACGCACCAGCGGCCCCAATTCGTGTTGCACTTCCACCAGCGGCAAGGGCCGCAAGTCATCGGGCTGACGCTCTTCCACCGCCGTGCGCAAGCGCTCCAGCGGACGCAGCGCCGCACTGACGGCAAACCACACCATCAGCAACGCACCGATCGCCAGCATGCCCAGACGCAATAACGTGTCGGCCATCAGGCTTCGAGCCATGCGGACCCGCGCCTCATCGGTTTCCGCCACGCGGATTTCCGCCATGCCGTTCATGTTCGGCTCGCTGACCGCTTTGAGCAGGCTGACCACCCGCACGTTCTGCCCTTGATAAGTGGCGTTATAGAAACGCGCCAGCGCCGGATAGTCATCGGTGCGCGGCGTTCCCGGTGGCGGCGGCGGCAGGTTTTCGTAGCCCGAGATCAGCTTCTGATTGATGTCATTGACCAGATAAAAAATCCGCCCGGCGCTGTCGTAGGCGAACGTATCGAGGGCCACGTAAGGCACGTTGGCGCTGAGACTGCCGTCGCGTTGGGACAGGCCCGCGGCGATGGTCCGCGCCGAAGCCAGCAAGGTCCGGTCATACGCAGTGTCGGCAGCTTCACGACCGTTCCAGTACGCGCTCAAACCACTGGCGAGCATCAACACCACAAGCAACAGCGCGAGGTTCCACAGCAACCGCCAACGCAGGCTGCTGAGCTTATGCATCGCGGCTTTCCAGCAGGTAGCCAAGGCCGCGGAAGGTCACGATGGCTACCGGTTGACCGTCGAGTTTCTTGCGCAAGCGGTGAACGTAAATTTCGATGGCATCGGGACTGGCCTCCTCGTCCAGACCGAAAACCTGGGCGGCCAGTTGCTCCTTACTCATCACCCGACCGGGACGGGCGATCAGGGCCTCGAGCACCGCCTGTTCGCGAGAGGTCAGGGTCAGCAATTCTTCGCCGAGGGTGAAGCGCCGGGTGTCCAGGTCATAAGCCAACACGCCACAACGCTGCTGGCGTTCACCGCCGAGCACACTGCGACGCAGCAAGGCTTTGACCCGGGCCTCGAGCTCTGTCAGCTCGAAGGGTTTGGCCAGGTAATCGTCAGCCCCAAGGTTCAGGCCGTGGACCCGATCCTTGACGTCGCTGCGGGCTGTCAGCATCAGCACTGGCAGGTTCTTGCCCCGGGCCCGCAAGCGCGCCAGCACTTCGAAGCCATCCATGCGCGGCAGGCCGACATCGAGGATCGCCACGGCGTATTCCTCGCTGCTCAAAGCCAGGTCGGCCGCCACACCGTCGTGCAGCACATCCACGGTCAGCCCGGTGCTCTTGAGTGCCTGAGCGACACTTTCGGCAAGCTGCAGATGGTCTTCAACGAGCAGAACACGCATGGATCTTTACCTCATTCAGGGATGGTCGACGCCATTCTTTGGCGCGGAGTTTACAGCCGCATCCGTCGCTGTGAAGCCCGAAAACCGTGAAAGTCAGCTGAAAGGTTAGCGAAAGGTTGGCCAGTTAGAGTCCAGCCACGGACAGTTTCGACTGCCGTTGCTAGTACCCATAGCAGTACGAGAAACGCCTCGAAGCGTTTTCGCCAATAAGAACAATAAACGGAGTACATCACCATGCTGTCGATGCAGCTTCAGGCTCGCCCGCCTGCTCGTTTTTCCCGCCTCAGCCACACCGCCCTTGCCAGTGCCGCCGCCCTCGCCGGCTTTTCGCCGTTGAGCCAGGCTGCCTTCTTCGAAGACAGTACGGCAACCTTCGAAACCCGCAACATGTATTTCAACCGCGACTTTCGCGACGGTACCAGCGCCCAGCAATCCAAGCGGGACGAATGGGCCCAAGGGTTCATGCTCAATCTGCAGTCGGGTTACACCGACGGCACCGTGGGGTTCGGTGTCGATGCACTGGGCATGCTGGGGGTAAAACTCGATTCAAGTCCGGACCGCACCGGCACCGGCCTGTTGCCGACCCATGACGACGGTCGCGCGGCGGATGAATATTCCAAGCTCGGCCTGACCGGCAAAGTGAAAATCTCCGCCACGGAACTGAAAATCGGCAGCCTGATTCCGGAATTGCCGATCCTCAAGCCCAACGACGGGCGCATTCTGCCGCAGACCTTTGAAGGCGGCCTGTTGACCTCCAAAGAGATCAAGAACCTGACCTTCACCGGCGGGCGTCTGGAGAAAGCCAAGGACCGCGACAGCACCGATTTCGAGGACATCGCCCTCAACAACAAGAACAGCCGCTTCGCCGGCACCGCGGCCGGTAAGCACTTTGACTTTGGCGGCATGGACTACAAGTTCACCGACAAGATCACCGGCAGCTACCACTTCGCCCAACTCGATGAAGTCTATAACCAGCACTTCCTCGGCATGGTGGCCTCGGAAAAATTCGGCCCCGGCACCTTCGGCACTGACTTGCGCCTGGCCATCAGTGATGACGAGGGCGCAGCCCGTGGCGGCCCAATCGACAACAAATCCCTGAACGGTCTGGTGAGCTACGCCTTGAACGGGCATAAACTCAGCGCCGGCTATCAACACATGTCCGGTGACAGTGCATTCCCCTACGTCGATGGCAGCGATCCGTACCTGGTCAACTTCGTGCAGATCAATGACTTTGCCGGCGCCGAAGAACGTTCCTGGCAGGCACGTTACGACTACGATTTCTCCAAACTCGGCATTCCCGGCCTGAGTTTCATGAGCCGTTACCTGAGCGGTGACAACATCAAGCTCAAGAACGGTGACGAAGGCAAAGAGTGGGAACGCAACACCGAGATCAAATACGTCGTACAAAGCGGCGCCCTGAAAGACGTCGCCGTACGCCTGCGCAATGCCACCTACCGTTCCAACTACTCCGCTCGCGATGCCGATGAAGTGCGTCTGCTGGTGAGCTATAGCGTTGCCCTTTGGTAAACATCACGTTCAATAACAATAATGAATGCCCGTGGAGACTCAAATGAACTTATCACTGCGTAAAGTTGCTCTAGCCGCCAGCTGTGTGCTGTTTGCCGGCCAATTGATGGCCGAACCGAAACGTCCGGAATGCATCGCCCCAGCCTCGCCAGGCGGCGGTTTCGACCTCACCTGCAAACTGGCGCAAAGCGCGCTGGTCAACGAAAAACTGCTGACCAAACCGATGCGCGTGACCTACATGCCCGGCGGTGTCGGCGCGGTGGCGTACAACGCGGTCGTCGCTCAACGCCCTGCCGATGCAGGCACGCTGGTGGCGTGGTCCAGCGGTTCGCTGCTGAACCTGGCGCAAGGCAAGTTCGGTCGCTTCGATGAAACCAACGTTCGTTGGCTGGCAGCTGTCGGCACAAGCTATGGCGCCATCGCGGTGAAAAGCGATTCGCCTTACAAGACCCTGGACGACCTGGTTCAGGCGCTGAAGAAAGATCCGAGCAAAGTGGTGATCGGTTCCGGCGGCACCGTCGGTAGCCAGGACTGGATGCAAACCGCACTGATCGCCAAAGCGGCCGGGATCAATCCGCGCGACCTGCGTTACGTCGCCCTCGAAGGCGGTGGTGAAATCGCCACCGCCCTGCTCGGTGGCCACATCCAGGTCGGCAGCACCGACATCTCCGACTCCATGCCACACATTCAGAGTGGCGACATGCGCCTGCTGGCGGTGTTCTCCGAGAAGCGTCTGGACGAGCCGGAAATGAAAGACATTCCGACCGCTAAAGAGCAAGGCTACGACATCGTCTGGCCAGTGGTTCGCGGTTTCTACCTTGGGCCAAAAGTCAGCGACGAAGACTACGCCTGGTGGAAAAACGCCTTCGACAAACTGCTGGCCTCCGAGGATTTCGCCAAGCTGCGCGATCAGCGTGAACTGTTCCCGTTCGCCATGACCGGCCCGGAGCTGGACACCTACGTGAAGAAGCAGGTCGCGGACTACAAAGTGCTGGCCAAAGAGTTCGGCCTGATCCAGTGATCGCCTCTGTCTAGCGGCCACGGCCCCGGTTCTCGGGGTCGTGGCCCAGGAGTTCCTCATGCTCATACAACGCATTTTCGCTTCGGTGCTGTTGCTGGCCTGTATCGGCCTGGCGCTGATGGCGTGGCCGTATCAAGCGGCTTTTTCCTACGAACCGGTCGGGCCTCGGGCCTTCCCACTGCTGATGCTCGGCCTGATGGGCCTGGCGTTGCTCTACATGGTGTTTCGACCGGCGCCGATCGTGCACAGCGACGATGACCCGAAACTGGACCGCGAAACCCTGACCAAAATCGGCATTTGCGTGCTGCTGTTGCTGGTGTTCGCCGGGACCTTCGAACCCCTTGGTTTCATCGTCGCCAGCATTCTGATCGGTGTCCCGATGGCGCGCCTGTATGGCGGCCGCTGGCTGCCCAGTACAGTGATCATCAGCCTGATGGCTATCGGTCTTTATCTGCTGTTCGACAAGTTGATGGACGTTCCACTGCCGCTGGGCGTGCTCGACGTTCTGGAGAACTGATATGGATACTCTTGGCTATTTGGGTCAGGGCTTCGGCGTCGCGCTGACCCCATACAATCTCGTGACCGCGTTGTGCGGCACCCTGATCGGCACCGTCGTCGGGCTGTTGCCGGGGCTGGGTCCGATCAACGGCGTGGCGTTGCTGATTCCGATCGCGTTCGCCCTTGGCCTGCCACCGGAGTCGGCGCTGATCTTGCTGGCGGCGGTGTACCTGGGTTGCGAATACGGTGGCCGGATCAGCTCGATCCTGCTGAACATTCCGGGTGAAGCCTCCACCGTCATGACCACCCTCGACGGTTACCCGATGGCCCGCAAAGGCCTGGCCGGTGTAGCGCTGTCGCTGTCGGCGTGGAGTTCGTTCATCGGTGCGTTCATCGCGACTTGCGGCATGGTGCTGTTCGCCCCGCTGCTGGCGAAATGGGCGATTGCCTTCGGGCCGGCGGAGTATTTCGTACTGATGGTATTTGCGATTGTCTGTCTCGGCGGCATGGCCGGCGACCGGCCGCTCAAGACCTTCATTGCGGCACTGATCGGTCTGTTTCTGTCGAGCGTCGGGATCGATGCCAACAGCGGCGTATACCGTTTCACCGGGGATAACATTCACCTGACGGACGGCATTCAGTTCGTCGTACTGGTACTGGGCCTGTTCTCCATCAGCGAAATCCTCCTGCTGCTGGAAAAAACCCATCGCGGCCAGGAAGCGGTGAAAGCCACCGGGCGCATGATGTTCAACTTCAAGGAAGCTTCGGCGGTGTTCGTGGTGAACATCCGTTGCGGTTTGCTGGGCTTCATCATGGGCGTGTTGCCGGGTGCCGGTGCGACGTTGGCCAGCGCTGTGGCCTACATGACCGAGAAACGTATTGCCGGCGCCAAGGGCACGTTCGGACAAGGCGACATGCGCGGCCTCGCGGCTCCGGAAACCGCCATCGGTGGCGCCGCCTGCGGTGCGCTCGTACCGATGCTGACCCTCGGCGTTCCGGGTTCGGGTACCACGGCGGTGATGATCGGCGCACTGTCGCTGTACAACATCACCCCGGGCCCGCTGTTGTTCCAGCAGCAACCGGACATCGTCTGGGGCCTGATCGCGTCGTTGTTCGTCGCCAACGTGATGCTGGTGATCCTCAACATTCCGATGATCCGCATCTTTACCCGCATCCTCGCCGTGCCAAACTGGGCGCTGGTGCCGGTGATCGCGATCATCACCGGGATCGGTGTCTACGCGGTGCATGCCACCACGTTCGACCTGTTCCTGATGATCGGCATCGGTATTTTCGGCTACATCCTGCGCAAGCTGGACTTCCCGCTGTCGCCAGTACTGCTGGGTTTCATCCTTGGTGGTCTGATGGAGCAAAACCTGCGTCGCGCGCTGTCGATTTCCAACGGTGCGCTGGAAATCCTCTGGTCGAGCCCGATCACATTCGGTTGCTGGGTACTGACTGCAATCATGTTGCTGATGCCGCTGCTGCGTATCTGGCGCAAACGTTCGGTCGCCCGGCGCGCTCTCGCCGATGTCTGATCGGCCCCCCTTCAAAAGCTGGTGGGGAACACCGCTGGTCGGTCTGCTGGGCGGTTACCTCGCCAGCCAGATCGGCTGGCCACTGCCGTGGATGGTCGGCTCGTTGCTGGCGATCATCCTGGTGCGCTGTCTGACTCCCTGGCAATTGGCGGAAATCCCTGGCGGCCGCAAGTGCGGCCAGTGGATCGTCGGCATCGGCATCGGCCTGCACTTCACCCCGGTGGTGATGGAGCAGGTGCTGAGCCACTTCAGTTTGATCTTCTTCGGTGCGCTGGTCACCAGCCTGTCCGCGGTGGTCGGGGTCTGGTTGATGCGGCGCACCGGGGAAGATCGCGCCACTGCATTCTTTTCCAGCATGCCCGGCGGCTCCGGGGAGATGGTTAACCTCGGCGCCCGCAACGGCGCGGTGCTCAGCCGGGTCGCGGCGGGGCAGAGTTTGCGGGTGTTGGTGGTGGTGCTGTGTGTACCGGCGGCGTTCAAGTATCTGTTAGGCGACGGTGCGCCGGTCTTGCATCCAACGACCGTCGACTGGTGGTGGCTGGCCATTCTGTTCCCGACGGGCGCCCTTGCCGCCTGGATCTGGGAGCGGCTGCGACAACCCAATCCCTGGCTGTTCGGACCGTTGCTGGTGACTGCTACGGTGAGCATTGCTTGGGACCTGCACATCGGTCTGCCCAACGGCGGTAGTCAGATTGGCCAGTGGTTGATTGGCAGCGGGTTGGGGTGTCACTTCAATCGACAGTTCTTCCGGCGGGCACCGTCCTTCATGGGCCGAACCCTGCTTGGCACGGTGTTGACCATGTTGATCGCAACTTTGGCGGCATTGGGGTTGAGTGCGCTGACCCATCTGGATCTGCGTTCGCTGACTTTGGGCATGATGCCCGGCGGAATTGCCGAAATGAGCCTGACGGCGGAGACCCTGCAATTGTCGGTGCCGTTGGTGACGGCGATGCAGGTGATGCGGCTGTTGTTCGTATTGTTTCTGGCGGAGCCGTTGTTTCGGTATTGGAACCGGGAGCCGGATTCTCCCTGATATGAGTCCTGTGGCGAGGGGGCTTGCCCCCGTTCGGCTGCGAAGCAGTCGTAAAATCTGAGGACTTCGGTGTGACTGGTTTTGGGGCCGCTGCGCGACCCAACGGGGGCAAGCCCCCTCGCCACAATCTTCAGACCGACGGCAATCGCCACTCGATCGGCGTCTCGCCATTCTGTTCCAGAAACTTGTTCGCCCGGCTGAAGTGCCCGCAGCCAAGGAAGCCGCGATAAGCGGACAGCGGCGACGGGTGGACCGAGGTCAGCACCAAGTGTTTGGTGGCGTCGATGAGTTTCTGCTTGCTCTGGGCATGCGCGCCCCACAGCAGGAACACCAAGTGCGGCTGATGCTCGCTGACCACTTCGATAATCCGGTCGGTAAAATATTGCCAGCCCTTGCCCGCATGAGCGTTGGCATTCGCGCGTTCCACGGTCATGGTGGTATTGAGCATCAACACGCCCTGCTCTGCCCAACTCTGCAGGTAGCCATGGTTGGGAATGTCGATGTTCAGGTCGCGCTTCAACTCTTTATAGATGTTCACCAGCGACGGCGGTGCCGGCACGCCCGGCTGCACCGAGAAGCACAACCCATGGGCCTGGCCCGGGCCGTGGTAAGGGTCTTGACCAAGGATCACCACTTTGACCTTGTCCAGCGGCGTGGAATTGAGCGCGTTGAAAATCATCGGTCCGGGTGGATAGATCTCTTTGCCCGCCGCGCGCTCCTGTTGCAGGAATGTGCGCAACTCTGCCATGTACGGCTGGTCGAATTCGGCACGTAGTGCCTCCTTCCAGCTCGGTTCGAGTTTGATACGGTCGTCAGCAGTCATGGTTACATCCGGCAAAAACAATGGGGCGAACCCTAGGAAACCCTATCTCCCTTGTCAATTGATCTGACGCAGATCCGGCACTTTCCTATAGAGCGATCATACTGAACGCTCAATTTCCCGATCGAGGTCACGATGAATCTGCACTTCGAAGAACTCACCGGCACCGACGGCGCACGCATCGGCATCGCCAGCCTGGATGCCGAAAAGTCCCTCAACGCCCTCTCCTTGCCGATGATCAACGCCCTGCGCGATCAACTGGACGCCTGGGCCAAGGAGCCACAGATCGTTTGCGTGCTGCTGCGCGGCAACGGCCCCAAGGCTTTTTGCGCCGGCGGTGAAGTACGCAGCCTGGTGGAAGCCTGTCGCGACCATCCCGGCGAAGTGCCGCCCTTGGCTGCAAACTTCTTTGCGGCAGAATATCGCCTCGACTTCAACCTGCACACCTACCCCAAACCGCTGATCTGCTGGGGTCATGGGTACGTGCTGGGCGGTGGCATGGGGCTGCTGCAAGGGGCGAGCATTCGGATTGTCACGCCGAGCAGCCGGTTGGCGATGCCGGAGATCGGCATCGGCTTGTACCCTGACGTCGGCGCCAGTTGGTTTCTGTCGCGGTTGCCCGGCAAGCTCGGATTGTTTCTCGGCCTGACCGGCGCCCAGATGAACGGTCGTGATGCAATCGATCTGGACCTCGCTGACCGCTTCCTGCGCGATGATCAACAGCATGAGCTGCTCGAAGGCTTGCTGCAATTGAACTGGCAGGAACAGACAGCCATGCAGCTCAACAGCCTGCTCAAGGCCTTGCAGCAGGAAGCGATCGCGCAGCTGCCCGAAGCGCAGTGGCTGCCTCGACGCGAGCAGATCGACGAACTATTGGATGTCAGCGACGTTCGATGCGCCTGGAAGGCCATCAGTACGCTGCGCGATCATTCCGACCCGCTGCTCGCTCGTGCCGCCAAAACCATGACTGAAGGTTCGCCCCTGACCGCCCATCTGGTGTGGGAACAGATCGTTCGCGCCCGGCATCTATCGTTGGCTCAAGTCTTTCAGATGGAATACACCATGAGCCTCAACTGCTGCCGTCATCCGGAATTCAGCGAAGGCGTGCGAGCGCGGTTGATCGACAAAGACCAGAAACCTCACTGGCACTGGCCGGACATCAACAATGTGCCGGAGGCGGCAGTGGAAGCGCATTTCCATAAGGTCTGGGAAGGCCGGCATCCTCTGGCTGATCTCTCGGAATACTAAAAATCAGGCACAAAAAAAGCGGCGCTTCATGCGCCGCTTTTTTATTGAGTGGTTTACCGGTGGTTGCCTCGGCCATCCCGATCGCCATCACGGTGATCGCCCCGACCGCCACGATTATCCGACCTATTGTGGCCTCGATGGTCATCGCCTCGACCGCCGCCGTGACGGCCATCCCAGCCGCCACGGTCACGACGGTCATGACGGTCCCATCCACGATTCTGATAGACCCGGTAGTCTGCTCGTGGCGCCGGCTGGTAATAGCGCGGTGCCGATTGATAAACCCGCGGCTGGTGGTAATAACGCGGCGATGGCTGGTAATACCGTGCAGGCGGTGAGTAATACCTGCGCGGGGCCGAGTAGTAACGGCTATCGGAGTAATAAGACCCGCCACCGGAGTAATACGGCGCTGGGGACGTGTAGACATCGGAGCGGTAGTAGCTGCCTCCTCCATCGGAATAGGGTACGCACGCACCAAGAAACAATCCCGATAGAGCAATCAGCAGAATTTGGTGGAGCTTTTTTTGACAGAGCATGGCGGCCTCCTGGACCGCGAGTGAGCCACACCAGCGACGCTGGCAGGCGACAGTCAATTGTTCACAACTGTCGAAAGATCAGACAGTGAATTCAGAATCTGGTGCGCTCCAGCAACACGTTGAAACAAGTAGCCGATGAAAGGTTTTTCATCTACCCAAAAGAAGCGGCGCGTCCGTAAGCCGGACGCGCCGCTGTCTTCGTGAGTTGGTTAACGGTGTCCGCGATGGCGGCCACCGTGGTAATGACGGGGTCCGTAGTAATAGTAGCGATAGCCCCCGTAAAAACGCGGGCCGCCGTAGTAGTAAGGAGAGTAGTAATAGCCAGGGTAGTAATAAGGTGTCGAATAAACGTCGGCACCCCCTACGTAGTAATAGCAGCCGGACAAGCCCAGACCCAAAAACACACAGAGCAGTATTCGGCGGAGCTGTTTTCGACAGAGCATGGCGGCCTCCTGGAAGACCCGCAACAGCAGTCGGCACAGGCCGGCTGACACCTGTTTTGACTTTCAAACCGGTACCGAGTGCCAGAGAGCTTCGGCCTTCAGATCAGCGGCCACTGCGTCCATCTACGGTGCATAGGCATGCGCCAACGCACCATGACAAGGCAGGGCATGCCGCTCGTTTATCTCCCCCCTTTCCTCTATGCCCCAAGCCAGAGGGCTCAAGCCGACTTGGCACGGCTCTCGCTTAACCAAAGACGTGCAGGAGTCATCACAGGTTCGCGGCACCACAATTTGCAATGGCTGACTAGGGTTCCGGCTCGCTTAGGCGAGTGGCTGGTCCGAGAGTTGGCGACCTCCAGTTGAGGTTACACGGCGGGACAAAAGCCCGGGAGACAAGCCACCGTTCGCGGTGCCGCTGCCTTCCTGTCCGCCCTTGATCAACTGGAGAACCATCCCATGTCCCGACTTCGTTTACCCGCCCTGCTCGCCGCTGCTTTTGCAGCCCTCGTGAGCGTCTCGTCCCAGGCCGCACAGAAAGACCATTTCAGCGTCTGCTGGACTATTTATGCCGGCTGGATGCCCTGGGAGTATGCCGGCAGCCAAGGCATCGTCGACAAATGGGCGAAAAAGTACGGCATCAAAATCGATGTGGTGCAGCTCAACGATTACGTCGAATCCATCAACCAATACACCGCCGGCCAGTTCGACGGCTGCACCATGACCAACATGGATGCGCTGACCATTCCGGCTGCCGGTGGCGTCGACAGCACGGCGCTGATAGTCAGCGACTTCTCCAATGGCAACGACGGGATCGTGCTCAAAGGCGAAGGCAAAAAAGTCGCCGACCTCAAGGGCATGGATATCAATCTGGTGGAGCTCTCGGTGTCCCACTACCTATTGGCCCGGGCACTCGATTCGGTGGACCTCACCGAGAAAGACCTGAAAGTGGTCAACACCTCCGACGCCGATATCTCGGCCGCCTTCAACACCGATCAGGTCAACGCCGTCACCACCTGGAACCCGATGCTTTCGGACATCAAGGCCAAACCCGGTGTGACCGAAGTCTTCAACTCCAGCCAGGTTCCCGGCGAAATCATGGACATGATGGTGGTCAACAGCGCCACCCTCAAAGACAACCCGGCCCTGGGCAAAGCCCTGACCGGCGCCTGGTTTGAGGTGGTGGAGTTGATGAACGCGAAAAATGCCGCCAGCAAAGCCGCCCTCGAACATATGGCCAAAGCCTCGGGCACCGACCTGGCCGGTTTCCAGGCGCAACTCGACACCACCAAATTGTTTGCCTCACCGAAAGAAGCGTTGGAATTCGCCACCAGCAAGCAACTGCCCGAGACCATGCGCAAGGTCGCCGAGTTCTCATTCCAGCACGGCTTGCTCGGTGAAGGCGCCAAGGACACCAGCGCTATCGGCATGGCCTTCGCCAATGGCGTGACCAGCGGCGACAAGACCAACCTCAAGCTGCGCTTCGACCCGAGCTACGTGCAGATGGCTGCCGACTCCACGTTGTAACAACGGAGGACTAGGCCATGCGCCTGATCAATCGCCACCCGGATCGCCCGAGTCGCCTGCTGTTGGTGATCCTGCCGTTCGCCCTGGTGTTGTTTGCCTACTTCATGGGCTCGGCCGATCGGCTGATGGACAACCCCAACGACAAACTGCTGCCCAGTGCCGTGCAGATGACTGACGCAGTGAAACGCCTGGCCTTCACCGCCGACACCCGCACCGGTGAATACCTGCTCTGGCAAGACAGCGCCGCCAGCCTGCGACGGCTGGCCATCGGCCTCGGCATCAGTGCATTGGCCGGGCTGTGCCTGGGCATCGCCGCCGGGACCCTGCCGCTGTTCGGCGCACCGTTGTCGCCGGTACTCACCGTGCTGTCGATGGTGCCGCCGTTGGCGATCCTGCCGATTCTGTTCATCGTGTTCGGGCTGGGGGAATTGTCGAAAGTGATGCTGATCGTGATCGGTATCACCCCGTGCCTAGCCCGGGACCTGGAGCAGCGCGCCCGGGAAATTCCCGTCGAGTTGCTGATCAAGGTGCAGACGCTTGGCGCTTCGACCTGGACCTTGATGCTGCGCGTGGTGCTGCCGCAATTGTTGCCGCGTTTGTTGATCTCGCTGCGACTGATGCTGGGGTCGGCGTGGTTGTTCCTGATCGCAGCCGAAGCCATCGCCTCCACCGATGGTCTCGGCTACCGGATCTTCCTGGTGCGCCGCTACCTGGCAATGGATGTGATCCTGCCCTACGTGGTCTGGATCACCCTGCTTGCCTGGCTGATGGATTGGGGCCTGAAACGCCTGACCCAACGGGCGTTCCCTTGGCACCAAGGTGCCTCCAAATGAGTTATGAAGGGGCCCGCGCATGAGCTTCATCAAAGTGAAAAACGTCTGGCAGCAATACGCCGATCAGGTCGTGCTCGAAGGTCTGAACCTGAACGTCAACGAGGGCGAATTCTGCACCTTGGTGGGTGCGTCAGGTTGCGGCAAATCGACTTTCCTGCGGCTACTGCTGGGCCAGGAACGCGCCAGTCGCGGCGAGATTCTGTTGGACGGCCAGGCCCTGGCCAGCGAACCGGATGCCAGCCGTGGCGTGGTATTCCAACGCTACTCGGTGTTCCCGCACCTGAGCGTGCTAGACAACGTTGCCCTCGGCCTCGAACTGCCGCGCTCGCCCCTGCTGGGTCGGTTGTTCGGCAGCGCGAAACGCGAGGCGCGGGAACAGGCTTCAGTGCTGCTGCACAAAGTCGGCCTCGGTCACTCGCTGGACAAGTACCCGGCGCAGCTTTCCGGCGGTATGCAACAACGCCTGGCGATTGCCCAAGCGCTGATCATGAAACCGCGCGTGTTGCTGCTCGACGAACCGTTCGGCGCGCTCGATCCGGGCATCCGCAAAGACATGCACGGCTTGCTGCTGGAACTGTGGCGCGAGACGCAGCTAACGGTGTTCATGGTCACCCATGACCTGTCCGAAGGTTTCAGCCTCGGCACCCGTTTGCTGGTGTTCGACAAGGTCCGCATCGACCCGCACGCCCCCGGCGCCTATGGCGCACGCATCACCTACGACATCCCTTTGAACAGCGACCGCCGTGCCAATCGCGCCGCCGTCGACGCCCTGCCGGCTCAGCTGGCAGGTTCGCTTCGCATCGCTTAGAGGAATTTACACATGACTGATTCGACCCAACTATTTCCGCCCTTCGCCGAAGAAATGCTCCCCGGCGGCGGCCATCGTTCTTTCGTTCTGAAACGCGGCCAATTACTGCGTCTGACCGACCTGCGCGGCGGTGCCAACGTCAGCCTGACGCTGCTCAATTCGCATGAAAAAACCGAACGCCTGAACCTGCCCGACAGCCTCAAATGCCAACACACCGCCAAGCTCACCACTGGCCATTGCCTGTACTCGGACATGGGCCGCGTATTGGCGGCAATCACTGCCGACACGTGCGGCTGGAGCGACAGCCTCGGCGGCGTGCTGTGCGCTGAAGAGGTCGCGCAGAAGTACGGCGCGGGTCGCTATCAGGAACTGCGCAATGGCTTCTTCCGCAATGGCACCGACAACCTGTTGGTGGAACTGGGCAAGTGGGGTTTGGGCCTGTCCGACCTGTTGATGACCCTCAACCTGTTCAGCCGCGTGAACGTCGATGAGGCCGGGCGTTTCCACTTCGTCGAAGGCAATTCCAGGGCCGGTGATTACATCGAGTTGTACGCGCCGATGGACACCTTGGTGGTGCTCACCGCGCTGCAACATCCGATGGATCCCGCGCCTGAGTACGCACCCAAACCGCTGAAGCTCAGCTGGATGAACGCCGATGCGAGTGTCGCCGAACACTGCCGCACCTCGCGCCCGGAAAACGAGCGCGGCTTCATCAACACCGACCGTCTGTTCGCCTGAGGATCGCTGCCATGTCACTCGCTATCACCACCGCTGCCGTTACTACAAACAGGCAGCCAGAAACCGCGGTGTACCGCGCCACCATCCCCGCCGGCGAACCCTGGCTGATGGAGGTCAAGGCCGGCCAGACCTTGCGCATCCTCGACCTGGAAGGCAATCAGGCCGTCGACACTTTGTTCTACAGCCTCGCCAATCCCAAGGAGCGCTATGACGTACAGCGCACGTTGCGTCGGCAGAACAGCGTCTACCTGAGCACCGGCAGCGTGCTCTATTCCAACCTCGGCAAACCGATGCTGACCATCGTCGCCGACACTTGCGGGCGTCACGACACCCTCGGCGGTGCCTGCGCCCAAGAGAGCAACACCGTGCGTTATGCGCTGGAGAAACGCTACATGCACAGCTGCCGCGACAACTACCTGCGCGCCTGTGCCCACGATGGTCGGCTGGGCAAGGGAGACATCGGGCCGAACATCAACTTCTTCATGAACGTGCCGGTGACGGCCGACGGTGGCCTGACCTTCGAAGACGGGATTTCGGCGCCGGGCAAATACGTCGACCTGCGGGCCGAGATGGACGTGATCGTGCTGATCTCCAACTGCCCGCAACTGAACAACCCCTGCAACGCCTACAACCCGACTCCTGCGGAGCTGCTGGTATGGAACTGAAATTTTCGCGTTTGCGGCGGTGGTTGTTTGCCCTCTGCCAGGCCCGTTCCGGCCAGTGCCTAAAAAAGTAAAAACACCACCAAACCTGTGGGAGCGGGCTTGCCCGCGATAGCGGTGTGTCAGTCGACATCATTGTTGAATGTGCTGGCCCCATCGCGGGCAAGCCCGCTCCCACAGGGTCAGCGGTGGTTTCAAGCTTAATAATTCTGCCACCGGGGACGACCTCGGTGCCTATCGAAAAACTGCGGGACGGCCCGCATCCCAGGTCGAGGCTGATGCGTTATCGCCTCCGGGGGTTATGCCATGTTCGAAAAAGTCCTCATTGCCAACCGCGGCGCCATTGCCTGTCGCATCTTGCGTACCCTGGATGAATTGCAGGTCAAGGGCGTTGCCGTTTACTCCGAAGCCGATGCCGCCAGCCTGCACATCCTGCAAGCCTTTGAGTCCCACAGCCTCGGTGAAGGCGCTGCCGCTGGCACTTATCTGGCGGTCGATAAAATCCTCGCCATCGCAAAAGCCACCGGCGCCACCGCGATCCATCCCGGCTACGGCTTTCTCTCGGAAAATGCTGCATTCGCCCAAGCCTGCGAAGCGGCCGACATCGCCTTCATCGGCCCCACACCGGAGCAATTGCGGGTGTTCGGCCTCAAGCACACCGCCCGCGCACTGGCCAAGCAACACGGCGTGCCAATGCTCGAAGGTACCGAGCTGCTCGATAGCCTCGATGCAGCGTTGATAGCAGGCGAACAGGTCGGTTACCCGGTGATGCTCAAAAGCACCGCCGGCGGGGGCGGCATCGGTATGCGCGTGTGTCGCAGCACCAACGAATTGAGCGAATCATTCGAAGCCGTCAAACGCCTCGGTCAGAACAATTTCAGCGACGCCGGCGTGTTCATCGAGAAGTACATCCAGCGCGCCCGGCATCTGGAAGTGCAGGTCTTCGGCGACGGCCAGGGCGAGGTGCTTGCCCTCGGCGTGCGCGACTGCTCAGTGCAGCGACGCAACCAGAAAGTCCTCGAAGAAACCCCGGCACCGAACCTGCCCGAGGGCATGGCCGAGGAACTCTGTGCAGCAGCAATCAAACTGGCCAAAGCGGTGAATTACCGCAGCGCGGGCACTGTTGAGTTCGTCTTCGACAGCGATGCCCAGCGTTTCTATTTTCTTGAGGTGAATACCCGTTTGCAGGTGGAGCACGGCGTCACCGAACAAGTGTGGGGCGTCGATCTGGTGCGCTGGATGGTGGAACTGGCGGCCGGTGATTTGCCGCCGCTGCGCGAGTTGAGCCAGGGATTGAAAGCCAACGGTCATGCGATTCAGGCACGACTCTATGCCGAAGATCCGGGTCGGGATTTCCAGCCGAGCCCCGGTCTGCTCACTGCCGTCAATTTCCCGGTTACCGATGGCCAACACCTGCGCATCGACACTTGGGTCGAGGCCGGTTGCGAGATCCCGCCGTACTTCGATCCGATGATCGCCAAGGTCATCAGCTGGGCACCGACTCGCGAAGCAGCGCGCGTCGATCTGCATCAGGCTCTGGGTGACAGCCTGCTGTACGGGGTGGAAACCAACCGCGATTACTTGCGGCAGATTCTGCTCGATACGCCCTTTGCCAGCGGCCAGCCGTGGACCCGTTGCCTGGAAGGTCTGGTCTATCAAGCCAACACCTTTGAAGTGCTCAGCGCCGGCACGCAGACCAGCGTTCAGGACTATCCGGGACGCCTCGGTTACTGGGCGGTGGGCGTGCCGCCGTCGGGACCGATGGACAGCCGGGCGCTGCGTCTGGGCAATCGCTTGCTGGGTAACGATGAAGGTGCAGCAGCGCTGGAAATCACCATGAGCGGGCCGCTGCTGCGTTTCAATTGTGAGGCGGTGGTGGCCGTCACGGGTGCAGTGATTCCTTTGATGCTGAACGGTGAAGCGGTGCCGATGAATACCGCGCTGTTGATTCCCGCCGGTGCCACTTTGAGTCTCGGCACCATTGGCGGTGCAGGCGCGCGCAGCTATCTGTGTCTGCGCGGCGGCGTGCAAGTGCCGGACTATCAGGGCAGCAAAAGTACCTTCACGCTGGGTCAGTTTGGTGGGCATGGCGGTCGTGCGCTGCGAGCGGGTGACGTGTTGCATGTGCCTGCTTTGATCGACCGTAGCGGCGGTCAGCAACTGGCTGAAGAACAGGTCACCGAGTTGCCTGCCTTACGCCAGATCAGGGTGATCTACGGCCCCCACGGCGCCCCGGAATATTTCACCGAAAACTACATCGGCACCTTCTTCGCGACCCAGTGGGAAGTGCACTTCAACTCCAGTCGCACCGGTGTGCGGCTGATCGGGCCGAAGCCTGAATGGGTGCGGGCCGACGGCGGTGAAGCGGGATTGCATCCGTCGAATATTCATGACAATCCGTACGCGATTGGCGCGGTGGATTTCACCGGTGACATGCCAGTAATTCTGGGGCCGGATGGCCCGAGCTTGGGCGGCTTTGTCTGCCCGGTGACGGTGATCGAGGCGGACCTTTGGCTGCTGGGGCAACTCAAGGCTGGGGACAAGGTTCGGTTCGTCCCGGTCGATCTCAAGACCGCGCGCACTCTCGCCTTGAAATGGGATTCCTGTGGGAGCTGGCTTGCCTGCGATGAGGCCCGACCAGACACCGCATCAACTTCATCGCAGGCAAGCCAGCTCCCACAAAGGGTTGCGTCGCCTGTGGTGTTGGATATTGGTCAGGGGGATACGCGGCTGGTTGCACGTCTGTCGGGCGACACTCATTTGTTACTGGAAATCGGTGCCCCCGAGCTGGACCTGGTCCTGCGCTTTCGTGCTCACGCGTTGATGCAGGCATTGGAAAGCAAACACCTGCACGGCGTGATCGACCTGACGCCGGGCATCCGCTCGCTGCAGGTGCATTACCAACCGGAGCAACTGCCGCTGGCCGATCTGCTGGGCATTGTCGCCGGTGAATGGGACGCCGTGTGCGCCGCCAAGGACCTGCAAGTGCCCTCGCGCATCGTCCATCTGCCACTGTCCTGGGATGACCCGGCCTGCCAGTTGGCGATCGAAAAATACATGACCACCGTGCGTAAAGACGCGCCCTGGTGCCCGAGCAATCTGGAGTTCATCCGCCGCATCAACGATCTGCCGAACCTCGACGAAGTGCAGCGCACAGTGTTCGACGCCAGCTATTTGGTGATGGGCCTGGGCGACGTCTACCTCGGCGCACCGGTCGCCACCCCGCTCGACCCTCGGCATCGCCTGGTGACCACCAAGTACAACCCGGCCCGCACCTGGACCGCGGAAAACTCGGTAGGCATCGGCGGTGCCTACATGTGCGTATACGGCATGGAAGGCCCCGGTGGTTATCAGTTTGTCGGACGCACGCTGCAGATGTGGAATCGCTACCGCGAAGTCGTCGCGTTCGACGGCAAGCCGTGGCTGCTGCGCTTCTTCGACCAGATCCGGTTCTACCCGGTGAGCGCCGATGAACTGCTGCGCATTCGTCGGGATTTCCCGCTTGGGCGCTTTGATCTGAACATCGAACACAGCCAGCTGAATCTGGCGGATTACCAGGCGTTTTTGGCGAAAGAAGCCCAGAGCATCGCGGCATTTCGGGATCAACAAAAAAGCGCATTCAACGCCGAACGCGAACGCTGGATCGCCAGCGGCCAGGCACATTTCGACAGCGAAGAGCTGGCCCCGGAAATTACCGAAGATGCGCCGTTAGCCGACGGCCAGCAGAGCATCGACAGCCACATCGCCGGCAACCTCTGGCAGGTTCAGGTGCAGGCTGGCAGCCGGGTCGCGGCGGGGGATGTGCTGGTGATTCTGGAGTCGATGAAGATGGAAATCCCGCTACTCGCGCCCATGGCGGGCGTGGTGCGCGAGATTCGTGTGCAACCGGGTTCGGCGGTGCGTGCCGGGCAACGTGTGGTGGTGCTGGAACTCGATTCAAGCCATTAAAAAAGGATTAACGCCATGAACATCAATCTGCAACTCGACGCCCTGCGCAACGCTTACCGTGACGGCAGCACTACGCCTCGGCAACTGCTGCTGAGCCTGCGTGAAAAAGCCGCGGCACTGAACCCGGACTATCACCTGTTCATCCATTTGCTCAGCGCCCTGGAACTGGAACCGTACCTCGCCGCACTCGACGATCGTGACCCTGGCAGCCTGCCGCTGTACGGCGTGCCGTTCGCGATCAAGGACAACATCGACCTGGTGGGCATTCCCACCACGGCGGCGTGTCCGGCGTTTGCTTATGTGCCGGAACGCTCGGCAACCATCGTCGAGCAACTGCTGGCGCTGGGTGCGATTCCGTTGGGCAAGACCAATCTCGACCAGTTCGCCACTGGCCTCAATGGCAGCCGCTCGCCGTATGGCGCTTGCCCGAACAGCGTGTTGCCGGAATATCCGTCGGGCGGTTCCAGCGCCGGGTCATCACTGGCGGTGGCGCTCGGCGTGGCGAGCTTTTCCCTGGGCACGGACACGGCAGGCTCCGGTCGCGTGCCGGCGGCATTGAATAATCTGGTCGGTTTGAAAGCCAGCAAAGGGCTGATCTCCACTGCGGGTGTGGTTCCGGCCTGTCGAACGCTCGATTGCGTCACGACCTTCACGGCCACGGCCCGGGAAGCCAGTCAGTTGCTCGCGCTCACCGCTCATCTCGATCCACAGGACGAATACAGCCGCAGTAATCCGCTGTGGAATGACGGTTCGGCCTTCGGCACACCACGTCCATTCCGTTTCGGCGTACCCCGTGCGCAGGATCTGGCGTTCTTCGGCTGTCCTGAAGGCCCGTTGCTGTTCGGCGACGCCATCGACCAGCTCAAAGCCATGGGCGGCGAAGCGGTCGAACTGGATTTGTCGCCGTTTCTCGAAGCAGCGCGGTTGCTCTACGAAGGGCCGTGGGTGGCGGAGCGTTACAGCGTGGCCGGCGAGTTGATGGAGCAACATCCTCAAGCCGTGCTGCCGGTGATTCGCGCCGTATTGGCCAAGGCTCCAGCGGTGACCGGCGTGCAAACCTTCCGCGCCCAATACCGTCTGCAGGCTTTGAAAGCGCTGTGCGACAAAGCCCTGGAAGGCCTTGATTGCGTGGTCACGCCAACCATCGGCCGCCCGGTGACACTCGCGGAGCTTGCGGCCGAACCGGTGCTGCGCAACTCGGAACTGGGCTACTACACCAACTTCATGAACCTGCTCGATTACGCCGCCGTCGCCGTGCCCAGCGGATTCATGGGCAATGGTTTGCCATGGGGCGTGACGTTGTTCGGCCGGGCGTTTACCGATCAGTATCTGCTGAGCGTGGCGGATGCCTTACAACGTCAGCAAGGGTTGGCCGCGTCTGCGCCGACGAATAGTGCGCGCAATGATCGCGCACGGCTGGTGGTCTGCGGTGCGCACCTGGATGGGCTGGCGCTGAACTGGCAACTCAAGCAGCGTGGAGCCCGTTTGCTCGAAGCCACTCACAGTTCCCCCGACTATCGGCTGTATGCCCTGGCCGGTGGCCCACCCTATCGCCCTGGCATGGTCCGAGTGAACGAAGGTGGCGCCGCGATTGCGGTGGAAGTATGGGAGTTGCCAAGCAGTGAGTTGGGTTCGTTCCTGACCGCTATTCCGGCACCGCTGGGGTTGGGCAAGGTACAACTGGCGGATGGGCGTTGGGAGAGCGGGTTTATCTGTGAGCCCTATGGGCTGGAGGGGGCGGTGGACATCAGTCATTTGGGCGGGTGGCGGGCGTATCTGCAAGATCGGCGTTGATTTCCAGGGTCACCGGCTTGCGCAGGAGTGCTTGCCGGCCGATCATGCGCGGTCTTGGGCCAGACAAACCGGCCGTAATCGAATGCTCCTCATGAATAAACCTGACCTCTGCCCGGCTTGCGGCGCCTCCAACGACTGCAGCCTGGCTGACCCGCGAACCGTCGATCGTGCCTGCTGGTGCTACGGCGTCAGCATCGATCCGGCGGTGCTCCAGGCATTGCCCGCCGAGCTGCGCGACAAGTCCTGCCTGTGCCCGGCCTGCGCCCAGGTCGAGATGCAGTTGCAAGCAGTCGCTTGGCCGATCACGTAAGATGCGCGGTGCTCTCCCACCGAATCCTCCCACCGAACCCTAGCCATGCGCGTTGACCGCTTCCTCAGCAACCTGCCCCGCTTCAACCGTAAGCAGGTACGCCTGTTGCTGGTGGAAAAGCGCGTCAGGGTCGACGGAGAAGTCGTCAGCGACCCTCACGCCGAGGTACTCGAGTTCAGCCGCGTGGAAGTCGACGACGAGGTGCTGCAAGTTGGCAAGCCGGCCCGCTACTTCATGCTGCACAAACCACCCGGCTGCGTCAGTGCCACTCGCGACCCGCAACACCCGACCGTACTCGACCTGATCGATGAACCGGACAAGGAGGACCTGCACATCGCCGGTCGCCTGGACTTCAACACCACCGGCCTGATGCTGATCACCAACGATGGCAGCTGGTCGCGACGCCTGACCCAACCGCAGACCAAACTGCCAAAGGTCTACTACGTCGAGACGGAGCAGGACATCACTGCCGAATACGCGATCACCTTCGCCAAAGGGCTGTATTTCGCCTTCGAAGACCTCACCACACAACCGGCCGAACTGGTCGTACTCGGGCCAAAATCTGCGCGCTTGAGCATCGTCGAGGGCCGCTATCATCAGGTCAAACGGATGTTCGGCCACTTCGACAACAAGGTGTTGCGCCTGCACCGCGAATGCATGGGTCCGCTGGTGCTCGACGACATGTTGAAGCCCGGCGAATACCGGTCGTTGAGCAGCGATGAGATCCGAATGATCTAAGCAGGCGACCGCTCAGCAGAAGCCGCTGAAAATTTTACGAAAGATACTTGCGCGATGACGTGACCCCTGCTTGAATCAGGACGTCGGCGCGAAATGTGACCGGCGAGTCACCAAAACTACTCTAAGAAACTTTTTGCCGGCAGAGAACCCTCAGGTTCCGCCTTCCCCCGGCAAACTGCCCGCTTATAACAATACCCGTCGACCGGCTTTCAATGGATCGACATGGGCCTCCAAAATTCCAGGCGTATGCCTACCTGTCACAAAGCTCGTGCAATCTGATTTGCGCGCATACCCGCTTGCCAGGAGTCTTATGACATGAGGCCAGAAATCGCTGTGCTGGATATACAAGGGCAGTATCGGGTTTACACGGAGTTCTATCGCGCAGACGCCGCAGAAAAGACCATCATTCTGGTCAACGGCTCGATGTCCACGACTGCGTCGTTTGCCCAAACCGTGAAAAACCTTTATCCGCAGTTCAATGTGGTGTGCTACGACCAGCCCTACGCGGGCAAGTCAAAAGCCCACAACCTGCATGAGAAAATGCTCACCAAGGAAATCGAAGGGCAGATCCTCCTTGAGTTGATCGAACACTTCGCCGCCGAACACGTGCTGTCGTTTTCCTTTGGTGGCGCAGCCACTCTGGTCGCCCTCGCCCAACGGCCACGGCGCATCGAAAAGGCCGTGATCAGCTCGTTCTCGCCAGTGGTCAACGAGCACATGCTTGACTACCTTGAGCGCGGTGTCGATTATCTCGGCAGCCGTGACGGGAACCGGGTCGGTGACTTGGTGAACAGCACCATCGGCAAACACCTGCCCTCGCTGTTCAAGCGCTTCAACTACCGTCACGTCAGTTCGTTGGCCGAACATGAATACGGGCAGATGCATTTTCACATCAGCGACGTGCTCAACAGCGACCGCCAGTGCTACCTGAACGCGGCGAAGAAAATCAACGTGCCAGTGCTGTTCATGAACGGCGAATGGGACGAGTACACCGCCGCCGCCGATGCCAAGCTATTCGCCGGCCACGTGCAGCACAGCACCTTCAGCACCCTTCAGGCCACCGGCCACTTTCTCGACATGGAGCACAAAGCTGCCTGCCGAGACAGCCGCAACGCACTGCTGGGCTTCCTGAAACCGGCGCAACACGAAAGCCGGCCGCGTTACCACTACGTCCAGGACCACCATGCATTGGCAATCTGAAACAGAGTCATCGCGAGCAAGCTCAGCCCTGCAGCGTTAAACGCATTCCTGTAGGAGCGAGGCTTGCCCGCGAATGACCGCTACGCGGTCGATGCTTTCGTTTCACCCGTGCTAAAGCCATCGCGCGCAAAGAAAAACTTCATTTTCACGCCCACATCTGGTACAAAGTCAGCCGCTCTGAGCGGGTGTCGTATAATGGCATTACTCCAGCTTCCCAAGCTGATAACGAGGGTTCGATTCCCTTCACCCGCTCCAATCAGATTTCAGTCTTACGTCGTTTTTTGACGGGAGATGCAGGAACAGAAAAAACCGGCCTTGATGGCCGGTTTTTTTGTGTCTGGGGTTTGGTGGAAACGGGCTCTGAGACATCCCCCAATTTTCGTCCATTATCCGCTGATCGATGAGTAAGTGCTCTCGGGGCGTTAGCGACTACCCTGAAGTCTGTTAGCGTTTTTTTCGAAAAGCACGGATTTATTATCAAATTTCATCAAACGTTAATGTTTTCACATCTACTGAAATTAGCGTTTTCGCATATGATCGATCTTCTGTTAGCGTTTTTCTTGCCCCAGTAAAGGATTTCGTCAATGCAAGTCGGTTTCAAGACCCTCGCGAACCGTTACGACATCGCGCTGGCACAGCCTCTACGAGTCGACTCGATGATCGGCACTGTACGTGTCAGTCGCGAAAGTGCCGGAAATGTGGAGAACCGGTATCCGGCAAGCTATCGGCCCGCAGACGATTTCGCAGGACACTTCGAATTCGGCCTCAAGTACGAAGAGATCCATCTCGAGTTCTTCGCCCGCCTGTTTGCGGCCATTGGTCCGCAGCCTGTCGAAGACTGGTGCCGACGGGAGCCATTCGGCCAGTACGCCCGTCGCACGGGGTTCCTCTACGAATGGCTGACAGGGGAACGTCTGGATGTGCCAGACGTGACCAATGGCGGCTATGTTGATGTACTTTCGCCACAAGATTACCTGACTCGTCGCGAAGCACTGCGAACGCGGCGCTGGCGAATCAATAACAATCTGCCGGGGACGGCTGAGTTCTGCCCCTTGGTTCGTCGTACGGCGCCAGTGCAGGACGCTCTGCAATTCGATCTGCGTGAGGCACTGGATGAATTGGATCAGGCCTTTGGCCCCGACATCCTGATGCGTACCGCCAGTTGGCTGACGTTCAAGGAATCGCGCGCGAGCTTTCTCATCGAAAAGGAAGCCGACCAGGCTGATCGCATCCAGCGGTTTGCCCATGTCATCGCCCAGTACTGCGGACATATCGAAGACCCGTTGAGCAACGACAGCCTGCACTCCCTGCAAGCCGGCATTCTGGGGCGTGACGCCATTGGACTGGGCTTGCGGCGCTCCCCTGTGTTTGTGGGGCAGGCCACGATGCGCGAGGACATCGTGCATTACATTGCCCCCCATTTCGCGGATCTTGCGCAGCTATTGGCAGGACTCAACGAGTTTGAGGTCGCAACGCGGGGTGCGGAGTCAGTGGCACGTGCCGCTGTGTTGGCATTTGGCTTCGTGTTCATCCATCCCATGCGCGATGGCAACGGCCGGATTCATCGCTTCCTTATTAACGACACCCTGATTCGGGATAAGGCAGTGCCCGACGGCGTAATACTGCCGGTGTCAGCCACAATCACGAGTTCGATCGACTTCAGGGCCGGCTACGACCGTACGCTAGAAGTGTTCTCGCGACCGTTCATCCGACGTTACGCAGCGGCCTATCGGTTCGGCGAACTCGTGACCTACGAGGACGGGACTCGCAGCAACTTCATCTTCGATGAATACGAGGACGCACGCTTTGCCTGGAGGTATCCCGATCTGACCGAACACGTCCTATACACCGCACGCGTCGTCGAACACACGATTCGAAAGGAAATGGCGGATGAAGCCAGAGTACTGGTGATCTTTCAGCGAGCTCAGGAGCAGCTGAAAGAGGTACTGGAAATGCCAGACCTGGATGCGAACCGCATCATCCGTTCCATCAAGGAGAACAGCTGGGTGGTGTCCGGTAAGCTAAAGAAAGGGTACCCGCAGCTTGAAGATGAGCGCATGGCGGGACGCGTCGTGGAGGCCGTGCGTTCTGCGTTTGAGGATCGAGAGATGGGTGCAGGCGAAGAAGGATCTTTCGGCGAATCTGGATAAGGCGCTGGGGTGGATTAGAAAAAAAGGTTTGATGCCGGTTTTTTTGTGTCTGGGGGTTTAGGGCTTGCAGCGACTGCTTTGAATATCCGCCCCCTGCTTCCGCCCTCGTTGAGCGAATTTACTCATAGCACTTCGACACAGAATTCGTCGGGCTACGCCAGGCCCTGCTACTACCTTTCAGATCTTGACGTTGCCCACCCCGCATGCTAGCGAATGCTATACTTCCTACGAATTGCATCAAGTGTGCAACGTTCCCCACGGGTACAGATACCGACTGCAAATCTCAGTTAGCGGCTGCAGGACAGAGGGGGTCTACAGCCAACACGAGATGGGAGGTGTGGCATGAATCGGCACTATTACATCAGTGACAATCTCGACGATCTCGAAGCCGTTGAAAATGAACTGGAAGCCAATGGCATCAACACCGAACAAATTCATGTGCTCAGTGAACAAGTGGCTGATGTTGAAGAACATCACCTCCACGAGGTTAACTCGTTGATGAAACAGGATGTTGTTCACTCTGGCGAGATTGGTGCGTTGGTCGGTGTGCCACTCGCGGCGCTGGTTCTTGGCGGCGCCTATTGGCTGGGCTGGACCGAATCCGCCGCAGGCTGGATGCCTTTTATCTTCCTGGCCATCGTTATATTTGGCTTCTGCATCTGGGAAGGCGGTTTTTTTGGCATCCAGGTGCCGAACGCTCACTTCCGTAATTTTAAACAGATGGTAGAAGAGGGAAAACATGTCTTCTTCGTGGATGTTGAACCGAATCAGGAATCGGTATTGGACCGGGTAATCGAACATCATCCAACGCTGACGATTGCCGGCACGGGAACGGCAGCCCCCCACTGGACAGTGGCCTGGCAGCACAAATGGCATCAGTTCAAGCGAGTGATATCGGGTTAGCCCTGGAGACTCAAGGCCACCGGAAGCCGCTTATTGGCCGAAGGAAATGACGCGACTGAGGAAAACATAGTCTGCCTCGGTGGCCATCAGTCCGACGAGCACCAGTAAACATAAAGGTGGCAACAATATGGCGTAGACCATGGTCAACCGTTCCCAGGCCATGTGCATGAAGATGGAGACAATTAAACCTGCCTTCAACAACATGAAAGTGATAATCAGGGACCACCGAAGGTAGCCATGGAAGTGGAAATAGTCGACAAGGTACGACAGCGTGCTGAGGACGAATAACAGCCCCCAGATTTTAAGGTACAAACTGATTGGATGTTGCTGACCCTGAGCATGTGCCATCACCCGTGCTCCTCTACCATAAATAGAAGAAAGCAAAAATAAACACCCACACCAAATCCACGAAGTGCCAGTAGAGCCCGGCTATCTCGACGTTCTGATAGTTTCCGGAGCGCTCATAATCTCCCCGCATTACTTTCAGCGCCACAATACCGAGGTAGAGGGCGCCGATTGACACATGCAGTCCGTGGAAACCGGTGATCATGAAAAAGCTCGCACCAAATTGCGCCGCCCCCATGGGGTTCCCCCAGGGACGCACTCCTTCCGCGATGAGCTTGGTCCATTCAAATGCCTGCATGCCGACGAAGGTCACCCCCAAGGCAGCGGTCGCCAGCATCAGGGCAGCGGTTTTCGCACGATCACGGCGATAGGCGAAATTAACGGCCATGGCCATGGTACCGCTGCTGCTGATCAGCACAAAAGTCATGATGGCGATCAAAATAAGCGGGATTTTTTGACCGGCAATCGTCAATGCGAACACTTCACTGGGGTTCGGCCAGGCGGTGGTGATGGTCATGCGTACCGACATGTAGCCGGTTAAAAAACAGGTGAATATAAAAGTATCGCTGAGCAGGAATATCCACATCATCGCCTTGCCCCAAGGGACCTGCTTGAAGACCTCTTTATCCGAGGCCCAGTCGCTGGCGATGCCCTGCCATCCCGGTGCAGGCGGTGAGTCTGGTGGATTGGATGAACTGGATTCGCCTGGGGCAAGTGGATGCGATGCCATGGCTTTTCACCTCAGGCCGCAGAATCTGGCGATGGCTTCATAGGTTTGCGGCGTGCTGGCCAGCAAAGCGAATAGCACGAACCAAAGACCCAGTAAGTAGTGCCAATAGGTGGTACAGAGCTCTACGCTGACGCTGAGTTGCGGCAACGGCACGCGACGCAGGAATTTAGCGACGATTATTCCCCAGGCTATCAGCCCGCCCAGCAGGTGGAGCCCATGCAGGCCGGTCAACAGGTAGAAGAAGCTGTTGGCCGGATTGCTGGCGACAAAGTAGCCCCACGCGACAAACTGCTGCCAGACCCAGAATTGCCCCACCAGAAAGGCAATGGCAAATACGCCCCCCAATGCAAAACCAATGACCGTTGCGCCCAGTCGAGCCTGTCGGGCGGCCATACGCGACCACTGCAGTGCTATGCAACTCAATACCAGAAAAGCCGAATTCAGCCATAGCTGCCAGAGATTGGCTAACGGCGCCAAGGGGTCTGTCAGGGGGAGCCAGTCGGCCATTTGTGAACGGGCAATAAAGGCGAACAGGAAGAGAAAGAATAACGAACTCACCACGACCAGAAACAAGCGCAGGCCCGTTTTTGCGATTTGGCTTCTATCGGCACCCTCGGTGGTGTGAATACCCCCAGGGTCGCGACTCCAACTGCCGCCGGGGTCAGCACCGTCGGCGTTTCTCAATAGCAGCCTTTTCATGTTTTAACGTCCGCTATCTTGGTTCCGGCACTCAGTTGCCGCATTTGCTCCAACTCCTCGGCGGAGACCGTTTGCGGAACGAAATCCTGCTCTATCCCCGGCACACTGTAGTCATAGGCCCAGCGATGCACGACCGGCAGCTTCGCTCCCCAGTTACCGTGTATCGGCGGGGTGTTCGGCGTTTGCCATTCCAGACTGGCCGCGCCCCAGGGATTACTACCTGCGGGCTTGCCCTTGAATGCACTCCAGGCCAGGTTGAACAGGAACAGCAGTTGCGAAACGCCGACGGTCAATGCGATCACCGTAATGAAGGCATTCAACTCTTGCGCCGACTGCGGGATGAACGCGTAGTTTTCATAGGCGTAGTAGCGGCGAGGCATGCCCTGGAAACCCAGGTAGTGCATGGGGAAGAAGATGGCGTAGGTGCCCAGAAAGGTAATCCAGAAGTGCAGCTTGCCCAGGGTGTCGTTCAACATGCGCCCGGTTACTTTCGGGAACCAATGATAAATGCCGCCGAACACCACCAAAACCGGTGCGACCCCCATGACCATATGAAAATGGGCGACGACGAAATAGGTGTCCGAGAGCGGAATATCCACGATCACATTGCCGAGAAACAACCCGGTCAGACCGCCGACCAGGAAGGTGACGATAAAGGCCAGGGCAAACAGCATCGGCACGGTCAGATGGATATCGCCCTGCCACAGGGTCAGCACCCAGTTGTAGACTTTCAGTGCGGTCGGCACTGCGATGATCAAGGTGGTGACGGCGAAGAAAAAGCCAAAGTACGGGTTCATTCCGCTGACATACATATGGTGCGCCCAGACCACAAAGCTGAGTACGCCAATCGCAATAATGGCCCACACCATCATTCGGTAGCCGAAGATATTTTTACGCGCATGCGTGCTGATCAAGTCGGAGACCAGGCCAAACGCAGGGAGAGCAACGATGTAGACCTCCGGGTGGCCGAAGAACCAGAACAGGTGCTGGAATAATATTGGGCTGCCACCCTGGTGATCGATCTGCTGCCCTAGCGAGATCATCGCCGGCATAAAGAAGCTGGTGCCCAACAGCTTGTCAAACAGCATCATGACCGCACTGACGAACAACGCAGGGAAAGCCAGCAAGGCCATAATCGAGGCCATGAAGATTCCCCATACGGAGAGCGGCATGCGAAACAATGTCATGCCGTGCGTGCGCGCCTGCAACACCGTGGTGACGTAGTTCAACCCGCCCATTGTGGCTGCGACAATAAAAATCGCCAGTGAGACGAGCATCAGGACGATGCCCCACTCAACCCCCGGTGTTCCCTGAGAAATGGACTGTGGCGGATAGAGCGTCCAGCCCGAACCTGTGGGGCCGCCGGGGACAAAGAAACTGGAGAGCAACACCACTACCGCTAGCAGGTAGAACCAGTAACTCAGCATGTTGACATAGGGGAAGACCATGTCGCGGGCGCCCACCATCAGCGGGATCAGATAGTTACCGAAGCCACCCAGAAACAAGGCCGTCAGCAAGTAAATGACCATGATCATGCCGTGCATGGTCATCGCCTGATAGTAAGCACTTGCGTCCATGAACTCCAAAGCGCCGGGGAAGCCAAGCTGTATGCGCATCAAGCCGGACAACACCACGGCGATAACGCCCACGAATATAGCCGTCAAGGAATATTGAATGGCTATGACCTTGTGGTCCTGACTCCAGATATATTTGGTCAGGAAACTTTTGGGTTCGTGTAGTGCTTCTGTTTCGGCTTGCTCCGCATAGGCCATCACGTCATCCTCCTGTTCGAAGTTTCGGTGCATTCCTGGCTGCTTTACGGCTACTTCCCTGGCTCCGCCTTGCTCGCATCAGCGTCGGCTTTCGCTTTGGATTTGATAAAAGCGATCAGTGCGTTCAACTCCTGATCACTCGGAGCAAAGGCCGGCATGACGGCTGCGTAGCCTTTGACGATTTTGGCGCCGGGATTAAGAATCGAATCCTTTATATAGCCCTCGTCGGCCTTGATACTCGTACCGTCGGCAAGGGTTACGGTCTCGCCATAGAGGCCCTGCCAGCTGGGGCCGACACCCTTGCTGCCATCGACACTGTGGCAGGCCAGACAACCGAGCGACTCGGCCACCCGCTGCCCCTGCGTCGCCAAGTCGTCACCTCTGTCCAACTTTTCGCTGGCAGAAGGTTCTTGCTCCGCGGCACCCAGTGATTTGATAAGGGCGACGACAGCACCCAGTTCATCTTCAGTGAGAGTATAGGCCACCATGACTGGCGGGTAGCCCTGTACCAGTCGGGCCTTCGGATCGAGGATCGACTCTTTCAGGTAGGCCTCATCGACCAGCGCACTGGTGCCATCGGCAAACTGTTCAGTGCGGCCGTACAGCCCCTTCCATCCCGGGCCGAGACTGGTACTGCCATCCTGGCTATGGCAGGCACCGCAGCCGTATTTTTCGACCAACAAGCGACCTTTTTCCAGCACGCTGTCCTGACTGGGTTTGGCAGCTGTCGCTAACGTCTGCGCAAAAGTCGGTTGGCTGCTCAGCCATTGATCGAAGGCGCCCTGCTCTTCCACGATCATATGGCCGCGCATGTTGTAATGACCTACACCACAATATTCAGCACAAAGGATTTCATATTTCCCGGTTTTAGTCGGCGTAAACCAAAAGTACGACACCATCCCCGGCACCATGTCCATCTTGCTGCGAATTTGCGGGATATAGAAATTGTGCAGTACATCTTTAGAACGCAGTAAAACTTTCACTGGCTGATCGAGCGGAAGGCGAACTTCATTGTTTTTTATAAGCACATCGTCCTGCCCAACAGGATCTTTGGGATCAAGGCCGAGGGGATTGGTGAAATCAACAAACTTAATATCCGACTTGCCCAGCTTCCCGTCCTGGCCGGCAAAACGAAAGGCCCACTGCCACTGCTGGGCGACCACTTCAAGTTCATAAGCATTTTTCGGCACCCGGATGAAGTCACTGTAAACCACCAGGCCTGGCGCCAACATCGCGGCAATACCTACCGAGGTCACGATAATCAACCATGTTTCCAGTTTTTTACTTTCTGGCTGATAGTGCGCCCTGGCACCCTCCTTGTGACGATAACGCATGACGGCTCCCGCCATAAATACCGTGATGGCGATGAAAAATATTCCGCTAATGATCAGGGTGATGAACAGGGTGGTGTCTATGGACCCCCAATTGGAAGCTGCCGGTGTCGCATGCCAAGGCGCTAGTATGTGGAACAACACTGATGCAATAACGATTAGTATCAAGATAATTGCTATTGCCATTTTCTGTTCATCCTATTCCTGTTGTTCACTGGTTATGCAACAGCATCGCCACTGACGTCCAAGCAGGGCAGACAAGTACCATCCATTCCGACGGTAAAGTCAGCACAAAGTATAGTGCAGGGACGGAACAAGCGCTTTTTCTGAAAAATCTGCTGGCCAGATATTCCAATTCGAACATTAAGTTAATCGTTTAAAGCTATTCGCTACATATAACTATGGATATCAGCATTACGTCTCTCGGGACTAAATGGGCAAGCAAGACCGGGTTGCCAGCTATACTCAATCCTGATGAGAAGAGACAAGAGCTACAGAGTCCAGCAGTCCACGACGGAGGCTTCGTCATGAGTAACCTGACGATCGAAGGCTGGTGCAAACCCAGCGGCGCCCAAAAGTCCACCCCGGTGGGTGAGATCAGCTTTGATGTCGATGGCCCCCTCCATCTGCGTCTGGAGCAAGCTGAAGAACGCCTACAGAAGACCCATGAGCCTGAAGCCATGGTTGATGTCGACATGAGCTCAATGGATTTGATCCTGCCAGAGGGATACGGCCCCTTGTCCGACTGCCAAATGCGCGTCTACTTGCAGCACACGCGAGGTCAGTTCCATTTGGTCGGGCATCGAGCGAGCGATGGAAGCTTGATCTATACCAATGCGGTTTTGATTGATCAGCTGATTTAGAAGCTACTACTCAATCTCAGTCAGTTAAGCGAGCAACCCCTTTTCGTAGGAGCCAGGCTTGCCGGCGAAAGCGCTCTTAAGGACGCCTTCGCCGGCAAGCCTGGCTCCTACATGTCCGATTCGCCCAACTCACTGACATTGATCCGAAGTGGCCGGTTTTTTATGCATGAAATTTGATCTCCCTCGCTCTCCAGCGCCTCGGCAAAACCCTGCAATACAGAAAGCCGGCCTTGCCCAAGTCATCGCCAAATACCCTCCTAGATTCATTTCATGTCGCTAACACATCGGTGCTCAGGATGCATTGGTGGTTATAGTGTTGATTAGTGAATTTCAGTAGGTATAGTAACCACAAGCAGCACCTTCGGAGGATGACGAACATGCTTTACCCGATTGCGATTTCAATGGGCGACGACGAACACGCCTGGGGTGTTGAAGTACCGGATATTCCGGGTTGTTTCTCCGCCGGGGAGGATCTGGATGACGCCATGGCCATGGCGCGCGAAGCCATCGAAGGCCATTTCGAAATATTGGCCGAATACGGATCACCGATTCCGCCCGCCAACAAAGTGACCCTGCATGCGGCCAATCCACAGTACGCAGGGTGTACGTGGGCCGTGGTGGACATCGATGTCACCAAGTACCTGGGCAAGGCCCAGAAACTCAACATCACCCTGCCCGGCTACCTGCTCAACCGCATCGATGAGTACGTACTGCATCATCCGGAAGAGAAGAGTCGCTCCGGGTTTCTGGCCTCGGCGGCACTCAAGGTTTTGCAGCAAGGCTAATGGTTCGAAGATTGGTAAACCAAAGGGACAAACAACCTTGTATGTCCCTCAGTACGTCAGCGCGTCGCCACCATGAACAACCGCGGAAACGGCAACAGCACTGAACCATCGCTCAGAGCCGGATAGGCCTGCTCGATCGCCGTCAGATACTGCTTGAGATACTGCACCCGCTCCGCTTCATTCAGCGGCTCAAGGAAAGGCCGTAAACCGCTGCCCTTGAACCACTCGACCACGCCCGATGCGCCGTCCGCGAGTGGATGGTAGTAAGTGGTGCGCCATACATCGACGCGGGTGCAATGGGCACGCAGCATCGAGTAGTAACCACCCGCATCCCCCATTTCCGTTCGCAGGCCAGCGGCTCTTGCCAGTTTGTCAGCCCAAGGGCCGTTCGCTGCGACCTCGCGCATCAACCTGTGCGACGGTTCGTTGAGGTTGTCGGGCATCTGAATCGCCAGGCTACCGCCGGGCACAAGCCTGGCCACCAATGACGGCAACAACCGGGCGTGATCGGGCAACCACTGCAACACCGCGTTGGCGAAAATCACGTCGAACGGGCCGCTCTCGTTCCAGGTATCAATGTCAGCAGTGTCGAAACGCAGGTGAGGCAAGCGCTTGCGAGCGGCCTCGATCATATCGGGTGAACTGTCCACTCCTCGCACCGCGGCATTGGGAAAGCGCTGCACCAGCAACTCGGTGGAATTTCCCGGGCCGCAACCGATGTCGATTGCCGATTGAACGTCCATTGTGGGGATGGCGGCCAGCAAGTCACGCGCCGGGCGCGTTCGCTCATCTTCAAAAGCTACATATTGTTTGGCGGACCAGCTCATATCGCTCTCCTGTCGGTGGTTGTAGCCAGAGGCAGACAACCGGTTCGCTACGATACATTGACTTCGTCAGTTAACCCACGCCCCCACCCGCCAATGCCAGCCATCGTTACGTTGCTCCCAGTGCGGATGCACATAACGATACCCCGGCCGTTCCGGGACCCAATGGCCATGAACCGCGACATAACGCCCACCTTCCCAACGCCAGTACCCTCTGGACCAGAGATAACCCGGTCGCCCCGCAGGCTCTACCTCAACAACGCGTTCCGGTGGCGGCTGCGGTGCGATGATTTCAACATATTCACGCTGCACCGGACGCCGGTCATGAACAACCCGTTCCTGCACACAACCCGCAGCGGTAACCACCACCGCCAGCAACACCATGTAACGTAACAACATGCCGCCTCCTCAGGCTTGAAAGCCAAATCGAGTGAACCAGCAAAAAAACAGCCCCCTTTTCCAACCATGCTCCTGCCTGGTTCATTACTCTTTTAACAGGCCTTGTCTGTCTATTGCCTGAACCCGGATCACTTGACGATTGAAAAACACAGGGGATCTGAATGAGCCTTTTCTTATCGCAAAATCATTGAAAGTCATAACCAAAAGAACCGTTCGTCGACCGAAAGGCAAAGCGATTTTGACAGTATAAAAATGGCATCTATAGTCCTTACGCGGCCTGTTGGAAGGAACCCAACCCGTCATTTCAAGGCAAGGAGCAAGGCCAGCTCGTACCCCGTGATCGAGTGGGTTCCCCAGTAGTGTGTTCGCAACGGCCGCAAGGCAAACAAACGTTGTCGTACCTGGTAGGTAGCCAGGTAATCACTATGTTCAAAGGAGCTTTACTATGTCTCGAGTCACGGATGTACTTGTTTCCATCGACACTGAAACCATTCTGAAAAACTACCCGAACATCAGCAAAAATCCTGCTGCGCCGACGATGATCGACGTCAATCATGTGTACATGGTGACCAATCAGAACAACGTGGTAAGTGGCCAGGCCGGTGGCGAGCTCAATCTGAAAGCCCAGGTAGGCGATCTGATTCGCTGGCGTGAAGCCAGCCTGTCGCTGGGCTTCGAGCAAGCAGTGATTTTCTACAAGTTCGTCGGTAACGCAGGCAACGAGTTGATCTCTACGCCCACGCCACGCAAGGCTACCGCCTCCTTTGCAGTCCCTAACACCAGCAATCCGTCGGTGCCCAGCTGCCAGAAGGTCGATAACCATTACTGGTCTTCGGAAACCCTTGCCTGCGGCAGCGTGACCTATCACTTCCAGTTTCTGATCGTGAATCGCGACTGCCAGATCATCGGCTGCTGCACATGGGATCCGTTCATTACCATCCGTAACTGATGCTGGGCCGGGCCCCTTGGCAACGAGGGGCCTACCGGGCTCGTTGCCGCCTCGGCTGGAACAGGATGTCTCGCTTGAACCGAAGCGGTTACCGTTTTGCGTCAACATCATGAAAGGATCCATGATGACTTCCGAACCGATTACCTCCCCTTCGGCGGGCGCCGTGATAGCCAGTAGCGTGCTTCTGATTGTCGATGCCGAATCGTTGCTTTCACGCTATCCGCAACCCAGTCTTGAATCGCAGAACCCGACTGTGATTGAAGATGGTTTCATCTTCCCCGTGAGTAGTAGCACGACGACACAAAGTGCTGAAAATGACAGCAAAATAACACTGACAGCCAGCAACGGAAAGATCTTCCATATTCGCGGCAGGACCGTCAGCCTGCTGGCCGAACATACGGTGGTATTTCACGACCTGACGGTGGACGATGCCGGGGTCCTTTCCCCGCCCAAACTGATCGTTCATAGCGACCAGACAGTCCCCGCCCCCGACCCCGCCAACCCGACCCAGCCTGGCAGCCACAGCGCCGATGATCATTATTGGGAGTGTTCGCAACTGAGCACGGGCGTGACAGCCTGCGAACTGAACTTCATGCTGATCAACCAGCGCTGTGAAGTGTTGGGGTACTTCAGCTGGAAGGCTGAGGTGACGCTGTCGGCGTGAATAGATAGATACAAAAAAACCAATGCCCGTTCAGGCGCGGAACCTGTGGGAGCGGGCTTGCTCGCGAATGCGGTGTGTCAGGCGACATCAATATTGACTATGCCGACGTCTTCGCGAGCAAGCCCGCTCCCACATGGATTCGCACTTTTCTTAGGGTGCAACGGTAACAGCGACTCACCGCTATTTACTGTCAGCCCCCTTCTCCTGCATCTGCACCGAAGACTTGGTGCCATCAGTATTGTCTTTGGTCTCGTTATCCGAGTTATCGAAGCAACCCTGCAACGCAAGCAGGCAGCAACAAAGGTAAAACGTGCGGGCGAGGTTCATGTTGTTCTCCAGTTTCAGGGGCTTGAAGTAGTGACCCCATGTCGGTGGAAATGGTTGCGACTTTCTCGGCCCCGAACGATGAGCACTGACAGAGGGGGTCAGCGCACCGGCTTTTCATCCCGCAGGCAATATTCAGCAGAATTTTCGTTATGCCCGTGCTGTCTGAAAATCAGGCGTATCCCTATAAGGAACACGGCAATGAAATTCGCAAAAATTGCACAGAAACTTTCCCTGTGGGCCGGCCTGCCCCGGACATTTCTGGGGGCGATCGTTCTGATTATCCTGTGGGGTTTGAGCGGGCCGATTTTCCATTTCAACGATACCTGGCAGCTGATCATCAACACCTCGACCACCATCATCACCTTCCTGATGGTGTTCCTGATCCAGAACACCCAGAACCGCGACACGGACATTTTGCACTTGAAGATCGATGAGTTATTGCGAGTAACGAAAGATGCGCAGAACGCGATGCTGGGGCTCGAATCGCTGGATCTCAAACAGTTGGAAGAATTGAGAAAGAAATATCGCCACCTCGGCGAGGGCGAAACGATTTCCCTGGACGGCACTGTCGTCCCGGAAACAAAGAAACAGGATGAATGAATGCTGATCCATGCCCCGCGGGTGACCGGCGACGTCACCCGCGCCATTGGTGCTAGCGACTGGCTTGCAGGGCCCTGGCCATTTGCAGATGGTTTTGCAGTTTGGGCAGGGTTTCTTCAGCGAACGCCTTGATTTGCGGCACGTCCGTGGTCTGCGCTTGTTGTTGAAGCTGCTCGATGGTCTCTTGGGTGGTTTTCACCTGACTGGCGGCATACGCCGCATCGTCCTTCACCTCCGGAATCAAGGCTTTGGCCTTATCCATCACCTCTTCGCGTGGTGCGACCGGCAAATCGAGTTGCTTGGCAATTTTCGCCAGATGCTGGTTGGCGGTGGTGAGGTCGTTGATCACCACGATGGTGTAATCCTTGACTTCTTTGGACTCAGTCTTCTGGTGCGCCAGGCGACTGGCTTCGATGTCGGCCATGCCTTTGGCCGATGCTTCGTTGATGAATTCAGCGGCTGACTGGGCAAAGGCACTGTTGGCAAACAGGCCCAGTAACGTGACAAAACTGGCATTGCGTAAACGGGTGGCCATCCGGCTCATGGTCGCGCCCTCCTTCTTTGAAAATTCCAACGGGGGCTTTCGCCCCCGTCTTTTAATAAAACCATCTTCACTATTACCGGGATTTCTGACCACCTTTGCGGCCCATGCCGCCTTTCGCGGAGTCTTTATCAACGGTCGTCGTGGTGGTTTTCCCACCTTTGCGACCGGCTTCAGACGCCTTCGTTCGATCATGGGCACTACCCGGACTCGGATTTTTTGAAGTAGGCATGGTTTTCATCCTCTTGATGATGAGAGCAGCGAGCAGCCGCCCGCATAGAATAAGAATTTCCATCGCCAAAAAGGTTTAGAAAAACTGGCAACGCTGCGACGAACGGTGACGGGCTTTCAGGCCCCGAGACGCAGATGATGCTGGCGCTTGGCGCTGTACATCGCCTCATCGGCATGCCTGAAAAGCTGGTTCTCTTCAGTGCCATGCTCGGGGTATCGCGCGACACCGATACTCGGCTGGATGTTCAGGCTATGCCCGTCCAGGCGCAGGGGCTGAACCAGTACCTGGCGGATTTTTCCCGCCACATTCTCGGCGTCTTCCGCGGCGTGGATGCTGTGCAACAACACGACAAATTCATCACCGCCGATACGCGCTACGGTGTCGGTTTCGCGCACGCAGCCCTTGAGCCGATTGGCGACCGCTTGCAGCAGCATGTCGCCGACCGCATGACCAAGGGTGTCGTTGACTTGCTTGAAGCGGTCGAGATCGACGTAGAGCAACGCCATTCGACCGGAGTCTTCCCGGGCCAGCGCCAGTGAGGCCTTGAGGCGTTCGCGCAGCAACTCGCGATTGGGTAACTGAGTCAGTTGGTCGTACTGGGCCATGCGCTGGAGCCGGGCATGCAATTGCTTGCGCTCGATAGCGGTCGCGACCTGAGCGCAAACATACTGCAGCAGTTCCTTGTCTTGCTCGGTGTAACGCTCGCCGCCCGGTACGCTTTTAACGATCAAGGCGCCAATGGTGCCGTTGTTCTGCGAACTCAATGGCACGCCCAGCCAGCAGGGCGAATCCTGGCCCGCGACCAGCGCCGCAAAACCGGCCGGCGGATCGTCCTGATCCGGGGTCAACAGAATCGGCAAGCCGCTGCGAATTACTTCACTGCAAAGACGCCCGGTCACAGTCCCGGGCTCCTCGGGTTGCGGTTCACGGTCGTCGACGTGATAGGGAAAATTCAGCTGCGCGCAGTGTTCGTCATACAGCGCCACGGAGAAATTCAACGCCGGGAGCCATTCGCCGATGATCGAATGGACGCGTTTGAACAGCGCCAGCAGATCTTCCGCCGCGTGGGCCGCCTCGGAGATTGCGTACAGCGCCGCTTGCCGGGACTCGGCCTGTTTGCGCTCGGTGATGTCGCGCGCCACGGCAATGCGCAGCTGATCGACCTCCGACCAGCGCGCCGACCAGAGAATGTGCACCACCCGGCCGTCCTTGCGCAGGTAACGGTTTTCAAAGTTAAGCTTTGGCTCGCCCCCCATGATCTCCCGTGCGGCGTCGATGGTGCGCTGTCGGTCGGCGGGATGCACCAAGTCGATCATCGGCTGGCCGATCAGCTCGTCGGGGGTGTAACCGAAAATGCGCTCGCAGGCCGCGCTGACAAATACGAAGCGGCCTTGTTTGTCCACCGCACAGACGGCGTCCAGCAAGAGGTCAATGTAGCTGGCCAGTGGTGCGGAATTTCTGGTTTCCATGATGCCGAGAGCGTGTCCGGACAATGCAACATTGAACAACCCTCCCTGACCGGTCATACGCCCGAGCGATGACTGTGCAGCTGACGCTTCCTTGCGATCAGCCTCAAGCCTTGTTCGTCACCAGCCCCGGCAGTGCATGCACCAGGGCATTAATGGCAAAACCGATGAACATTACCCCGCACAACCGCGTGATCGCCAGTTCATGGCGCTGATACAACGTGCGCACCTGACGCGCACCGACGATGCCTATGAGGATAGCGTAGGCCATAAGGCCACCAATGAAGCTGAGGACGATCAACCACGGCAGCATCGACCAATGCAGCAATTCTGCACGGCTGGACAGCAGCGCAGTAAAGGTCGCCACCGCCACCGGGTATGCCTTGGGGTTGGTCAGACCGAACATGATGCCGTGCCAGAACGGCTGCCGCGCCGGGCCTTGAGGAGCTTCAGCACTGCCACGGCGAGCCCGAACCGCGCGCAGCCCCAGCCAGAACAAGTAGAGCCCACTGAATACGCCCAGCACATCGAACGCGGTGCTGCCGATTTCCCGCGCACCGACAATCGCGATCAGCGCGGTGCTGCACCAGACCACGTCGCCCAGCAAATGCCCGCACAGAAACCCCGCTCCGGCCCGCCGCCCGCGCGCCGCGCCGATGCCAAACACCGCCAGCACACCCGGCCCCGGCGTGATGCCATAAATGAAGCCCGAGGCGAGAACGGCCATTAGCAGCGATGGAGTCATGGGAATTCCTGTTGAAACGCCGGATGAATGGACGCAAGTCTATCTCAGGACCCCGAGCATCGACTCACTGATCGTCGAAGAACTTCATCCCCGCATACGGCCGTTGCCGACATGACGCCAGCCGCGACGCCAGATCCCCGACATGCGCCTCAAGCTTGTGCCCGTCCGGGTCGAGAAAATAGAACGACGCACCTTCGCTGCGGTTGTCTCGCCATTCCGGCACCTTGGCGGATCGCAGGTGTTCGACGAACAACGGAAAGTCCGTAGCGCCGATACTGAAGGCGTAATGGGTATAGTCAGCGGCGGGCGCGGACTTGCGCAGCGGATCGAGAGAAAGGCACAGCCATAGACCGGGTAATGAGAGATAGGCACCGGTGTCCCACGTGGCTTCAAGCTGAAGTTGCAGCAGATCGCGATAGAACGCCACGCTGCGGTTCAGGTCGGTGACGGCGAGGGTCAGGTGGTTGAGGCCGGTTAGCATGGGTTTAGTAACCTTGAGGCTGGGTCCGACCGGAGCGTACAACTTAAATGTCCTTGAGCGTATAGCCGCCGGGGGTTTGTTGCTGTGAGTCAGTCTTCGCGAGCAAGCCCGCTCCCACATTTAACCGTGTCCAACTTTGGAATTCGGTCAAGTGTGGGAGCGGGCTTGCTCGCGAAAGCGATTTTCCTGACGCCGTAAATTTCAGAACTTATCAAGCGTGCGCAACTTCTGCGGCAACCCCCACAGCAACAACGCAGCAGCAATCAGCGCAGCAACTCCGATAACGTACAGGGCCGGGGTAGTACTGCCGGTCAGGTCCTTGATCCGCCCGACCATGACCGGGCTGACGATCCCACCGAACTGGCCAAGGGTGTTGATCACCGCGATCCCGCCGGCGGCACCTGCGCCGGCACCAGCCAGCAGTTTTGGCGGCAGGGTCCAGAAGCTGGGGATGGAGGCGATGATCCCGGCACCGAGCAAGCCCAGGGCGACAATCAGGAAAGTCGTATGGTTAGCGAAGATCCCTGCGCTGAAGAACCCCACCGCGCCCACCGCCACCAGACCTGCGACAAACTTGCGCCGCTCGCCGGTGGCATCGGACAACCGCCCGATCACCACCATGCTGATGGCGCCGCAGACATAAGGAATGGCGGTCAGCAAACCGATCATCACCGGGCTCTCGGTGCCCGCACTGCGGATCAGTTGCGGTGCCCAGAAATTCAAGCCGTAGGACGCCACCTGAATCAGAAAGTAAATCAGCCCCAGCATCAGGAAACCTGGAATTCGCAAGGCTGCCAGCAAGGAACCGCCGCTCTTGTGGGGTTCGTGGTGAGCGATACGGCTGGCGAGCAGTGTCTTTTCCGACGACGTCAGCCAATGGGCGTCTTCGATGCGGTCCTTGAGCAAGGTCAGCACCAACAAACCGAGGCCGATGCAAGGCACGCCACCGAGCAGAAACAGCCAATGCCAGCCGCGCATATCAAGGAAGCCATCAAGGTGTTGCAGCACCAGCCCGGAGAACGGTGCGCCAACCAGCCCGGCAAACGCCGACGCGAGGAACAGCATCGAGGTGATGCGCCCGCGATAGTGTTGCGGGAACCACAGTGTCAGGTAATACAGCACGCCGGGGGCGAAACCCGCTTCCATCGCGCCGATCACAAAGCGCAGAGCGTAGAACTGCCATTCGCTGTTGACGAAGACCATAGCTGCCGTGGCGACACCCCAGGACATCATGATCCGGGCAATCCAGCGCCGCGCACCGACCTTGTAGAGCATCATGTTGCTCGGCACTTCGAAGATCACGTAACCGACCACAAACAGCCCGGCGCCGAGGCCGTAAGCGGTGTCGCTCAGGCTCAGGTCGGTCTGCAACTGGAACTTGGCGAAGCTGATGTTGATGCGGTCGAAAAACGCGAACAGGTAGCAGACCATGATCAGCGGCATCAGTCGCCAGGCGACTTTGCGGACCAGGGCTTTTTCGGCGTCGTGGCTAACGGACGGGCTCGCGCCCGCCTCCAGTACATTGAGGCTCATAGTGTTTCTCCAGATGGACTTCACGAGGGAGTCCCGATTGTTTTTGTTGTCTGGTTTAAGTGATCTGTGTAGATGCTTTTCTGTGGGAGCGGGCTTGCCCGCGATTGCGGTGCACCAGTCGACATCTCTGTTGAATGTGACTCAGTCATCGCGGGCAAGCCCGCTCCCACAGGGTGTTCGGTGGGTTCAGGTAGGTGTCGGGTGCAGGTCGCAATTGCGCCCGGCCTTGGCGAGTTGCCCGGGCACTTCGTGGCCCAACAATGCGGGTAACCCTCGGGACAACTTCAGCACCAACGGCAGATCGATGCCGGTGTGAATACCGATTTCATCGCACAGGTTGACCAGATCTTCAGTGCAGATATTGCCCGAAGCACCCGGCGCAAACGGGCAACCGCCAAGGCCGCCGAGGGCCGCATCGAAACGACGGGCACCGGCCTCGTAGGCGGCCAGGACGTTGCACAAACCGAGGCCGCGAGTGTTGTGAAAATGCAGGGTCAGATCTGCCGACGAAACCCGCTGCAAGACTTTGCGCACCAGCCGATCGACCTGACGCGGATTGGCCATGCCGGTGGTGTCGGCCAAGGTAATGCCCTGAATCCCGAGCTCCTGATAAGCGTCGACGATTTGCAGCACTCGGTCCTCATCGATCCTGCCCTCGAACGGGCAGCCGAAGGTCGTGGCGATGCTGCCGTTGAGCCGCACCTGGGTGCCGCGAACGAATTCGACGATCTCGCCAAACGCCGCCAATGACGCCTCGCAGCGCATCCGCATATTCGCCAGGTTGTGAGTCTGGCTGGCGGACATCACCAGATTCAGCTCATCAGCCCCCGCGTCCAGCGCTCGTTGTGCGCCTTTGAGGTTGGGGATCAATGCGACATAGATCACGCCTGGCCGTCGGGCGATGCCCTTGAACACTTGCTCGCCATCACGCAGCGCTGGAATGGCCTTGGGCGAAACGAACGAGCCTGCTTCGATACGGCTGAACCCCGCCAGCGACAACTGATCGATCAGCGCAATCTTGTCGACGGTTTCGACCCAGGTCGGCTCGATCTGTAAGCCATCACGAGGGGAGACTTCCTGAACAATCAAGGTCTCGGAATAATCAGTGATCATTGCACCACCCCTTCAGCTTTCAGCCGTTCGATGTCCTGGTCATTCAGGCCCAGTCCCGCGAGGATGCCGTCGGTGTGCTGACCCAGACTCGGTCCCGACCAGTTCACGCCGCCGGGGGTCTCGGACATTTTCGGTACGATGCCCGGCATCTTCACCGTGGCGCCGCCGGGCAGTTCGGCGCTGAGCAGCATGCCCCGCGCCTGGTAGTGAGGATCGGCGACGATATCAGCCACCGAATAGATGCGCCCGGCCGGGACTTCGGCAGCTTCCAACGCCGACAGCACTTCGTCGATAGGCAGGCTGCTGGTCCAGTGAGTGATGGCGGCGTCGAGCACATTACTTTTGGCGGCGCGGCCATCGTTATGCGCAAACTCCGGCGCTTCGGCCAGATCGACCCGGCCGATCACCGCCATCAGGCGCTTATAGATCGGGTCACTGTTGCCGGCGATCACCACGTAGGCGCCGTCGGCAGTCAGGTAAGTATTGGATGGCGCGATGCCCGGCAACGCCCCGCCGCTGCGCTCACGAACATGACCCAGCATGTCGTATTCCGGCACCAGACTTTCCATCACGTTGAACACGCTTTCGGCCAAAGACACATCGACCACCTGCCCGCCGCCCTGCCCTGTCTTGACTCGCAGCAGCGACATCAATGCGCCGATCACCGCATGCAGCGAAGCCAGCGAATCGCCGAGACTCACACCCACTCGGGCGGGCGGTGAACCGGGGGTGCCGGTGGTGTAGCGAATCCCGCCCATGGCCTCGCCGATCGCACCGAAACCCGGACGATCACGGTACGGGCCGGTCTGGCCATAACCGGAAATACGCACCAGCGTCAGGTTGGGATTGAGGGCATGCAACACGTCCCAGCCCAGGCCGAGTTTCTCCAGGGCGCCGGGGCGCAGGTTTTCGATCAGCACATCAGCGTCGGTCGCCAGTTGCTTGACCAGCTCGATGCCTTCGGGGGATTTCAGATTCAGCGCCAGCGACTTCTTGTTTCGCGATTGCAGGTACCACCACAGCGAAGTGCCCTCGTGCAGCTTGCGCCATTTGCGCAAAGGGTCTCCCTGGCCCATGGCTTCGATCTTGATCACTTCGGCGCCGAACTCGGCGAGCATGCGTGCCGCGAACGGCGCGGCGATCAGTGTGCCAATCTCGATTACTTTGATTGCACTCAAGGGGGCAGTCATCGCGGGGTACCTCTTGTTCTTGGAATATGAGCCAAGGCTAGAGGACCGAGGGGCAAGGAATCCAACCTTCAGTTGGCAACGACCGTTCGCGAAACGCGAATGCTCGGCGAGTTCACCACGATCTCAGGTCAGCCATCGCGGGCAAGCCCGCTCCCACAGGGATTTGTGAACGCCGCAGATCAATGTGGGAGCGGGCTTGCCCGCGATGAGGCCAGCCTATCCAATAGAGAACTGTCAGGCCTGACCGCGCAACTGCTCAAACAACATCCGGCTCACCGGCGACAGCCTCGCTTCATCGCGCACCACCAGAATCAACGCACGATCCGACCAGTCATCCGTCAGCGGCACCGCGTGTAAACCCAACGCCCGGCCAAACAGTTCGTAAGCCTTTTGCGGCAGGATGCCGATGCCCATGTTGGCCTGGACCATCCGGCACATGGCATCGAAACCCGGCACATGAATCCGCAGCCTCAGCACCTTGCCGGCCTTGCGCGCAGCCGCATGGGTGCGCATGTTGATGGAACTGGCGGCGTGCAAGCCAACGTAATCGCTGTCCAGCGTGTCGGCAAAAGCCAGGGTCGAACGACTCGCCAATGGATGATCGGACGGCATCAACACCATCAGTTTGTCCCGGCGATAAAAAACACTGTGCAGGCCTTTGACGTCACTGTCGCTGGAACAAATCCCGAGGTCTGCCACGCCATCGAGCACACCCTGAATCACCCCACTGCTGGGGCGTTCTTCGAGGTCGGTCTTGACCTGAGGATGGCGCTCGGAAAAATCTCGAAGGTCTTCGGGCAGGAACTGAATGATTGCCGACAGGTTGGCGAGCATCCGCACATAACCCCGTACACCGTGGCTATGCTCGCCCAGTTCGAGGCCCATTTTCTCGACGTTGAACAGCATCTGCCGGGCGTGGTGCAACAGGGTTTCACCGGCCGGCGTCAAGGTCATGCCCTTGGCCTGGCGCACGAACAGGCTGATGCCCAGAGCCACCTCCAACTCCATCAAGCGCTTGCTGGCCGCCGACACCGCGATCGCTTCGCGAGCAGCGGCACGGGTCAAGGTGCCCTCTTCATGGACGGCCACAAACAGTTGGAGAGTGATCAGGTCGAGGCGGCGGATCAGGCTTTTTTGCAGCATCAGGCACTCGGCAATGTCGGCTCGGACGAGATCGCAGCATAGCGTTCTTTGCGTCCGAACCGTGCCCTGGTTAAAACGCGCTGCGGAAAATCTCCTCGATCTGCCGCTGATCCGCCTTCCGTGGATTGGTCAGTCCACAGGCGTCTTTCATGGCATTGCCGGCAAGCACCGGAATGTCGTTGAGCCGGGCACCGAGCTCGCGTAAACCGGCGGGAATTTCCACATCCTTGGCCAGGTTGCGAATGGCCGCGATGGCTGCCTGAGCGCCCTCTTCCGGGCTGAACCCGCGAACGTCGGCGCCCATCGCGCGGGCAACATCGGTCAGGCGGTCGGCGCAGACCAGCGCGTTGAAGCTTTGCACATGAGGCAGCAACACCGCATTGCACACGCCATGGGGCAAGTCGTAGAACCCGCCCAACTGGTGGGCCATTGCGTGGACATATCCCAAGGACGCATTGTTGAACGCCATACCTGCGAGGAACTGCGCGTAAGCCATGTTTTCCCGCGCGATCATGTCACTGCCGTCGCGTACGGCCAGACGCAGGTTATTGCTGATCAAGGTGATGGCTTTCAGCGCACAGGCATCGGTAATCGGGTTGGCGGCCGTGGAGACGTAGGCTTCGATGGCGTGGGTCAGTGCGTCCATGCCAGTGGCGGCAGTCAGGCCCTTGGGCATGGCGACCATCAACGCCGGATCGTTGACTGACAGCAGCGGCGTGACGTTGCGATCGACGATGGCCATTTTCACGTGACGGGATTCGTCGGTGATGATGCAAAAACGGGTCATCTCGCTGGCAGTACCGGCGGTGGTGTTGATCGCGATCAACGGCATTTGCGGTTTGGCCGACTGATCGACACCTTCGTAGTCACGAATCGTCCCACCGTTTGTGGCGCACAACGCGATGCCCTTGGCGCAGTCGTGAGGCGAACCGCCGCCCAGCGACACCACGAAATCACAGCGACTTTCCTTGAGCAGGCCCAAGCCAAGTTCGACGTTGGCGATGCTCGGATTCGGCTTCGCGCCGTCGAAGATCACCGAGTCGATGTCCTGGATCGCCAGTTTCTCGGCAATCATCTTCGCCACGCCAGCCTTGGCCAGCCCGGTGTCGGTGACGATCAGCGCCTTGCGAAATCCATACTTGCGAATGGCGTCCATGGCTTCGTCGAGGCAACCAGTGCCCATGATGTTCACAGCGGGGATGAAAAACGTACTGCTCATGCGCGAGTCTCCTGGCTGAAGCCGAATAAACAGCACCGATCCGGCGGGTGCGCACAGGATCGGCCCATTAGTCGTGCGGTAACTTGATCTGGCTCAAGACCGGGTCGTGATAAAGTCGCCGTCCATCAGACCTTTTGCTTTGAGACAACGAACGCAATGACCGATTTCCAGGATGTCGATGCCCAACTTGAAGACTGGAACGCCTTGCGCACCACCGCCTCTTTCGGCGGCCTGCTGGTGGGTAACGGTGCCAGTCGTGCGGTATGGGACGACTTCGGCTATGACTCGCTGTTCGAAAACGCCCGCACGGTTGAAGAAAAGCCTCTGAGCCAATCCGAATTGAGTGTGTTCGACGCGATGCAGACGCGTAGTTTCGAGCAGGTTCTCAGCGCGCTGAAAACCACCAGCCGGGTCAACAAGGCGTTGGCCGTCAGCTCTGCCGCGCCGCGCAATCGCTATTACGCGATCAAGGAAGCGCTGATCAACACCGTGCATGCGGTGCACATCCCTTGGCGGTTGGTGGTGCCCTCGACGCTGGCGACGATCAATCAGGAACTGGGCAGCTATCGAACGGTGTTCACCACCAATTACGACTTGCTCAATTACTGGGCGATCCAGCACCGGCCTGACGTTATTACCGATCTGTTCCAGGGCACCGAGCCGCGTTTTGATTTGAGCCTCACCGCGACAGACAAAACCCGGCTGCTGTACCTGCACGGCGGCCTGCATCTGGTGCGCAATCAGGACGGCACGGCGCGTAAATTGATGTCGACCGAGGGGACGTTGCTGGGCAGTTTCGCCATCAACAATACGATCAAGACCCTCGACGATGTACCGCTGTTCGTCACCGAAGGTCCGACCCAGGACAAGCTCAAAACCATTCGCAGCTCGGATTACCTGTCGTTCTGCTACGACCAGTTACTGGGCCATGGCGACGGGTTGTGCATCTTCGGGCATGCCCTTGGCGAGCAGGACAGTCACATCATTCATGCATTGCGCCAGGCAAAGCCGAAGACAGCGGCGATCTCGATTTACCCGCGCAGTAAAGCGTTCATCCAGCATCAGAAGCGGCATTACACGAAGGTGTTTGAGGGGACGGGAGTGGAGCTGCGGTTTTTTGATTCGAAGACGCATGCGCTCGGTAGTCCCAAGCTGACCGTACCGGTCGAGGTTTAGCTGCGCCTAGGCCGGCCCTTTCGCGGGCAAGCCCGCTCCCACAGGGATTGAATGCCGCCGAACCAATGTGGGGGCGAGCCTGCTCGCGATAGCGGTCTGACATTCAACATTTTTGTTGACTGTTATGGCCTCATCGCGAGCAGGCTCGCTCCCACATTAGGTATCCGGTGTGTTTAGAGCACCGGCAAGGTTTTGTCCTTGATCACCGTGGTCGGGCCGTTGGCTTTAACGCTGGCGATGCCTTTATCCCTCGCGGCATCCGATGAGTAGGATTCGCTGCTGCCGATGATCTGATGGTTGGCAGCCTTGAGGTTGAAGTAGGGATGACCGTCCTTGGTGGTTTTTTTCTCGTAGCGTTCGTCCAGCGGACTGTTGGCCTGAACCGAGGCGATACCGCTATCGGCCGCGCCGCGCGTGGTGTACAGCTCACTGGTCAGAATGGTTTCGGCGTTGGCCGCTTTCAATACAAACTTGAACTGACCGTTGCTGGTTTTGCTCACTTCGTACCATCCAGACATGCTTTTTCTCCTTGGCGATTGAGAGGTTTCGCGCTTCAGAGTAAAGACCAAGTCAGGATTTCTGTCGCCTGTACCAGCCCCTTCGCGGGCAAGCCTCGCTCCTACAGGTTTTGGGCCGGACGCAAAAATTCGCGGTCAACCGAATCCTGTGGGAGCGAGGCTTGCCCGCGAAGGCGTCCTCAAAACCGACACAAACCGCCCTACTTCACCGCAGCCCGCACCACCGACAACTCAGGTGTCTGCACCCGTCTCTGGCTCAGGTAGCGCATGCAGCTGACCCGCAAGAACGAGGCGAAATTCACCACTTCGCCGCGGTAGTCCATCACCTCTTCATACAGCTTGGCGATCAACTGATTGGTGGTCATGCCATCGACCTCGGCGATTTCGCTGAGGATGTCCCAGAACTGATTCTCCAGCCGCAGGGTGGTGACCACCCCGCAGATGCGCAGCGAGCGGGAGCGCGACTCGTAGAGAATCGGATCGGCCTTGACGTAGAGCTCGCACATGGACAGGTCCCTCGTTACAGCGTGATTTTGGTGCCCAGCAACCCAAGGAAACCGGCCAGCCAGCTCGGATGTGCCGGCCAAGCCGGTGCAGTGGCCAGATTGCCTTGAACATGACCTTCCGTCACCGGGATATCGATGAACGTGCCGCCAGCCAGGCGCACTTCCGGAGCACATGCCGGGTAGGCGCTGCACTCGCGGCCTTCAAGAATGCCTGCCGCGGCCAACAGTTGCGCACCGTGACACACGGCGGCGATCGGTTTGCCGGCCTTGTCGAACGCTCGCACCAGGTCCAGGACTTTTTCGTTCAGGCGCAGGTACTCCGGCGCACGACCGCCCGGCACCAGCAGCGCGTCGTAATCCGCCGCGTCTACCTTGGCGAAATCGAAGTTCAGGGCAAACAGGTGACCGGGTTTTTCGCTGTAGGTCTGGTCGCCTTCGAAGTCATGGATTGCTGTGCGCACGGTCTGGCCGGCGGCTTTGTCCGGGCAAACGGCATGCACCGTGTGGCCGACCATCAGCAGTGCCTGGAATGGCACCATCACTTCATAGTCTTCGACGTAATCGCCGACCAGCATCAGAATTTTTTTAGCAGCCATGGGGAGGACTCCTCTGGAAAATGCGTGGGCATGCAGGAGTATTCAAGGTAGTCCTTATCTGGCGGGGCGGGTAATAACCGGTTACTACCTGATGGACCGCGTTATCGTTCATCGCGGGCAAGCCACGCTCCCACAGGTTTTGCATCGGCCGCAAGAACGGCACAAGACCTGTGGGAGCGGGCTTGCCCGCGAAAGCGTCCGCAAACTGTACGCCTATCTTTGCGCCTAGCTGTAACAGCGGCATACCCAGCGTTTGTGGCTAGATGAAGACTCTTCCCGCCACCCTCGATTCTGGTTGCCATCATGTCCTCGCGCGAAAACACCGGCATGGCCCTCGGCCTGCTCGGCGTCGTTATCTTCAGCCTGACCCTGCCCTTCACACGGATCGTCGTGCAGGAACTTCATCCGCTGCTCAACGGCCTCGGCCGTGCGCTGTTCGCGGCGATTCCGGCGGCGCTGCTGTTGCTGTGGCACCGGGAAAAATGGCCCACCTGGAAGCAGGTCAAAGGCCTGACGCTGGTGATCGCCGGGGTCATCCTTGGTTTCCCGGTGTTGTCGGCCTGGGCCATGCAGACGTTGCCCGCTTCCCATGGTGCACTGGTCAACGGCTTGCAACCGCTGTGTGTGGCGCTGTATGCCGCGTGGCTGTCCCATGAGCGTCCGTCGAAAGCCTTCTGGGCCTGCGCCGCGTTGGGCAGTGCGTTGGTGCTCGGTTATGCGCTGATCAGCGGCGCGGGCAGCATTCAGGCCGGTGATTTGCTGATGCTCGGCGCGATTGCCGTGGGTGGGCTGGGTTATGCCGAAGGCGGCCGGTTGGCCAAGGAGATGGGCGGCTGGCAGGTGATCTGCTGGGCGCTGGTGTTGTCGACGCCGCTGCTGATCGGACCGGTGCTGTACCTGGCGCTGCAACATCAAGGCGAGATTTCAGCCAAAACCTGGTGGGCGTTTGGTTACGTCTCGCTGTTTTCGCAATTCATCGGGTTCTTTGCCTGGTACGCCGGGCTGGCCATGGGCGGCATTGCCCGGGTCAGCCAGATTCAGTTACTGCAGATCTTTTTCACGATCGCATTTTCGGCGTTGTTCTTCGGTGAGCATGTCGAGCCGATTACCTGGCTGTTCGCAGCCGGGGTGATCGTGACGGTGATGTTGGGCCGCAAGACGGCGGTGCAACCCGCGCGTGTTGCCACGGCATAAGGCAAGATCAAAAGATCGCAGCCTTCGGCAGCTCCTACAGGGACAGCATTAACAGTGGATTTCGGATCGATGCGATCGGTGTAGGAGCTGGCGAAGCCTGCGATCTTTTGGCGGTTCCGGAAATGCAAAAGATCGCAGTCTGCGGCTGCGCCTACAGGTAACCGTCAGCCCGCAGCAATGTTTCCAGGCAATGTTCGCTGATGTGATAGAAATCCTTCAGTTCCTGAATCTTCACCAACAGCTGAGCCGGGTCCACCGGTTCGGCGCGTTTGACCGCCAGGATCATCTTGTTCTTGTTGGTGTGGTCCAGTGAGATGAACTCAAAGACCTTGGTCTCGTAACCACAGGCTTCCAGAAACAACGCACGCAAACTGTCGGTAACCATTTCCGCCTGCTGACCTAAGTGCAGACCGTATTGCAACATCGGCTTGAGCAGCGCCGGGCTCTGGATCTGCAGGCGGATCTGCTTGTGGCAGCACGGTGAGCACATGATGATCGAAGCGCCGGAACGAATGCCGGTGTGAATCGCGTAGTCGGTGGCGATGTCGCAGGCATGCAACGCGATCATCACGTCCAGTTCGCTCGGCGCGACGCTGCGCACGTCACCGCATTTGAACACCAGCCCCGGGTGCTCCAGCTTCGCAGCCGCGGTGTTGCACAGGCTGACCATGTCTTCGCGCAGCTCGACGCCGGTCACCTCGCCCTCGGCCTTCAAAGTGTTGCGCAGGTAGTCGTGGATCGCGAACGTCAGGTAGCCCTTGCCCGAGCCGAAATCCGCCACTCGCACGGGTTTGTCCAGCGCCAGCGGCGACGAGGTCAGTGCATGGCTGAAGACTTCGATGAACTTGTTGATCTGCTTCCACTTGCGCGACATCGCCGGGATCAGCTCATGCTGCGCGTTGGTCACGCCAAGGTCTTTGAGAAACGGCCGGCTCAGGTCGAGAAAACGGCTTTTCTCGCGGTTATGCTCGGCGGACGGCACTTCGCGCAATTGCTGAGGTTTGCTCTTGAACAGCGAAGATTTGCCTTTTTTGCTGTATTCGAGCTGGGCTTCGTCGGTCAACGACAGTAAATGCGCATTTTTGAACGAGGCCGGCAACAGCGCAGCAATGGTCGCCACGCCTTCGGCAAGCGGCAGGTTCTTGGTGATGTCGCGGGTCTTGTAGCGATAGACGAAGGACAGGCATGGCTGATCCTTGACCGTCAGTTGCTTGATGATCAGTCGCTGCAAGTCCGCTTCGCCACCGACGTACTTGGCCAGCACCAGTTTGATGAAGGCGTTCTGATCGAGGCTGGTTTGCAGCAGGTCGATGAACTGGGCATGGTGATCCGGCGCGAGGCTGGCGGGAGTGGCGGTGACAGACATGGGAAAAAACGGCCTCGGGCGGTGCGGATCGGGGAATGGTGGGTATTTTAGGGGGGATGGCCGTTCGGGACACGCAGTTATTTGCCGAACGGTGCAGAATCAAAAGATCGCAGCCTTCGGCAGCTCCTACAGGGAACCGCGATCGGCGTAGGAGCTGCCGAAGGCTGCGATCTTTTGATTTAGCTCAACACCACCAACCGATTCGGCAACTCATTGCGCACATGGGTCACCGGTACATGCACCTTGAGCAACTCGCCGCATGCCTCGATGCACGTCACAAAGCCCTGCAACGTCTGCCCCTGTTTCACCTGCTGCGTAAACGCCGCCACAATCGCGTCCCAGTTCTTGTTGTCCAGCCGTTTGGAAATGCCTTCATCCACCAGAATCTCCACATAGCGCTCGGCCTCGGAGACGAAAATCAGCATGCCGGTGCTGCCCACGGTATGGTGCAGGTTTTGCTCCAGGAACTGCCGACGCGCCAGGTTCGACGCCCGCCAGTGACGAACCGTGCGCGGGATCAGGCGCGTGGTGACTTTGGGGATCCGGAACACCAGGCACAGCACAATGAAACTGAACCATTGCACCAGCAGCAGGCTGTGCATGGTCATCCAGCCCGTCAGGTAATGCACGATACCCGGCACCACCAGCGCCAGCAGACTGGCCCAGAGCAGCGGGATGTACGCGTAATCGTCGGCGCGGGCCGCAAGTACCGTCACCAGTTCGGCGTCGGTATCGCGCTCGACCCGGGCAATCGCCTCGGCGACTTTGCGTTGTTCGTGTTCAGTCAGTAATGCCATGTTTATGAATGCCTGCTCGCTATTGTTGTTTTTACCTGCAGTGTGATCACCAGCCGCCCGACGAAC
>NZ_JAGYGK010000015.1:0-180249 GCF_019947395.1 Pseudomonas sp. BF-R-26 | reverse complement strand
GAAAGAACCCTTGGCCTAAACGGGTCGCGGTGTTCCTGTAGGGCATCGCATGGCCTAAAGCTGTGGGAGTTCAGCTGTCTATCAATATGCCTTCAAAATAAAGGTCATCAAGACAGTTGCTCCCACAATGGACTGGGGCTGAATTAAACGAACAACTCCGACGCCAGACTCGCCGCCGACAACTCCTCTGCAAACTTCAACAACAGCGGCGCCAGTTCATGCAACCGCGCCCCCGGCATCCGCGCACTCGGCCCGGCGATGCTGAGTACACCGATCACCCGGCCATCACCCGGATGCCGCACCACTGCTGCAATCGCCGACGTGCCTACCGCCGAACTTTCCTCGACCCAGGCATAGCCCTGCTCCCTGGCCAGACGCAGGCGCTCGAGCAATTCGATGTTGGAGCGCGGTGCATTCGGCCCGAGGTCCTTGGGCCGCTCAATGCCCTGGCGTTCCACCAGCGACAAGGCCTCGGCATCGCTCATGCACGCCAGCCACGCATGCCCCGACGCAGTGTAAAACAACGGTGCATCGCGGCCCATGTCCGGGTCATAACGCAAGCCGGATCGGGCGCCCTGGGACTTGGCGATCCAGATCTGCCGCTCCCCTTCGATCACTCCAAGGCGCACCAGCTCACCGGTTTCATGGGCGAGGCGATCAAGCACCGGTTGAACGATATCCGCGCCGCTACTCGACAGGTAGCGGAAACCCAGGGCCACCAACTTGGTCGACAGGTGATACCGCAAATTCTCTGGGTTCTGCCGCACGTAGCCCAGCCGAATCAGCTCGGCGAGCAAGCGATGGGTCGCGCTTTTGGGGATATCCAGTTGCTCTGCCAGCGTCTGCATCGGCAGGCCACGAGGTTCACTGGTGAGGCTTTCCAATACGCTGAAAACACGTTCGATCTGACTGCCGGCCATGGGAGGTTCCACATGAAATTTGCCCGATTCTAGAAGACAACTCGCTGAATGCGAAATCTGGAACCCATGTCCGATGACCGCCCCCTTTGCACGCCAAAAGCATGTGGGTTTCACGACCCCTTACACATTTCATCCACGCCTCTTTGCCAGTGCGGTTATTCATAGACGCGGCGATACACGCCCCAATCTATGAGAGACCACAAACATGTTATGGAACAGAGCAAGACGCAGCGACAACGTAAATGACACTCGGGAGGGCAAGGATGCCCGCAAAACCACAGGGAAAATGATTGGCGCCACAGTGGCCGTCGCCACCCTGGCAGGCGCAGGACTTTACTCAACGGTGAGTACGACGCCGGATGACGTTCCCACCCTGCCAGATACACCGCCTCATCAATCCGCTGCCAGGGTTGCTGAAGATTCCCAGCTGATGTTCATTCAGTCCGTGCTGGGCGATACCGAAGACACCTGGAAACAACTTTTTGCGCAAACCGGCCGGCAGTACCCGGAACCCACACTGACCCTCTTTAGTGAAAGAGTGACCTCGGCGTGTGGCTTCGCAAACACAGCCAGCGGCCCGTTCTATTGCCCGACCAATCGCCAGGTGTATCTGGACCTGGAATTCTTTCGCGTCATGGCCCAGCAGTTTTCGGTGATCGGCGACTTCGCACAGTCCTACATCATCGCTCACGAAATCGGACATCACGTGCAGCTGGAACTGGGACTCTCCGCCCCGCTCGAGAAAGCCCAGACACACCGTCAACCAGTCACCGGCGATGGGGGTCTGGAAGTTCGCGCCGAGCTGCAAGCCGATTGCCTGGCCGGTGTGTGGGCGCACCATGCGCAAAGACGCCTGCTGTGGCTTGAGGCCGGTGATATCGACGCGGCGCTGCAGGCCGCTACGGTCTTCGGTGACGACCAACTGCAACACGCCAAAACCAACGTGATACGGCCAGAGACGTTCAGTCACGGCACCTCCGCACAACGGGTGACCTGGTTCTCGGCCGGCTTCGCCGCAGGCCGGATCGACGCCTGCGATACCTTCGCGGCCACGCAACTGTAGTGCACGCCTTGCAATGTAAATCGCTAATCTCCCCAGCGGTATAGAACCGGCGTCGCTTAGGGCTGTCAGACGACCGGACTGGCGCCGCTCTCACTCACCAGCAACACTCATCACCATGTTCAACGAGGATTCCCCCATGCTTTGGAAAAAAGGCCGACGCAGCGACAACGTGGTTGATGCTCGTGGCGATGATGTCGGTGGGGGTGGCGGTGGGATGCGCTTCGGCGGAGGCAAGGGCCTGAGCCTGACGGCGATCCTGTTGATCGTCGGGATCGGCTGGATCACCGGCCAGGACCCGATGCAGATCCTCGGCCAACTGACCGGGCAGATGAGCGAGCAATCAGCTCCGGCCCCCACCCAAACCCGCAAGGCGCCACCGGCCAATGATGAAGGGGCCGAATTCGTGCGCTCGATCCTTGGCGATACCGAAGACACCTGGCGCCAGATTTTCCAGCAGGCGGATCGGCAATACAAAGATCCGACCCTGGTGCTGTTCAGCAATCGCGTCAACTCGGCCTGCGGCCTGGCGACTTCGGCGACAGGCCCCTTCTATTGCCCCGCTGACCAGAAGGTCTACCTCGACATGAGTTTTTTCCAAGAGATGTCCCAACGTTTTTCCGCCGCGGGAGACTTCGCCCAGGCCTACGTGATCGCTCACGAAATCGGACACCATGTGCAGACCTTGCTCGGTGTTTCAGCGAAGATTGAGACCGCTCGCCAACAGGGCCGGCAGATGGAAGGCGACAATGGTTTGCTGGTGCGCCAGGAGTTGCAGGCCGATTGCCTGGCCGGCGTCTGGGCCAACAATGCGCAAAAACGTCTGAACTGGCTGGAACCCGGTGACATCGAAGAAGCCTTGAACGCCGCCAACGCCATCGGCGACGACCGCTTGCAACAGCAAGGTCAGGGCCGCGTGGTGCCGGACTCCTTCACCCACGGCACTTCGGCCCAGCGAGTACGCTGGTTCAAGGCCGGATTCGCACAAGGCCAGGTTGGCCAGTGCGACACCTTTGCAGCGAAGAATCTGTGATGCGTAAGTGGCTGCTGGCTCTGTTAATCACCTGCGCAAGCACTCAGGCTGCCGAGCAAGGGGTCAAGGCGATCAGTTCCGGGCGCTTGCTGCTGAGCGCCGGGGAAATTGCGGTGAGCATTGGCCCGACGCCGGCGAAAATCGAACGCGTACTGATCATCGTCCATGGTCGATTACGCAATGCGGAAACCTACCGCAAAAGCGCCGAACACGCAGCCGAGCAGGCCGGGCAAAGCGCGAACACCTTGGTACTCGCCCCGCAGTTTCTCAACGAAACCGACATTGCGAGCCAACCGGTGTCTGACAGCGTTTTACGCTGGCAAGGCAATGACTGGATGGCCGGCGGCTTATCCACTGCGCCGTTTACGCTGAGCTCCTATGCGGCGCTCGACGAAATCATCGCTCGGCTGGGTGATCGGCGACAGTTTCCGGACGTGAAGCAAATCGTCATCGCCGGTCACTCCGGTGGCGCTCAGGTGGTTCAGCGTTATGCCTTGCTGGGTCACCCTCAGCCAGCCCTCGATACCGAGGGCGTGAAAGTGCGCTATGTGATCGCCAACCCTTCGTCATACGCCTACTTCAATGAGCAACGGCCAGTGGCGTTCAGTCACGCGGGGTGTCCGAATTTCAATCGCTGGAAGTACGGGCTGGCGGATCTGCCCGCTTATGCCAATGGGCAAACACCTGCGCAACTTGAAGAAAGCTACGTCAAACGTGACATCGTTTATTTACTCGGGCAGCAGGACACCGACCCGAATCATCCGGCGCTGGATAAAAGTTGTGAGGCTAAAGCCCAGGGTGCTTCTCGATTGATTCGTGGGCGCAACTATTTCAATTATCTGAAGCGACGCCATTCTCAAGGGTTGAGTCAGCAGCTGATCGAAGTGCCTGGGGTCGGGCACAATGGGGACGGGATGTTTACGTCGCCTGAGGGGCAGAAGGCGTTGTTCGGTCAGTGAGTGTTTGTGGTGTCTGATCTGACACCTTCGCGAGCAGGCTCGCTCCCACAGTAGATCTGCGCCGGATGCAAATTTGCATTTCATGGAGATTAAAAATGTGGGAGCGAGCCTGCTCGCGATCGGGCCTTCAAGCCAGCAACATTTCTCGCAACGCCACGCAATCGGCTGCATGCCAATCAGTCAATTCCGGCCACGGATTATCCGGCAGATTCACCAGCACCGTCCGCGTCCCCGCCGCACGCCCGCAATCCAGATCGAAGCGGTAATCACCAACCATCACCATTTCGCTCGCCGGCACTTGCCAGGCTTCGGCCAGTTTCAGCAATCCACCAGGATGCGGCTTGGGCGGTGCTTCATCGCGGCCCAGTACATCCTCTGCCGCAAAGCAGTCGGCCAGGCCGATGGCCTCCAGCGTGACATGGGCCAGCTCGCGAGCATTGCGCGTGAGAATGCCCAGACGATAACCGCGTCCGGCCAACTCAAGCACCAGTTCCACCGCGCCCGGTGCCGGCTTCGAACCCAATGCCAGATCCCGCTCGTGCTCCAGCAGCCACGCGTGTTTGGCCGCCGCTTCATCAGCCGGCAGTGCCGCGAGATGGGTAAGGATGTCGTCTTCGGCGGGAATCGCCAACGCCACGCGAATCGCCGCGAAGTCATGCACGGCCACCGTCAGGGTGCCGTCCATGTCGAACACCCAGTGCCGCACCTCAGCCAGGCTCATGCCCAATCCTTGCGATGACGAATCAGGCCTTCCTGAGTGACCGAAGCCACCAGTTGCCCGGCACGGTTGAACACGCTACCACGGGAGAATCCGCGCGAATTGCCGGCCCACGGACTGTCCATGGCATACAGCAACCAGTCATCGGCGCGCAGGTCGGCGTGGAACCACAATGCGTGATCAAGGCTGGCGACCTGCATGTCTTTCTGCCAGACCGATTTGCCGTGGGGCAGCATCGAGGTGGTCAGCAGACCGAAGTCCGAAGCGTAGGCCAGCAGGTATTTGTGCAGCGCAGGGGTGTCAGCCAAGGCACCGTCGGCACGGAACCAGACGTATTTGATGGGATCGGCAGGCTGCGGGTTGTAAGGGTCTTTTTCGGTCACCGGTCGGACTTCGATCGGTTTCGGGCACAGCAGTTTTTCGCGCATGTGCTCAGGGATCAGGTGCGCGCGCTGCTGGGTGAGCTCCAGCTCCGACGGCAGGTTTTCCGGGCCGACCACTTGCGGCATCTCAGTCTGGTGCTGAAAGCCTTCTTCGTCGTACTGGAACGAGGCGCTGCAGGTGAAAATCGGATTGCCCTTCTGGATCGCCGTCACCCGACGCGTGCTGAAACTGCCGCCATCACGCACCCGATCGACCTGATACACCACCGGCAATTTGGCGTCGCCCGGGCGCAGGAAATAACCGTGCATCGAATGCACATGGCGCGCCGGCTCGACGGTCTGACTGGCCGCCGACAGGGACTGGCCGAGTACCTGGCCGCCGAACAACTGACGAAAACCCAGGTCCTGGCTGCGGCCACGGAACAGGTTTTCTTCAATCGGTTCCAGGGTCAGCAGGTCTACCAGATCTTCCAACACTTGGCTCATTCAGACTCTCCTCACACAACGCAATGCCGCGCAGTCTTGGCTGCGGCGGTCGATTCAGTTTATGGCCCGGTTCAACATGAGGGCCATTGTAAACGTCCGCGCCTGCTTATCCATGCAAGGTTTGCAGCCATTGCTCACGGGTGATGCGGTACAACACGTGCGGGCGCAGCGGATGATCGGCTGCAAGCCGCGGGTGCTCGAAGTCATCGGCAGGGGCATGGTGCATGCCGATTGCTTGCATGACTTTCTCGGATGGCAGATTGGTCTTGGTGGTGAATGCGACGACCTCTTGTAGCGCCAACCGGTCAAACCCGCAGCGCAGAGCGGTCCACGCCGCTTCGCCGGCATAACCCAGCCCCCAGTGCTCACGCGCCAGGCGCCAGCCGATTTCGATGGCCGGCGTGAATGGCGCATCGAAGCCGACCACACCCAGCCCGGTAAACCCGATGAACGCCCCGGTGTCCTTGCGCTCCAGTGCCCAGAGGCCGAAACCGTGCTCGGCAAAATGCCCGCGAATCCGCCCGATCAACGAGGCACTTTCCAGTCGACTCAAGGGTGCCGGAAAATAACGCATCACTTGTGGATCGGCGCACATCGCCGCAAACGCCGGTAAATCCTCGTCACGCCACTGCCGTAACAACAGTCGTGCGCTTTCGAGCTCCAGTATCGGCTCCATCTCTTCCCCCTTTCCTATCCCGCAAGTCTACATCGCTGGTAGGCACTGCACGAAAACTGCCTGCGCGACGATCATGCTGCGTTAAAAACAGGCTCGGAATGCTCATTTAGGTCCCCTAAACTCCGCGTCCTCGCCTGTTTTTGCCTTGCCTGATCGCCGCTCGGCGAGTTTTCATACAGACCCTAGGATCCTTCACTCATTCCTACATGCCTTCCTGTATAAATCAGCCATGCCCCTGCCATTGATCTACCACGAAGACTACAGCCCCGAGTTCCCGGCGGATCACCGCTTCCCCATGGACAAGTTTCGCCTGCTGCGCGATCACCTGGTGGACAGTGGCCTGACCCGCGACACCGACTTGCTGCGCCCGGACCTCTGCCCAGCGGAGATTCTCGCCCTCGCTCATGACCCTGCGTATATCGAACGCTACATGGACGGCGAATTGTCCCGCGAAGATCAGCGACGCCTCGGCTTGCCCTGGAGCGAAGCGCTGGCCCGGCGCACGGTGCGAGCGGTCGGAGGCTCATTGCTGGCAGCCGAACAGGCACTGGAGCATGGTTTGGCCTGTCACTTGGCCGGCGGCACTCATCACGCACATTACGATCATCCCGCCGGGTTCTGCATCTTCAATGACCTGGCGGTGATCAGCCATTACCTTCTGGAAAGTGGCCGAGTAAATCGCGTGCTGATCTTCGACTGCGATGTGCATCAGGGTGACGGGACTGCACGGATTCTGCACAACACTCCGGAGGCAGTGACCGTTTCCCTGCACTGCGAAAAGAATTTTCCTGCACGCAAAGCCGAAAGTGATTGGGACATTCCGTTGCCGATGGGCATGGGCGATGCCGATTACCTGAAGGTGGTGGACGACGCACTCAACTATTTGCTGCCGCTCTACCAACCGGACCTGGTGCTGTACGACGCTGGTGTCGACGTGCATAAGGATGACGCACTGGGTTATCTGAAGCTGACAGACGAAGGCGTCGCCGCTCGCGATGAAAGCGTGATGCGCCATTGCCTGGGCCGGGATATTCCGGTTGTCGGCGTGATCGGCGGCGGCTACAGCAAGGACCGCAAAGCCCTGGCGCGCCGCCATGGAATCCTCCATCACAGCGCCCAACGGGTCTGGCAGTCATCAGGTTGTCATTGATTTGTGGGCTTTACCCACAATGCCTGTGGAACCGCCTGTGGATAACCTGAGTGAAAGGGTCTGCAGGCCATGCTGCCTATAGCGTGCAACGGAGTGGTTGTTTTTTGATCAGCTCTTGAACACACCAATGATCCCTGTGGGAGCGGGCTTGCCCGCGATGAGGCCGGTACATTCAACATCATTGTTGCCTGACAGTCCGCTATCGCGGGCAAGCCCGCTCCCACAGTTATTGTGTACTGCTAGAATGCGCGGCTACTCCGCCATACCGCAGCTCTCGCCATGACCCAGCCCTCCACTTCCCTCCCCCCTCACGTCGCCATCATCGGCGGTGGCCCCGCCGGTTTGATGGCGGCTGAAGTGCTGAGCCAGGCCGGGATCAAAGTCGACCTGTACGACGGCATGCCTTCAGTGGGGCGAAAATTCCTCCTCGCCGGGGTCGGCGGCATGAACATCACCCACTCCGAGGCCTACCCGGCGTTCCTCTCACGCTATGCCGAACGGGCACCGCAGATTGCGCCGCTGTTACGGTCCTTCGGCGCCGAAGCGTTGTGCCAATGGATTCATGACCTGGGCATCGAAACCTTTGTCGGCAGCTCCGGCCGGGTGTTTCCCACAGACATGAAAGCCGCACCCCTGTTGCGTGCCTGGCTCAAACGCCTGCGCGATGCCGGCGTAGTTATCCACACCCGCCATCGCTGGCTCGGCTGGGATGACAACAGTGACTTGCGCATCGACAGTCCCGAAGGCGAAAAAACTGTTCAACCCGACGCGACCCTGTTGGCGCTCGGCGGCGGCAGTTGGTCGCGCCTCGGTTCGGACGGTGCCTGGATGCTGCCGCTGGAACAGCGCGGTGTAGGACTGGCGCCGTTGCAACCGAGCAATTGTGGCTTCGAGGTGCAGGCGTGGAGCGAATTGATGGTCAGCAAATTCGCAGGCGCCCCGCTGAAAAACATCGCCATTGGCCTCAATGACGATGTGCCGCGACTCGGAGAATGCGTGATCACTGCCACCGGGATTGAAGGCAGTTTGATCTACGCCCTGTCGGCACCGATCCGCGAAGCGATCAATCAACATGGTTCGGCAACCATTCACCTCGATCTGCTGCCGGGCAAGCCTGTGGATAAAATCCAGTCTGCGCTGAGCAAGCCTCGCGGCTCCCGTTCCATGTCCAAACACCTGCACAGTCAGCTTGGGCTTGATGGCGTGAAAGCGGCGTTGCTGCGGGAACTGACACCGGCCGACTACTTTACCGATCCGGCATTGCTGGCCAAGGCGATCAAGGCATTGCCGCTGACGCTGGTGAAAACCCGGCCATTGGACGAAGCCATCAGCAGCGCGGGAGGCGTGATGTTCGAGTCGATGGATGAACGTTTGATGCTCAAGCAACTGCCCGGCGTGTTCTGCGCGGGGGAAATGCTCGATTGGGAAGCGCCGACCGGCGGCTATCTGCTGACCGCGTGTTTCGCCAGTGGGCGAGCGGCTGGGTTGGGGATGGTGGAGTGGTTGCGGCGCAAGGATTGAAGACCGAGGCGCGTCCATCGCGAGCAGGCTCGCTCCCACACTGATCGCATTCTTTCAGAAAGAACTCGCTCCCACACTGGATCTTCATGTAGCGCAGATCAAAGTGGGAGCGAGCCTGCTCGCGATGACGGCTTAACAGGCGCCGCAGCTAATCAAGGCTTACGCTTACGCGGCCCGGTATTAAACACCGGCACTTTTCGCACAGGCTTGATCGAAGGCTCCGGCGCCGAAGCATCCCCGCTCTCAACCCACTTGCCCAAATTGCGCTTGCCGCCACTGGAGGTCTTGGGCTTCTTCGGTTTTTTCGGCTTCTTGACGACCTGACCGCTGGCATCGGTATCCGGCACGCGGTGCTCAGGCTCGAAATCCTGCTCCATCTGGCGAGTCAACGTCTGACGGGTCAACATCTCGATGGCTGACAGCTGATTCACCTCATCGGCGCACACCAGCGAAATAGCCTGCCCGGTTGCGCCCGCACGACCGGTGCGACCGATACGGTGGATGTAGTCCTCTGCCACGATCGGCAGGTCGAAATTGACCACCAATGGCAAATCTTCGATATCCAGACCACGCGCTGCCACGTCGGTGGCTACAAGGATCTGCACTTCACTGGCCTTGAAACGATCCAGTGCCCGCTGACGGGTCGCCTGAGGTTTGTCGCCGTGGATGCCGTCGGCATTGATGCCCAGGCCCTGGAGCTTTTCCACCAGCGCGTCTACGCCGTTACGGGTCTTGGCGAATACCAGCACCTGCTTCCACTTGCCTTTGCGCATCAAATGAACGAACAGTTCCGACTTGCGCTTCTTGTCCACCGTCACCACCCATTGCTTGACGGTGTTGGCAGCGACGTTGCGCGGGCTGACTTCGATGCTCAGCGGGTCGTTGAGCATTTGCCCGGCCAGCGTGCGGATGGCGTCGGAGAAGGTCGCGGAGAACAACAGCGTCTGACGTTTCTTCGGCAGGGCTTTATAGATATTCCCCAGCTCTTCGGAAAAGCCCAGATCGAGCATGCGATCGGCTTCGTCCAGCACCAGGGTTTGCAACTGGTTGAACTTGAGCGCGTTCTGGCGGAACAGGTCGAGCAAGCGGCCCGGAGTCGCCACCAACAGGTCGACGCCTTTGCGCAGCTTCATCATTTGCGGGTTGATGCTGACGCCGCCGTACACCGCGTACGTGCTCAACGGCAGGTTCTCGGCGTACTGGCGCACGCTTTCGTGAACCTGCTCGGCCAACTCGCGGGTTGGCACCAGGATCAGTGCGCGCACGGAGTTGGCGCTGACTTTCGGCCCTTCCATGGCCAGCAATTGCAGCAACGGCAAGGCGAAACCGGCGGTCTTGCCGGTACCGGTCTGGGCTGCTGCCATCAGGTCACGACCGGCCAGCACCGCCGGAATCGCTTGTGTCTGCACCGGCGTAGGGGTCTGGTAGCCGAGCGTCTCGAGAGCGCGCAGCAAGGGTTCGATCAGGCCAAGGGTGGCGAAAGTCATGGGAGTACCGTAGGAAAATTCAGCGCGGTTGTGCAAAACGAGTGTGCAATGGCGCGCAGTTTACCCTAATTCGCTCGGGATTCTGTCGGCACAACTACCGCAGGCCGATCGGCACCTCGGCGCCACTGCGGCAACCCGATCAACACCACGGCACTGATGATCACTGTCATGGCCAGCGCTTCTTCAATACCAATGGTCTCGCCAACAAATACGATACCCAGCAACACCGCCACCGCCGGGTTGACGTAGGCATAACTGGTGGCCGCCGCCGGACGCACATGTTTCAACAGGTACATGTAGGCGTTGAAGGCGATGATCGAACCGAAGATGGTCAGGTACGCCAGCGCCGCCCAGCCTTCGATCGGCGGCATGGCCTCAAGATGCTCACCGCTCACCGCGCTGCCGATCAACAACACCACGCCGCCCACCAGCATTTCCACCGCACTGGCCATCGCACCCTGCGGTAACGGCAAGTGTTTGCTCCACACCGAACCGAAAGCCCATGACGCTGCCGCGAACACCAGCAATGCCGCGCCCAACGGGCTCGATTGCAAATTGGAACCGAGGTTGAGCATGGCGATACCGATCAGCCCGAGCACAATCCCGGCCCATTCGAGACGGGTATTACGCGCGCCCCAGAAATATCCACACAACAAAGTGAACAGTGGCACCGTCGCCACCGCCAACGCGGCAACGCCGGAGGCGACACCGGTGTGTTCAGCCACGCTCACTGCACCGTTACCGCACGTGAGCAGCAAAATCCCGATAATCCCCGCCGCTTTCCACTGCGCCCACGTCGGTGCCGGCGCCCCGCGCCAGCGCAGGAACGCGTACATCAACGTCCCGGCGATCACGAAGCGGATACCGGCGAGCAACAACGGCGGCCAGTACTGCACGCCGATTCGAATCACCAGGTAGGTCGATCCCCAAATCACGTACAGCGCGAAAAAAGCAGCGATCAGCGGTAAGGAAAAACGGCGTATGCCAGGCATGGGCAGCTCGAGAACAAGACAAAGAGAGCAGCTATTCTAGAAAGGCCAACGGCAGAAAATAAGTTACAAAACCTGTTTATCGCACCGGTACACTTTTCAAAACACGGAGTTCAGCGCTATAAACCGTGCTTTCGAAAGTCAGCCTTTTTTCAGGAATGCCATGATGGACAAATACGACCGCATGCTCCTCAGCGCCCTGTTGGAAAACGGTCGTGCGTCCTACGCCGAGCTGGCGCGCAAGGTGAACCTGTCCGCTCCGGCGGTGGCCGAGCGCGTGGCCAAACTTGAGGCCTGCGGGGTGATCACCGGCTACCAGGCGAAAGTCGACATGTCCAAAATTGGCCTGCCGATCCAGTGCGTCATCGAACTGCGCCTGAACCAGCACGGCAATCAGAAAACCTACGACGAACTGATCAAAATCCCACAGCTCACCGAATGCCATCGCGTCACCGGCGATCCATGCGTGATCATGCAAGCGGCGGTAGGGTCGATGCCGGAGCTGGAAGAGTTGATCAACCGGATCGCCACGTTCGGATTCAGCAAGACCTCGATCGTGCTGTCCAGTGCCATCGAGAAGCGCGTGCCGTTGGGGCAGTTGGAAGGGAATGGCAAATCGTGATGTTGCACGGCCCCTGTGGGAGCGGGCTTGCCCGCGATAGCGGACTGTCAGTCAACAAAGATGTTGAATGTGATGGCCTCATCGCGGGCAAGCCCGCTCCCACAGGATTTGTGATGGGTCTTAAAACCCGCGATACCGCTTCAAATGCTCATTGATCTTCGCCGCCGGCACTTTCTGCAAACTGACGAGCAGATCATGGGACAACTCCCGCAGCCCATGCTTGCGCCGCAACTCTTCAGCCAAGTGCGCCGTCAGGTTGGCCGCCATCTCGGCATCGGCCATGGCCCGGTGAGCCTTGCCGGTATTGGGCAGGCTGGCGAAAGTGGTGAGGGTGCCGAGTTTGTGGTCCGGCGCGGCGGGCATCAGGCGGCGGGCGAGTAACAGCGAGCAGGCAAAGTTCTGCAAGCGTGTGCGTTTGATTCGCCCGAGCTCGTAGTCCCAGAACTTCTGGTCGAACGCAGCGTTGTGCGCCAGCAGCGGTGTGATGCCGACGAATTCATTGACCTCGTTCATCACCTGCTCGGCCGAGGGCGCGGTGCGCAGCATGGCGTTGCTGATGCCGGTGAGTTGCTCAATAAAGGCCGGCACCCGCACGCCAGCGTTCATCAGGCTTTGGTAACGCTCGACAATGCGCCCCTGTTCAAGAATCACCACGGCAATTTCCGTGGCCCGGCAGCTGCTGCTCGGGGAGAGTCCGGTGGTTTCAAAGTCGATGACTGCTATGCGTTCCAAACCTGTTTCAACTCCGTAAAAATCAATTCTTGAGCAGCAACGCGCCTTCGATCGGCACATAACGACTGGCGGCGCGGATCAGCGAATTGGCGGTGAGACCGGGTACGCCATAGGCCACCGCTTGCACACCGTGCTTGCTGATGATGCGCTCCAGCAGCATGTCGAAATCACCGTCGCCGGAGGCCAGCACCACTTCGTCGACATGGTCGGCGGCGTCCATGATGTCGAGGGTGATGCCCACGTCCCAGTCGCCTTTGGCAGAACCGTCGCTGCGCTGGATGTAGGGCTTGAGCTTCACGATGAAACCGAGATTGCGCAGGATCTGCTGAAACTGCTGCTGCTTGCTGTCGCCACGATCGATCGCATAGGCATAGGCCTCGACGATCTGCCCTTCTTTACTGACGTCAGCCCACAGCGCGGCGTAGTTGAAGTGGCAACCATAAGCCTGACGCACGGTGTAATAGAGGTTCTGGACATCGGCGAACACTGCGATTTTTTTCACCGTACATCCTCATTAGCGTGCCGAAGCGCGGGCAGGATCAGGCACCAGGCCCGAAAAGTTGCCCAGTATGCCAGCCCGAAGGATTGTTCCGCGAATAATCGGCCGTGTGGCGAGGGGGCTTGCTCCCGCTGGGGTGCGAAGCGGCCCCTTGCTTTAAAACCCAAGGGGCCTGCTACGCAGTCCAGCGGGAGCAAGCTCCCTCGCCACAGCTGTATCAGACGAAGGAATCGTCGTCGCCACCGAAGAACGATGAGCTGTCATCGCTGTAGTCGGCGTCGGTAAAACCGCCCTGATCATAGGAGTTGTCAGCCACGCGCTGATCTTCGCCCGAGCCATTGTCACCGCTCTGATCGTTGACCTGAGCCGGTTCTTCCTTGATGACTTCAACCACTTCCGGCTGCTGATTGTGCTGGAACAGGCTGCTGATGCCCTGCGCGAGCATCACGCCACCGGCCACGCCCGCTGCCGTTTTCAATGCACCGCTGAGGAAACCGCTGCCGGCCGCCTGTTGTGGTGCGTAATTTGGCTGCGGTGCGGCACCGAAATTCTGCTGTGGCGGCTGGGCATTGAACGATGGCCGCGCCGGTTCACGCCAGCCGCCAGTATTCGACGGGGCTGCGCTTTGAGTCGGTGCAGGCTGCGGATCACGGGAGCCACCACCGAAGATGCTCGACAAAAAGCCACCGCCGGTCGCCGCTGGAGCGGCCGTCTGCGCCTTGGCCGATTGCAGTTCAGCTTGCAATTGCTGGACTTGTCGGGTGAGTTGCTTGTTCTGTTCGTCGAGGCTCTTGATGGCTGCCTCTTGCACCAGAATCGCCTGGGTCATGAAATAGCCCGCCGCTGGCTGGCGAGTCAGGTGTTCCTTGATCCGCGCTTCGGCCTGGGCGTCGCGCGGGGCTGAATCCGTTTCGGCCTGTTGCAGCCGGGAAAACAGTCCATCGATCAGGGTTTGTTCTTCGCTGTTCATGGCGACCTCATAGATTGCCGGGAAAATCGTCGCCCTCATCCACGGTGGATAAGGTGCTCACCAGTAATGGGGCTGATACAGGATGTTTCAATGACCTTTACCGAACGTTTACGTTTGCGCCCCAAAGGGTTTCATCGGTTAAAGTGAGGCACTGCTTTCAACCTGCGATACCGACTGATGAATCCGTTCGACGTACTGCGTGACTCTCTGTATTTCTTCAAGCGCAATCTGCGCCAGATCGTGCAGCTGTGCCTGCCGCTGGTGATTTTCGAGGCGCTGCTGCAACAAGTGGTCGACCACTCCACCGAGCCGGACAGTTTCCCCGGCATCAGTGTATTGGTCGGCCTGCTGGTGTATCCGCTGTACACCGCCGCACTGATCCTGTTTCTCGATGCCCGCAGCCGGGGCGAATCGCCGCGCACCCGCGACTTGCTGGCGACCTCCGCGACCCTGTGGCCGCGCTTCGCCCTGCTGACCGCCCTCAATACGCTGCTGATCCTGATCGGCCTGTCGCTGTATTTCCTGCCGGGCATCTGGTTGATGGTGACGCTGGCGTTCGGCGAGTACCTGCTGGTGCTGCGCGGCCTGGCACCGCTGGCGGCGATGAAGGAAAGCCTGCGCCTGACCCGCGGAAACTTCCTGCGCATTCTGGTGTGCATTCTGTGCGTGATGGGCCCGCTGTGGGTACTCAAGGGGGCGACGCTGGCGGTTTACCCTGATCCGCAGAACCCGGTGATCTCACTGCTGATCGACAGCGCCCACAGCTTTCTGCAACTGTTCACCAGCGTGGTGGTGTTCCGTTTGTTCATGCTGATCGCCGATGCACCCGAGAAAGCTGACGGAGCGCTCTAAGCGCTCTACCCTTGGGCTTGGGCGCTGCTCTCGGTTATGCTCGGGGTCAATTTTGTAACGCTATAAGCCGAGCCATGACCCGTCTACTGCGCTACACCCTGCTGGGCCTGCTGATTGCCATTGGCCTGATTGCATTGCTGATCTACAGCCTGACCTGGCGCCCCCAGGCCAAGGAAGTGCTGCCGGTCAGTTGCAACGCCCAGGCGCCGACGCTGGTGCCCGGCCAGGCGCTGAAGGTGATGACCTGGAACGTCCAGTATCTGGCAGGCAAGCGCTACGTGTTCTGGAACGACCTGGCCGCCGGGAACGACGAGAGCCCTACACCTGAAGACATGGCCTTCAGCCTCGACGAAGTGGCGCGGGTGATTCGCGACGAGCAACCGGACATCGTGCTGTTGCAGGAGCTCGATGACGGTGCCAAGGCCAGTGACTACCAGAACCAGTTCAAATTGCTTCAGGATCGAGTCACCGACCTGTATCCGTGCAGCACGCAGGCCTTCGACTGGAAAGCCGACTTCGTACCTGAACCGCACATCTACGGCAGCGTTGGCCGGCAATTGGCAACCCTGAGCCGCTACCAGATCGAACACGCCGAACGCCTGCAATTACCGGTCGCACCGACCCATTTCATCAGCCGTCTGTTCAAGCCGAAAAACGCCTTGCTGGTCACTCACCTGCCATTAAGCAACGGCGGCCAAATGGCCGTGTTCAACACCCATCTGGACCGTGCCACCACCGCGCTCGACGAAACCTTGCAAAGCCAGGTGACAGCCGTGGCCAAGGTCCTCGACAAATATGAAAGCCGCGGCACGCCGTGGCTGATCGGTGGTGACTTCAACCTGTTGCCGCTGGGCCAGTATCGACGCCTGTCCGCTGAACAACGCACGCCCTACTCCGCCGACAGTGCGCTGCATGTGCTGTGGGACAAATACCCGATGATCCCCACCAACAACGAAGCCAGCGGTATCGACCGGGCGCAATGGCTGACCCATTACCCGAATGACCCGGGCTTGAACGGCCCGGACCGGACCGTCGATTACCTGTTTTACAGCCCGCACATCAAACGGGTCGAAGCGCGGGTGAGACAGGACGATACGTTACGGATTTCCGATCACTTACCAGTGATTGCACGGTTTCTGTTGCCGGCAGCGCCTTAGATTTGTGGCGTTAGTGAAAAAGATCGCAGCCTTCGGCAGCTCCTACAAGGGATCGCATTCCAATGTAGGAGCTGCCGAAGGCTGCGATCTTTTGATCTTCAGCTTTTACGAGGCTTGATCCGCGCCGTCGCCTCGGCCACCAGCGGATCATCCGGCCAGTAGTGCTTCGGATAACGCCCCTTCAAATCCTTCTTCACCTCGGCATACGTACTGCGCCAGAAGTTCGCCAGGTCCTGAGTCACCTGCACCGGCCGACGCGCCGGAGACAGCAGATGCAGTTTCACCACTTGCCGGCCACCGGCAATGCGCGGCGTCTCGGCCAGGCCGAACAGCTCCTGCAAACGCACCGCCAGAATCGGCGGCTGTTCGCTGTAATCCAGACGAATCGATGAGCCCGACGGCACGCTCAAATGATGTGGCGCCAGCTCCTCGAGCCGTTGCGGCAGCGGCCAGGGCAGCAGGTTGTGAACGATGCTCGACAGGTCCAGATTGGCGAAATGACTGAGCCGCGAGACTTTGCCCAGATAGGGCATCAACCAGTGTTCGAGACTTTTGAGCAGAGCGGTGTCACTGACATCCGGCCACTCACTCTCACCCTTGCTGCCAAGGTCCAACTGCCGCAATAACGCAACTCGTGCCTGCCACTGACGCAGTTCCGGAGTCCACGGCAACAGCTCCAGACCTTTGCGTCGCACCAGGTTCACCAGCGCCTGACTGCGGGCGCTTTCGTCGAGCCCGGTCAGCGGCTCACGGCTAAGAATCAACTCGCCGACCTTGCGCTGACGCTCGGCCCGCAGCACGCCTTCGCGCTCATCCCAATCCAGTTGATCGACGCAACGCACCTGCTCGGCCAGCACTGAATCGAACAACGCTGGATCGAAATCCGTCGCCAGATAAATCCGTTCTTCACGCTGGCCCTGACGACTGCCGAGATCGGCAATCACCAGCCACGGTTGCTTCATCAAGCTGTCCGCTTCAGCAAACAGCGCCGCACGACCGTTGGCCAATCGATATTCAGCGCCACCGGCCCGCCGTTGTTGGGCGACTCGGTCGGGATAAGCCAACGCCAGCAACGCGCCGAGCCAGCGCGGATGATCCGGATCGCCGACCGGTTCCGACGCTTTGCCCCGCAGGTAACCGCGATACTGCCGCGCCAGTTGCCGGGCCCGTTGAACACCACCCTGAGCGCCGCGTGCGGCCCGTTCTTCGCCGGACAACAGCACCAATCGGCTGTGCAGATCCGCGCCAGCGCCACGCAAAATATCCCGTTCACCGAGCAGTGCCGCGACATCGCAGGCCATGTTCGACAGGCCGAGCGCCTGACCACGTAACAGCAAATGAGCGATCCGTGGATGCGCCGGCAGTTCGGCCATAGCCTGACCGTGCCGAGTCAGGGCGTCCCCCTCCAGCGCGCCCAAACGTTCAAGCAGATCCTGAGCCTGTGCATAAGCCGCTGCCGGAGGAACATCGAGCCACACCAATTGACTCGGCGTCACGCCCCAACGCCCCAGTTGCAAGGCCAGCCCGGCCAGATCCGCCGAGAGAATTTCCGCACTGGCGTAAGCCGCCAGTTGCTCGTGCTGATCCTGCGACCACAACCGATAACACACCCCGGGCTCCAACCGCCCTGCCCGGCCCGCGCGCTGCGTGGCACTCGCTTTGGAAATGCGCTGAGTATCCAGGCGAGTCATACCGCTGCCGGGGTCGAAACGCGGCACTCGCGCCAGCCCGGCATCGATCACCACGCGCACACCGTTGATGGTCAGGCTGGTCTCGGCGATGTTGGTGGCCAGCACCACTTTGCGTTTGCCGGCGGGCGCCGGATCGATCGCGGCGCGTTGGGCGGCGAGGTCCAATTCACCATGCAACGGGCAGAGCAAAACCTGTGTGCTATCGCCCAGTGCATCGGCGAGTTGCTGATGCACCCGACGGATTTCCGCCTGCCCCGGCAGGAACACCAGCAGGCTACCGGTCTCATCGTTCAGCGCGTCGAGGATGGTCTGCACCACCCTTGGCTCGATGAATTCACCGGGTTGAAACTGTCGACCCCAGCGCATCGCCACCGGGTACATGCGACCTTCGCTGCGCAGAATCGGCGCATCGTCCAGCAATCCGGCCAGGCGTTCGCCTTCCAGGGTTGCCGACATCAACAGAATTTTCAGTGGCTGATCGTCACGAAACAGCTCCCGACCATTGAGGCTCAGGGCCAACGCCAGGTCGGCGTCGAGACTGCGTTCGTGGAACTCATCGAAAATCAGCAAGCCCACGCCTTCCAGCGCCGGGTCATCCTGCAAGCGCCGGGTGAGGATGCCTTCGGTGACCACTTCGATGCGGGTGTTGGGGCCGACTTTGCTGTCGAGACGAATCCGGTAGCCAACGGTTTCACCAACCTTCTCGCCCAGTTCACTGGCCAACCGCTCCGCCGCCGCCCGCGCGGCCAACCGGCGCGGTTCGAGCATCAGAATGGTCTGCCCGGCCAGCCACGGCTCATTGAGCAAGGCCAAGGGCACGCGGGTAGTTTTACCGGCGCCGGGCGGTGCTTCGAGCACGGCTTCGTGGCGTGTAGCGAGGGCTTCACGCAGGGCAGGTAAAACTTCATCAATCGGCAAAGAAATCATGCTGGCTCCCCAGGGCGTGCCCACAGTAAATTGCGAGTCGCGTTGAAGCTGTGGGCGTGCCAGGCAAGGCGCGGGACGCCGGTAAGGGTCGTTTCCTTACCAAGTCCCGCAACGCAGCATGGCGCGTCCACAGCTTCAGCCCGGAGGGCCGAACCCCTATAAAATTTATTAGCCGTCACGCGTGGTCGATCTGGAAAAAACAACTTCAATACTCAACTATCCCGGTGGGGGTGAGACGCGGCCGCAATTTACTGTGGGCACGTCCTGCCGCGGCGAGTATAACGGCGAACTGCTCGGTGTTTGTCGCGGTCCTAATTCATACAGACGCCCCTTCGTTTCCAGATGACTCAGGAGATTTCACATGCGTGCTCCCTTTCGCTTGATCGGCGGTGTATTGGTCGCGACCTTGCTGACCCAGGTAACGGCCTGCGGCTCGATTTTCTACCCGGATCGTCGCGGCCAGATCGACGGCAAGATCGACCCGGCCATCGCCGCGCTGGATGCCGTGGGTCTGCTGTTTTACATCATCCCCGGCCTGATCGCCTTTGCGGTGGACTTCGCTACGGGCGCCATTTACTTCGAGCCTGGCCGGACCGCCCAGGTGGCTCCGGAAAAACTCAAGGAAGCCATCGGTGCCGACGGCAAGGTCGATAACCATAAGTTGCAGACTATTCTCGAAGCTGAGTTGGGCCGCAGCTTCCCGCTGGACGATCCACGCCTGATCCAGCACAAGGGCAGCACCCAGCAACTGGCCATGTTCGGCCTGCAACCGGCCGCATAATTTATGCGTTCGAAGGGACACTTAAAGGAAACGCCGCACCTATGACCACCAGTACCGAACACGCCCGCCTGCTACGGTTGGCGACGCGCGCCTCGGTGGCGGTGGCGTGCATATTGATCGTCGCCAAAGCCATCGCCTGGTGGCTGAGTGGTTCGGTGAGCATGCTCGCAGGGCTGACCGACTCGGCCCTCGACGGCATCACTTCGCTGCTCAACCTGTTGGCCGTGCACTATGCCTTGCGCCCGGCCGACGACGATCATCGTTATGGGCATGGCAAAGCTGAATCATTAGCCGGCATGGCTCAGGCACTGTTCATCGGCGGCAGCGCGGTGTTGATTACCTTGCAGGCGATCGAACGGTTGAAACATCCAGAGCCGGTGGGTGCGCCGTGGCTCAGCATCGGGGTCATTGTGTTTTCCCTCGTGCTGACCATCGCCCTGCTGATATTGCAGCATCGGGTGATCAAAGCAACCGGCTCCAACGCCGTGCGCGCCGACTCTTTGCATTACCGCTCGGACCTGCTGCTCAACGGAAGCATCCTGGTGGCCCTGGTGCTGGCCGGCTTTGGCTGGCCTCAAGTCGACCCTTGGTTCGGCCTGGGGATCGCCGCTTACATCCTCTGGAGCGCCATTCACATCGCCCGGGAAAGTTTTGCAGTGCTGATGGATGAAGAACTGCCACCGGATGTCAGCCGCCACATGCTTGAACTGGCCTGCAGCGTGCCGGGGGTTCTGGGCGCCCACGATCTGCGCACACGGATCTCCGGCAACCATTGGTTCGTACAGTTGCATCTGGAATTGCCGGGGGAATTGACCCTGTCAGTCGCCCACGGCATCAGCGATCAAGCCGCCGATGCGATTCACGCCGCCTACCCGCGAGCCGAAGTGCTGGTGCACGCCGACCCGCAGGAAGTGGTGAACGCCGCCAGGGCTCAGTAACTCACCTGATAACCGCGACTGCTCAGGCAGTTGCCCTGTGCCTGTCGGTAGGCTTGCACCACCGACGGATCCGGTTGATAGGTGACGGCGCGCGGATCGAAACCGCTCTGCTCCACAGCCCAGCGATAACACTCGTAACCGTCCCGACTGACCTCCTCTGGCGACTGGCCGTTGGCCGGATACGCCACCACGTCATAACCACTGCTCACCGGTTGCGGCTGCACGGGTGGTTCGACCACGACGTACTCCTGCGTGCTCGCCTGGTAGGCGTAATACGCGCCGGCCGCCAGGAACAACAGTGCCCCGCCGATCCACACTTCGCGGGCGTAATCGGGCAAGTAGCGGACACGAATCCCGCGAGGCGGTTGAACCACCACATAACGCGGGCCTTGCGGGCGATACCAGTAACCGCCGGAATAGAAATAATCCTGGCCACGATACGGCACGCGGTAGTTGCGCTCCGGGAAGCGATCGATCACGTACCCCGGACGATACTGCGGGCCGGGGCCCCAGCCATTGCCGTGCCCATCCGGGCGACCGGGCCAGCGACGGTCATCATGACGCGAGCCCTGACCGCCAGTCTGCCAATTCCGGTTGTCATTGTTGCGCCGCGGTTCGTCCTGATAGTAGCCACGCCGGGGCTCCTGGGTCTGGCGCACGGTGTCGGGCCGGCCCTGGATCGGCAGATTGTTACCGGGTTGTTGCGGCGCTCGCTCCTGAACATTGGAGTCGTGCTGTACACGGTTCTGCCACTGGCCACCCTGAGTATTGGGATCGTGCGAGGGACGGTTCTGACGCTCGCCGCCCTGATTCTGGTCGTGGAGCTCGAACTTGCGGCTGTTATCGCCACGAATGATTTCGTTGCTCTGCTGGCGAGGCTGATTGTTACCGTCATGACCCTGACCTTTGCCCTGATGATCCGCCCCACGCTCCCCGCTATCGGGACCACGATATTGCGGCTCATCGGCCAGCGATTGCGCACTGACACTCACACACAGCAAACCAACACCGGTCAAACGCCAGATGCGCGACTTCATGCTTTTCCTCACTGCGGGTTAGGGCCTGTACATAAGACTGGGAAAAGCACAGGCCGGTTCTGCAACAGGTTATCAGTCACACAATTTATTTATTGAGGGTTCGCTGCCAAATTCCGGGCAATAAAAAAGGGAGACCCGTCGGCCTCCCTTTGAGAACTTCGTCCGTGCTCGACGCTTATGACGTCGGCTCACCTCACGCCGTCTTCTGGACAGTGTGTAGCTCGGGGGCCGACACATCCCCGGTGGGGGTGGCGACCGCAGCTGGCCTGATTGGGCGAGCCGCATTGGACTGTTTGTCCGAGCAGTGATTCTGGTGATAAGAATAGGCCCGGAGCGACGACAGAGGATTGCGAAGATTGCTCAAATAAACATCACTTGCGCAATTTTTAACTCAGGATAGATAATCCGCCGCAATAGTTATGACAAAGGCCAGATTGATGAGCAAACTCGACCGATACGACTTGAGCATTTTGGCGGAATTACAGCGCGACGCGCGCATCTCCAATCAGGAGTTGGCCGAACGCATCGGCCTGTCGCCTTCGCCTTGCTCGCGGCGGGTCAAGCAACTGGAAGACGACGGTTACATCACCCGCCAGGTCGCCTTGCTGGACCGCAAGATGCTTGGCCTGAGCCTGACAGCCTATGTTCTGATCGGCATGGACCGCCATACTCCCGAGCGTTTCGAGAACTTCGAAGCCGCCATTCGCACCTTGCCGCAGGTGCTGGAATGCAGCCTGGTGACGGGGATGGATGCGGATTATCAGCTCAAGGTAGTGGTGCCGGACATGGATCACTATCAGAAACTGCTGCTAGGGCATCTGACCCGGATTGAAGGGGTGACGAGTGTGCGATCGAGTTTTGTGTTGAATCAGGTGCTCAACAGCACCGAGTTGCCGCTGACTCATTTGCGCAGCTGAGAATGCCTTTGTGTCGAGGGGGCTTGTCGGAACGCCGCATCGCCCCGTTCGGCCGCGCAGCGGTCGTAAAATCAGAGAACGCGGCGTGTCAGGTACAACTCATTGGCTGGTTTTGGGGCTGCTGCGCAACCCAACGGGGGCAAGCCCCCTCGCCACAGTGCGGCACACTGCCGCAGGTCAATGCTCCGCCAATCCCCCATGGCGTATACTCCAGCGCCTTTTAGCCCCACCCACGCTGGAGATGTTCAATGGATCCTGCAGTACTCGAAGAGTGGATGATGACTGGACTGGTCAGCATTCTGATCATTTTCATGGGTTTCATCGTCTGGGATCTGGCGAAAAAATCCAAGGCCGGGCGCTTCGGCTCGTTCATTCTGTTCTTCGTACTGGGGCTGGGTGTGGCCGCATTCGTGATCAAAAGCGTGGTGATCGGCCTGATCGAATCCGGCACTCTATAAGCGCGCTGGCACTTCCTTCCACTGGCCCTGATCGAGCCCTTCGATCGACCAGTCACCGATCCTGACCCGCACCAGGCGCAACGTCGGCAAGCCGACCGCCGCGGTCATGCGCCGTACCTGACGGTTGCGGCCTTCGCGAATCACCAGCTCCAGCCAACTGGTCGGCACGCTTTTACGAAAGCGCACTGGCGGGTTACGTGGCCACAGCTCAGGCTCATCCAGCTGTCGCGCTTCGGCCGGCAACGTCATGCCGTCGTTCAGCTCGACGCCATCGCGCAAGCGCTGCAACTGCTCAGCGGTTGGCTCACCTTCCACTTGTACCCAGTAAGTCTTGGCCAATTTGTGTTTCGGGTCGGCAATTCGCGCCTGAAGCTGACCGTCATTGGTCAGCAACAGCAAGCCTTCGCTATCGCGGTCCAGCCGTCCTGCCGGGTAAATCCCCGGAATCTCGATGAAATCCTTGAGCGTCGCCCGCCCTTCGCCGTCGCTGAATTGCGTCAGCACATCGAAAGGTTTGTTGAACAGAATCAGCTTCGGCTCGGCCGGCGGCGCTTTGGCGACACGGCGCGGGGCTGATTGCGGGTTGTTCGCGCCAGGGCGGCGAGAGACGGGACGTTGTGGACGAGACATGGGAAAAGGAACATCTAACGGTCAGGGCTGCTAATGCTAGTGCCCCAACCATCAAATGACCATGAGAACAATCAGCGGAACGGCGGCTCGTCGAAGCTGCGCAGTTTGCGCGAGTGCAGCGAGTTGAGCTCGGTGCGCAACAGATCCACCGCTTCAATGCCGATCTTCAAGTGCTGGCTGACCGCGCGTTCATAGAAGGCGTTGGCCGAACCCGGCAGTTTGATTTCGCTATGCAACGGTTTATCCGATACGCAGAGCAACGTGCCGTATGGCACCCGCAAGCGGTAACCCTGCGCGGCGATGGTGCCGCTTTCCATGTCCACCGCCACGGCGCGGGACAGGTTGATCAGCGGACGCTCCTGTGCCCAGCGCAGTTCCCAGTTACGGTCGTCGTAGGTCAACACGGTGCCGGTACGCAGGCGCTTCTTCAGCTCGTCGCCCTTCTCACCGGTGATGTTGGCCGCCGCTTGCTGCAACGCCATCTGCACTTCGGCCAAGGCCGGAATCGGAATGTTCGGCGGCACAACCCGGTCAAGAATCCCGTCGCGGCGCATGTAGGCGTGGGCCAGCACGTAGTCGCCAATGGTCTGCGACTGACGCAAGCCGCCACAGTGACCAATCATCAGCCAGCAATGCGGACGCAGTACCGCCAGGTGGTCGGTGATGTTCTTGGCGTTGGACGGGCCGACGCCGATGTTCACAAGAGTCACGCCATGGCCGTCGCTGGCGATCAGGTGATAGGCCGGCATCTGGTAACGATGCCAGACCACGCCCGCGGCAATCGCCGACGCTTCGCCATGGTCCATGCCCTTTTCGATGATCACGTTGCCCGGCAACACCATGCGCACAAAACGCGGATCGTTGCGCAGTTGCTCCAGGCCATGAACAATGAACTGGTCGACGTAGCGGTGGTAGTTGGTCAGCAGAATCCACGGCTGCACATGGCGCCAGTCGCTGCCGGTGTAATGCACCAGTCGGCGCAGGGAGAAATCCACCCGCGCGGCGTCGAACAGGGCCAGCGGCAGCGGGTCGGTGTTTTCCCAATCGTACAAGCCATCGGCAATGCCATCGGTCGCGGCCGACAAATCCGTACTCGGGAACACTCGCGCCAGCACCGCCGCCGTGACACCGGAGCCGGCCAGTTCATCGCCCTGCTCAACCACATACGGATACGGAATGTTCTGCTGACTGACGCCGACTTCCACGGTCACGGTGAAGTCGTGCATCAACGGGACAAGTTGTTCCAGCAGGTATTTGCGGAAAGCGCGGGGATGGGTGACGGTAACGCTGTAGGTTCCCGGCAGTTGAACCTTGGCATAGGCGCGAGTGGTCTGTGGGACTTCGCCCTGGCAAAGGTAGGTCAGACGCAACTCGGGATAACGAAACAGAGCACGCTGCTCTGCGTCCGGCTCGACACGATCCTTGAGATAACGCTTGAGCGCCTGATTCAGCGCGGTGGTTGCACGCTCGTGCAAGGCAGCAAGCCGATCCACGGCTTGCTCGGCGGTTTGAACGACAATAAACGCTTCGGTCACGATCAGCTTCCTGTGTTCTGACTTGCAGACCTTCATCTTGCCTGCATCGTCGCTTCACGGGAACAGTGGCGTGTTGGCTGCACATCAATTCTGAGACACAGATAAACCCTGTGGGAGCGGGCAAGCCCGCTCCCACAGGTTTCAGTGATGTTGATCAAATTGTTGTCAGAAACCTTGCGGGGTCGACCGGGCCACAATCGCTTCCACATCCAGCCCGCGCGGCAACGTTCCATACACCCGACCGGCCGAACCGAGGCGACTGGCAATGAAGGCATCACTGACCGCCGCATTCCCCGCCTCCAGCAACAGCTTGGCCTGAAGCCCCAAGGCGATGTCTTCGGTAAGCTGGCGGGCGCGGTATTGAATATCAGCGGTGTCCTTGAACGCGGCCTGCAATTGGCTGATGTGCGCGGCCAGGCGTTTGTCGCCATGACCGTCGCCCAACTCGCTGAACAGCACATCAAGCACGCCCGGCTCTTTCGACAATGCGCGCAATACGTCGAGGCATTGCACGTTGCCGGAACCTTCCCACGTCGAATTGACCGGTGCCTCACGATACAAACGCGGCAGGATGCTTTCTTCGACATAACCGGCGCCGCCCATGCATTCGGCAGCCTCATTGATCATCGCGGGCGCGCGCTTGCAGATCCAGTACTTGCCCACCGCTGTCACCAGTCGGGCGAATTTCGCTTCGTGCTCGTCATCCAGATGATCCAGCGCCCGCCCCATGCGCAAACTCAAGGCCAACGCCGCTTCGCTTTCCAGGGCCAGGTCGGCCAGTACGTTTTGCATCAAGGGTTGCTCGCTCAGCAACTTGCCACCAACCTTGCGGTGGGCGCAGTGATGGCTGGCCTGGGTCAACGCCTGGCGCATCAGCGCGCTGGAGCCGACCATGCAATCGAAGCGGGTCATAGCGACCATTTCGATGATGGTCGGAACACCCCGCCCCTCTTCGCCGACCATCCAGGCCAGGGCCCCACGGAATTCCACCTCGCTGGAGGCATTGGACCAGTTGCCGAGTTTGTTCTTCAGCCGCTGGATGTAGAACTGATTGCGTGTGTCGTCCGGGCGATGACGCGGCAGCAGGAAACAGGTCAAGCCTTTGTCGGTCTGGGCCAAGGTCAGAAAGGCGTCGCACATCGGCGCCGAGCAGAACCACTTGTGACCCACCAGTTCATACGCCTGACCGGGACCACTGGCGCCGACCGGATACGCCTTGGTGGTGTTGGCCCGCACATCGGTGCCGCCCTGTTTCTCGGTCATGGCCATGCCGATGGTGACCCCGACCTTGTGGGCCATGCCGACATTGCGTGAGTCGTATTCGGTGGCGAGGATTTTCGGCAACCATTGTTCGGCCAGATCCGGTTGCAGGCGCATCGCCGGGACGCTGGCGAAGGTCATGGTCAGCGGGCAACCGCTGCCGGCTTCAGCCTGACTGTGCAAATAGGTCATGGACGCGCGGGCAACGTGGGCGCCCGGTTGCGGATCGGTCCAGGGCAAGCCTGTCAGGCCATGCTCCACCGCCGTGCGCATCAACTCGTGGTAGGCCGGGTGAAATTCCACCAGGTCGACGCGATGGCCGTAGCGGTCATGGCTGACGAACACCGGTTTGTTCTGATTGGCCGCAAACCCCGCGTCCATCAGCGGCCCGCCGGCCAATGCGCCGTAAGCGTCGATCCGCGACTCGGCCCAACCGGCATCGAAACGCCGCGACCACTCCTGCAAAGGCAGGTCGATGCGATAGAGGTTGGTGCCGTCCAGCGATGGAGGCTGGTTGGTGACTTCGTGGGTTTCGGCGAACTGATGCAGGTTCATGACGGGGCTCCTTTGGTCAGCCAAGGGACTTCAGTTAAGCACCGCCCCGAGGTTGAACAAAGTGGCATATCTGCCTAACTGTCGGCACTTTCGCCTTACCCCGGACAGAGCACCCGCCGATAAAGCGCCGCCTGCAGATCCGCGAATTTCACCGGTTTGCTCAGATAGTCGACCAAGGTGTCGCTCGGGCAATAGGCCCGGTCCGCACTCAGGGCAATCATGAACACGGGTAATTCGGCGCAACCCGGCAAGGCGCGGATCCGGCTGCAGATCGAGGCGCCATCCAGTGGCGGCAGCTGACAATCGAGCAGCACCGCATCAACGGTTTCACGCTGCAAGTGATCAAGCGCAGCGATGCCACTGTCGGCGGTGCGCACGCGGAACCCAAGCTTGAGCAACATGCCACGCATCACCAATTGATTGATGCTGTTGTCGTCGACCAGCAACACCGTGCAGTCCTGGGGCAAACGCAGGTGGGAGGTTTGCCGGATAATCGAAGGCGTAGATTCCATCGGCAGCTCGAATTCGACGTCCAGCTGGAAGCGACTGCCGCGTCCCGGTTCCGAGCGGTGGCTCAGGCGCCCGCCGAGCAATTCGACCAGTTGCCGACAAATGGCCAGGCCAACGCCCAAACCACCGTATTCACGGGTCATCGAGCCGTCGAGCTGGAAGAAGCGTTGATACAGCGTTGCCTCGTCCAAATCGGTAAAACCAATGCCGGTGTCGATCACCGCAAAGGACAGCGCCAGCCGATCGGGCGCCACAGGTTTGCCCGTCACCCGCAGCGCCAATCCGCCGATCCGGGTGAATTTGATCGCGTTATCCAGCAGGCATTCCAGGCATTGCGTCAGCTTGCCGCTGTCGCCGTGCAAGCGATCCGGCAGCCCCGGTGCAACCTCGACCTTGAAGTCCAGCGACTTGCTCGATGCATTGCCATCGAACTGCAGGCGCAAGGCCTCGACCACACCGCGCAAACTGAATGTGTCCGGGTAGACCTTGAGCTTGCCGGCCTGTAATTCGGTCAGTGTGAGGATGCCATTGACCATGCGCATCATGTCCCGCGCCGAACCGGCAGCCGTTTGCTGATATTGCTCCAGCTCAGGGTTCATCTCGACGGTCTGCATCAGCTCCAATGAACCAATCACACCGTTCATGGGTGTGCGCAGTTCGTGGGTCAGGGTGGCGAGGAATTCGTCCTTGAGCTTGTTACTGTGAGCCAGTTGCTGGTTCAGCACTTCGAGCTTCTGGCCGGCATCGAACAGCGTCTGCGCCTGTTGCTCGCGCATGGCGTTGATGCGATCGGCCAAGGCCAGGGACAGCAGCGCCACTTCGATCGCCGAGCCGATCTGGCTGGCGTACATGGTCAGGAATACGTTGGGCAAGTAACCCAACACCATCAGGGTGTTGACGATGCCACCGAGCAGGAACGCCGACCAGGCAATGATGAAATACCGTGCGACCCGCAGGCCACGCCACCAGGCGAAAATCCCGGCGGCGAAAATCACCACGGTGAAGACCAACGCCAGCAGCGTCGCCAGACGCAGGGCCAGGGCGTAACTGGTCATCAATGACAACCCGACCACCAGCGCACTGAACGCAATCAACGCCAGCAGCAAGCGGTCGAGCCAGCGACTGTGGGTGGCCGTCTGCAAGAAGCTGCGGGCGAACTGGCTGCCGAACAATCCTGAACAGCCAATGAAGAACGGCGTCGCGGCGTTGGCCCACCACGGATTGTTCGGCCAGAAATACTCCACGGCCGCGCCATTCACCGACAGCTGATACAAGCCGAACGAGGCGATATAAACGATGTAATAGAGGTAGCTGGTGTCGCGCACGCTGAGATAGATGAACAGGTTGTAGACCAGCATCCCCAGCAACACACCGTAAATCAGCCCTAGCACATAGAGCCGGACCGGCTGCTGTTCGAGGTAAGCGGTGCTCGACCACAAGGTGACGGGCGCCTGAACCGACCCTTCGCTTTGCAGGCGCAGGTACACGGTTTGCGCCTGCCCAGGCGCGAAGTTCAGATCGAACAGATAGTTGTTCTGACGGATCTCGCGAGTGGCAAACGGCAATGCATCGCCAGTCTGTCGGACCAATTGATAGTCACCGACAGCATCGGGCAAGTAGAGATCAAGGTGATCGAGGGGCGGATAGGCCAACTCCAGCAACCAGGTCTGTTGTGCCGACGGGTTGGTCGGGCGGTACTGCAGGTCGATTTTCAGCCAGAAGACCGAACGCGAATAACCGGCGTTGAGCGTAGCTTTATCGTGGGGTTTGAACTGCCCGGCCGCCGCTTGCGCACGGACATCGGCGATGGTCGCCTGACCGCCCGCGTCTTCATAAACCTGCATCGTTCGGCCCAGGGGAAGGCTCTGGGTGAACTCGTCGAATTCGACGGCGCTCGCCAGGAGGGGCAAGCACAACAGCAACATCAGCAAATAGCGCATTTAAGCCCCAGCGTGGCCTGTCCGGTTCTGTCAGGAAGCCCCCCATTCCTTTTGAGTAGACGTAAAACCGGTATACCTGTTATTGGTTTGGATCCACTCTAGCATAGCCGTTGATGGCCATTGAACACCATTGAAATTTTTCCTACAAAGGCTCTAGAACAAGCGTTCCAGCTCTATACATTGAGTTAGAGCTGTTGGCTTGGTCAGGTTGTGACAATGCCTCAGTGCATAGCGATTCCTTGTGGCGAGGGGGCTTGCCCCCGTTGGGGTGCGAAGCGCCCCCTTTGCCTTCTGCCTGGAACACCGCATCGGCCGGTTTACGACCGCTTCGCAGCCAAACGGGGGCAAGCCCCCAACCACAATGTATCGGCCGCGATGGCTGCCACAACACCCGAAAAAACATGTTTGGTGGTAAGCTCGCGCACCATGAATATCTACAGCTCTCGCCCCGTTGTCCTCTGTCTCTCCGGCCACGACCCTAGTGGTGGCGCCGGCTTGCAGGCAGATATCGAAGCCCTGCTCGCTCAGGGTTGTCATGCGGCTCCGGCCGTCACCGCCCTGACCGTGCAAGACACCGTCAACGTCACTGACTTCCGCGTTCTCGATCGCGAGTGGGTGTTGGCCCAGGCCAACGCCGTGCTCAACGACTCAGAAGTCGCCGCCGTCAAACTGGGCATGCTCGGTTCCCTGGAAATGGTCGACACCGTGGTCGAACTGCTTTCAGCGCACCCGCATTTGCCGGTGGTCTGCGACCCGGTGCTGCGTGCTGGCGGCGGCGGACGACTGGGCAAGGACGAAGTCGGCTACGCCATGCGCGAACGCCTGTTGCCGCTGTCGATCATTGCCACCCCCAACCTTCCCGAAGCCCGCATCCTCGCCGAACTGCCCGAAGGCACCGCAGACGAGTGCGCTGAAAAACTCCTGCCGTTCGTCAAACACCTGCTGATCACCGGCGGTCATGGCGACGAACACGAGATACACAATCGCCTGTACAGCCGCGACGGTCGCCGCGAAACCTTTACCTGCCAGCGCTTGCCCGGCAGCTATCACGGTTCCGGTTGCACGCTGGCCAGCGCCCTCGCCGGTCGCCTGGCCCAGGGTGAACACCTCGCCAGTGCCGTACAGAGCGCGCTTGACTACACTTGGCGCACCTTGCGTGATGCGGAGCAGCTGGGCAAAGGCCAGTTCGTGCCGCGCCGCTTGCCACTGGACTTCTGTTCGTAACTTTTTATTAGTATTGCGGTGAGGCTTGTCCGATGAAACTACGTGGCCTGTACGCCATTACCGACAGCCAGTTACTGGCCGGGAAATTTCTTTCGTACGTGGAGGCGGCGCTTGAAGGCGGCGTCACCCTGCTGCAATACCGCGACAAGAGCAGCGACGAGGCCCGCCGCCTGCGTGAGGCCGAAGCCCTGCGCGATCTGTGCGAACGCTACAAGACCCATCTGATCATCAACGACGACGCCGAACTGGCTGCGCGCCTGAACGTCGGCGTGCACCTGGGCCAGACCGATGGCCCGTTGATGCCGGTTCGGGCATTGCTCGGTCGTCAGGCGATCATCGGTTCGACCTGCCACGCGCAACTCGAACTCGCCGAACAAGCCGCCAAAGAAGGCGCCAGTTATGTCGCCTTCGGCCGCTTCTTCAACTCCAACACCAAGCCCGGCGCACCGGCCTGCAGCCTCGAACTGCTTGATCAGGCCCGCAGCAAACTGCACCTGCCGATCTGTGCGATTGGCGGCATCACTCTGGACAACGCTGCGCCACTGGTTGCCCACGGGGTCGACTTGCTGGCGGTGGTGCATGGTCTGTTTGGCGCCGAGAGCACGGCTGAAGTAACGCGCCGCGCCCGCGCCTTTAATGAATTGTTCAAATCCTGATTTTCTGAGAGCCCGATCATGTCTCGTTCCGAAACCCTGTTTGCCAATGCCCAGAAACACATTCCCGGAGGCGTGAACTCGCCTGTTCGTGCGTTCAAGAGTGTTGGCGGCACGCCGCTGTTCTTCAAACACGCCGAAGGCGCCTACGTCACCGACGAAGACGACAAGCGTTATGTGGACTACGTCGGTTCCTGGGGGCCGATGATTCTCGGCCACAGCCACCCGGACGTGCTGGACGCGGTGCGCAAACAGTTGGAACACGGCCTGTCCTACGGCGCCCCGACCGCGATGGAAACCGAAATGGCCGATCTGGTCTGCTCGATCGTGCCGTCGATGGAAATGGTGCGCATGGTCAGCTCCGGCACCGAAGCGACGATGAGTGCCATCCGCCTGGCCCGTGGTTTCACCGGCCGTGACAGCATCATCAAATTCGAAGGTTGCTACCACGGTCACTCCGACAGCCTGCTGGTCAAGGCCGGTTCCGGCGCCCTGACCCAAGGCGTGCCGAGTTCGGCCGGTGTACCGGCGGCGTTCGCCAAACACACCCTGACCCTGCCGTTCAACGACATCGACGCGGTAGAAACCATGCTCGCCGAAGTCGGCCAGGACGTGGCCTGCATCATTGTCGAGCCAGTGGCGGGCAATATGAACTGCGTACCGCCGGCACCGGGCTTCCTCGAAGGCCTGCGGACCCTGTGCGACAAGCACGGCGTGGTGCTGATTTTCGACGAAGTGATGACCGGTTTCCGCGTTGCCCTCGGCGGTGCCCAAGCTCATTACGGCGTCACGCCGGACCTGAGCACCTTCGGCAAGATCATCGGTGGCGGCATGCCGGTTGGCTGCTTCGGCGGCAAACGCAAGATCATGGAGCAAATCGCCCCACTGGGGCCGGTCTACCAGGCTGGCACATTGTCGGGTAACCCTCTGGCGATGGCGGCTGGCCTGACCACTCTGCGCCTGATCAGTCGTCCTGGGTTCCACGCCGAGCTGAGCGACTACACCAGCCGTCTGCTCGATGGCCTGCAGCAGCGCGCCGACGCCGCCGGTATTCCGTTCGTGACCACTCAGGCCGGCGGCATGTTCGGCCTGTACTTCAGCGGTGCCGACGACATCGTGACCTTTGAAGATGTGATGGCCAGCGATGCCGGTCTGTTCGGGCGTTTCTTCCACCTGATGCTCGAAGGCGGCGTGTACCTGGCGCCAAGCGCCTTCGAAGCCGGTTTCACCTCGATCGCCCACGGCGAAACCGAGTTAAAGCTGACACTGGACGCCGCCGAGCGTGCATTCGCCGCACTGAAATAAAGCTGCGACGCTGACGTTGGCGATTGCCAGCGTCAGCTTTCACCTACATTCGCGTCCTTTTTCCTACTCATCTGCCAATAATTCTCCGCAAAGTGGGCGATATATTCCCCGCGCAGCAGAAAAACGAGTAAAGACTTTGTAAGGTTGGCCCCGCTTATTTCATAATGCGCGCTTATTGGATCCCTCGACGGGTCCGCGCGCCCCTCAGAGGTAAGTCGATTCCCATGAACCGCACCGGCCGCACCCTTGCACTGGGCTGCCTGTTGCTCCTTCAGCCCCTGCTCGCGCTCGCACAAGCAGGCGGCAACTCGTTGTTGATCCCGGCGATGGGTCGTTGCACCCTCAATACTCAGCCACAAGACCTGACGCAAGCGCTCGCCGCCTGTCAGAAAGCGTCGGATGAAGGGGATGCGCAAGCGCAATACGAGTTGGGTGAGTTCTACTACGACGGCAAAAACGCGCCGCGCGACCTCAATCAAGCCCTGAGCTACTTCGAAAAAGCCTCGCTGCAAGGCCACGCCCAGGCGCAATTCAAACTCGGCACCATGTTCTTCCACGGCGAAGGCGTACCGGCCAATAACGTTCAGGCGTATATCGTGCTGAAAATGGCCGCGGTCAACGGTGCCGAAGAGGCGCTGGACACCGCCGACGAAGTCGCCGAGAAAATGCCCCGCGAAGATCTGGAAGTCGCTACCCAGGTGCTGGGGCAAATTTTCCGTAAATACCTGATGGAATTGCAGAGCGCCGATGGGCGTACGCCGTTTTCGCCACTGCCTTGAATTGACGCTGGCCCCTGTGGCGAGGGAGCTTGCTCCCGCTCGGCTGCGTAGCAGTCGTAAAATCAGCACACGCGGTCTGTCTGGAAGGTAGCGGAGGCTGATTTCAGGGCCGCTTCGCAGCCCAACGGGAGCAAGCTCCCTCGCCACAACAAGCACCACTAGCCACAACAAGCCCGGCCACTCAATCCGTGGCTTACTTCTCAGGCATCGGCATCGGAAACGGCATGACATTGCCGACCGCACCGCGGGCTTCGCTGATTTTCGGGGTGCCTAGGCGCTCGACCTCGTCGATGCGCACGATCGAATGCATCGGCACAAAACTGCGCACAACGCCTTCGAACTGAGCCTTGAGCTTCTCTTCGCTCGGATCGACGACCACTTGCGTGCGCTCGCCAAAGACGAACTCTTCCACTTCCAGGAAGCCCCACAGATCACTTTGATAGATCTGCTTGGCATACATTTCGTACACCTGGCCCTGATTGAGGAAAATCACCTTGTAGATTGGAGCTTCACGTTTGGTCATGGTGGGCGGGTAACACATCGGGGATAAAAATGAGGGCGCGAACTATAGCATAGCCGCCGGACGCGCAACGGTAGGAACCTTGGTGCATGTTCCCTATAATGCGCGGTTCTTTGAATCACGTGATGACTCTGTCCATGGCCAAGAAGCTTTACATCGAAACCCACGGTTGCCAGATGAACGAGTACGACAGCTCGCGCATGGTCGATCTGCTGGGTGAACATCAGGCCCTGGAAGTCACCGCTCGTGCTGAAGACGCCGACGTGATCCTGCTCAACACCTGCTCGATCCGCGAACGCGCCCAGGACCGGGTGTATTCCCAGCTGGGCCGCTGGCGCGAATTGAAGCTGGCTAACCCGGACATGGTCATCGCCGTCGGCGGTTGCGTGGCCAGCCAGGAAGGTGCTGCCATCCGTGATCGCGCGCCGTACGTGGACGTGGTATTCGGCCCGCAGACCCTGCACCGCCTGCCGGAAATGATCGACGCCGCGCGCCTGACCAAACTGCCGCAAGTCGACGTCTCGTTCCCGGAAATCGAAAAATTCGACCACTTGCCCGAGCCGCGCATCGACGGTCCGAGTGCCTACGTGTCGGTGATGGAAGGCTGCAGCAAGTACTGCACCTTCTGCGTGGTGCCTTATACGCGCGGTGAAGAAGTCAGCCGACCGTTCGACGACGTGATTGCCGAGATCATTCACTTGGCCGAAAACGGCGTGCGTGAAGTGACCTTGCTGGGACAGAACGTCAACGGTTACCGAGGCACCACTCACGATGGTCGCCTGGCCGATCTGGCGGAACTGATCCGGGTGGTGGCGGCTGTCGATGGCATCGACCGGATTCGCTACACCACTTCGCACCCGCTGGAATTCTCCGACAGTCTGATCCAGGCCCACGCCGACGTACCGGAACTGGTGAAACACCTGCATTTGCCGGTGCAATCGGGTTCCGACCGGATCCTCGCGGCGATGAAGCGCAACCACACCGCGCTGGAGTACAAATCCAAACTGCGCAAGTTGCGGGCCGCCGTGCCGGGGATCTGCATCAGCTCTGACTTTATCGTGGGCTTCCCGGGCGAGACCGAGAAAGACTTCGAACAGACCATGAAGCTGATCGAAGACGTCGGTTTCGACTTCTCCTACTCGTTCGTTTATAGCCAGCGCCCGGGCACGCCGGCCGCCGATCTGGCTGACGAAACACCGGAAGAACTGAAAAAAGAACGCCTGAATGCCCTGCAACATCGCCTGAACCAGCAAGGTTTCGAGATCAGCCGACAAATGGTGGGCTCCATTCAGCGGATTCTGGTAACCGATTATTCGAAAAAAGACCCCGGTGAATTGCAAGGCCGGACCGAGAATAACCGTATCGTCAACTTCCGCTGCGACAATCCGACCCTGATCGGCCAGTTCGCCGACGTGCACATCGATGCCGCGCAACCGCACTCGCTGCGGGGCTCGCTGATCCAATAACACCTCGTCACCTGTGGGAGCCGGGCTATTGTGGCGAGGGGGCTTGCCCCCGTTGTATTGCGAAGCGATCCCGAATATTTCGCGACTGCTTCGCAGCCGAACGGGGGCAAGCCCCCTCGCCACAGATCAAGCGCCAACCGGCATCTTATTTAAGAGCTTTCGCACCCAGGCGACTGGCGCTATCCTTGATTCATCATAATTGCCCCTGGGCGGCTAAATACGACCTTGAACGCACCCATAGAACCACATCGTTTTATCCTCGAGCCTTTTGAAGCTCGCCGCTTCGCCAATCTGTGCGGGCAATTCGACGAGCATCTGCGCTTGATCGAACAGCGCCTCGCTATCGAGATCCGCAACCGCGGAAACCAGTTCGAACTGATCGGCGAGCCCAAGCACACCACCTCCGCGGAAAACCTGCTGCGCCGCCTGTACCGGGAAACCAAAGGTACCGAGCTGTCGCCGGACATGGTTCACCTGTTCCTGCAGGAATCGGCTGTCGAGGAACTGGACAACCACTCCCCCGCCGAACCGTCCGTCGCCTTGCGCACCAAGAAAGGCATGATTCGCCCTCGCGGCTTGAATCAGGTGCGCTATGTGAAGGAAATCCTCGGTAACGACATCAACTTCGGCATCGGCCCGGCCGGTACCGGCAAGACTTATCTGGCCGTTGCCTGCGCGGTAGACGCGCTGGAGCGCGAGCAAATTCGCCGCATTCTGCTGGTCCGTCCGGCGGTTGAAGCGGGCGAAAAGCTCGGCTTCCTGCCCGGCGACCTGTCCCAGAAAATCGACCCGTACCTGCGCCCGCTCTATGACGCACTCTACGAAATGCTCGGTTTCGAATACGTCGCCAAGCTGATCGAGCGTCAAGTGATCGAAGTCGCGCCGCTGGCCTACATGCGCGGTCGTACGCTGAACAACAGCTTCATCATCCTCGACGAAAGCCAGAACACCACCGTCGAGCAGATGAAAATGTTCCTGACCCGGATCGGCTTCGGCTCCACCGCCGTCATCACTGGTGACATCACCCAGGTCGACCTGCCGAAAGGCACCAAGTCCGGGCTGCATCATGTGATCGAGGTGTTGAAAGACGTACCGGGCATCAGCTTCACCCACTTCATGCCCAAGGACGTGGTGCGCCATCCGCTGGTGCAGCGAATTGTCGAAGCCTACGAGCGCTTCGAAAATCGCACAGCCGACGAACCGGCGAAGTTCTCTCCCAAGGACACTCGCCCCGATGCTTGAGCTTGATCTGCAACTGGCTACCGAAGCGTCTGCCCCAAGCGAAGCCGAATTCCGTCAATGGTGCGAACTGGCCCTGCGCCAGCGTACTGCCGACTCCGAAATGACCATCCGTTTGGTCGACGAGGAGGAAGCCCGTGAACTGAACTTCACCTGGCGTCAGAAAGACTACGCCACCAACGTTTTGTCGTTTCCGGCCGATGTCCCCGATGAGTTTCTCGACATTCCCTTGCTTGGCGATCTGGTGATCTGCGTAGCAGTGGTCGAGCGCGAAGCGGCGGAACAAGGCAAGGAATTAACGGCCCACTGGGCGCATCTGGTCATTCACGGCTGCTTGCATCTGCTTGGTTACGACCATATAGATGATGACGAAGCCGAAGAAATGGAAGCACTGGAACGAACGTTGCTTGCAGAGTTGGGTCATCCGGACCCTTATGCGGACGACGAAACAGACATATCCCCAATCGTAACAACAAAGGATTCAGAGTAATCGCTATGAGCGAAGATCGATCGAGCAACGGGCAGAAGTCATGGCTGGGTAAGCTCACCCAGGCTTTTGCCCACGAGCCGAAGAACCGCCAGGAGCTGCTGGAGCTGCTGCGCGACGCACATCAAAACAAGTTGCTGGACAGCGAAGCGCTGGCCATCGTCGAAGGCGCCATCCAGGTTGCGGACCTGCAGGTGCGGGACATCATGGTCCCTCGCTCGCAGATGATCAGCATCAAGGCGACCCAGACACCTCGCGAGTTCCTGCCGGCCGTGGTCGACTCGGCCCACTCCCGCTACCCGGTGATCGGCGAAAGCCACGATGACGTGATGGGCGTGTTGCTGGCCAAGGACTTGCTGCCGTTGATCCTCAAGGAAAACGGCGACAGCTTCAACATCAAGGATCTGCTGCGCCCGGCCACGTTCGTACCCGAGTCCAAGCGCCTGAATGTGCTGCTGCGCGAGTTTCGCGCCAACCATAACCACATGGCCATCGTCATTGACGAATACGGCGGCGTGGCCGGTCTGGTGACCATCGAAGACGTGCTGGAACAGATCGTCGGCGACATCGAAGACGAGCACGACGTCGAAGAAGACAGCTACATCAAGCCACTGCCCAGCGGTGACTTCCTGATCAAGGCCCTGACGCCAATCGATAACTTCAACGAGTTCTTCGACAGCGAATTCTCCGACGATGAATTCGACACCGTCGGTGGCTTGGTGATGAGCGCATTCGGGCACCTGCCAAAACGCAACGAAATCACTGAAATCGGCGCCTATCGCTTCCGCATCCTGAACGCCGACAGCCGTCGGATTCACTTGCTGCGTCTGACACCTATCGCCCGGTAATTCTAAGGATTGAAATGCGTCGTATGACCCGCCCCGGCTGGCCCGGTAACCTGCTGGCCGTGGCGGCCGGTGCACTCACCACTCTGGCCCTGGCGCCGTTCGATATCTGGCCGCTGGCATTGCTGGCGGTCGGTTTCTTTTACGCCGGTTTGCGTGAACTGAGCCCCCGCCAGGCTCTGGGCCGTGGCTGGTGTTTCGGTTTCGGCCTGTTTGCCGCAGGCACCAGCTGGATCTACTACAGCATTCACAACTTCGGCGGCGCTTCGGTGCTGCTGGCCGGGTTCTTGATGCTGCTCTTCACCGCCGCAATTGCCTGGTTCTTCGCCCTGCCCGCCTGGATTTGGGCGCGCTGGTTGCGCCGTAACGAGGCGCCGCTGGCCGATGCCTTGGCATTTGCGGCGTTGTGGGTGGGTCAGGAAGCCTTTCGCGGCTGGTTCCTTACCGGCTTCCCGTGGCTCTATTCCGGCTATAGCCAGCTCGATGGCCCACTGGCCGGGCTCGCGCCGGTCGGCGGAATGTGGCTGATCTCCTTCACCCTGGCCCTGACGGCTGCACTGATCTACAACGCTATGCGGCTGGTGCGCACTGGCCGCAAAGGCTTCATCGCTGTCGGCGTGTTGCTGCTGGCTGGCCCATGGGTGGCCGGCATGGCGCTCAAGGAACATGCCTGGACCAGCCCGGCGGGCGCACCACTGAGCGTCGCGGCGCTTCAGGGCAACATTGAACAAAGCATGAAGTGGGACCCGTCGCAGCTCAATGCGCAGCTGGCGCTGTACCGCGACATGAGCTTCAGCTCCAAACGCGTCGACCTGCTGATCTGGCCGGAAACGGCGGTCCCTGTGCTCAAGGAGTCCGCCGAGGGCTACCTGAACATGATGGGAAGTTTCGCCGCCGAGCGTAAATCGGCGCTGATTACCGGCGTGCCGATTCGCCAGGAAGTCCATCACGAGAAGCGCTTCTTCAACGGCATTACCGTTGTCGGTGAAGGCGATGGCACTTACCTGAAGCAGAAACTGGTGCCATTCGGTGAATACGTTCCATTGCAGGAAGTCTTGCGCGGCCTGATCGCCTTCTTCGACCTGCCGATGTCCGACTTTGCCCGTGGGCCGGCCGATCAAGCACTGCTGCAAGCCAAGGGTTATCAGATTGCGCCGTTCATCTGCTACGAAGTGGTCTACCCGGAATTCGCCGCAGGCCTCGCCGCCCGCAGCGATTTGCTGCTGACTATCAGCAATGACACCTGGTTCGGCACCTCGATCGGCCCTCTGCAACATTTGCAGATGGCGCAGATGCGCGCACTTGAAGCCGGCCGCTGGATGATCCGCGCTACCAACAACGGCGTGACCGGCCTGATCAACCCGTTTGGCCAGATCACTGCGCAGATCCCGCAGTTCGAACAAGGCATTCTGTATGGCGAAGTGGTGCCGATGCACAACCTGACGCCGTACCTGCAATGGCGTTCGTGGCCGTTGATCATCGTTTGCGTGTTGTTATTTGGTTGGGCGCTGGTGGCCAACCGGATGGCGAAGACCGTCTGACCTTCTGTGGCGAGGGGGCTTACCCCCTCGCCACAGATCAGCGATAAAACAACGAATACCCTATCTGCCCCACCGCCTCATTCATCAACTGCCCACTCTGCCAGATCGATTTGAATTCCGGCATCCAGCCGCCCAGCGGCCGGGCATTGTCCACGCCTAAAAACCCCACTGGCGCGGGAACCACCTCAAATCCGGACTGCTGGAAACTCCAGACCGCTCGCGGCATGTGCCAGGCTTGAGTCACGACCACCACCCGTTTGATCCCCTCCGGCAACAACACCTGGGCACTGAATTGCGCATTTTCCCAGGTCGTGCGGCTGTCCCCTTCCTGCCAGCGCACTGTCACGCCAAAATCATCGAGCAATGAGTCCGCCATCAGCTTCGCTTCGGTCGGTGGTGTGCCGTAGTGCAGGCCGCCACTGGTCAGAATCGGCAAGCCGGACGCCTTGGCCAAGCGCGCGGCATAGCGTTCGCGCTCCAGGCCTACACCCGTCGGCTGGTCAACACCCCAGGCCGGGTCGCCACGCTCACGCCCTGAACCCAGCAACACGATCGCATCAGCGCGCTGGCCCAGGGTTGCCCATTCTTCGCGCGCCAGCGGCGGCTCGCGCTCCAGGGCCTTGGCACTCCACTCCACCACCACCGGCAGGCTCATCAACCAGAAGCCGCCCACGCCCAAGATGAAACACAACCCCGCCAGCCTCGGCCTTGAGCGGCGCCACCACCAGGCAAGTATCAGCAGCAGCAATAAAATGCCGGGCGGCAGTAGAAGTTGTTTAATGAAATAACGAAAAGGCATCGGGCATCTCCATAGATGCCCGAAGCCTAAGTGGATTGACGCAACGCGACAACAAATGTGTAAGGACTTTGCTTCAAAAAAGCATATCCCACGGATTCAAGTGCCCTTACTTGAATTGCAAAGACCGGACCTTTACCGCGCCTTTGCCGGGTGCCTTATCCTTGAGCCAGATGATCTTGGCCGAACGTGGTGCCTCGAGTTGCTTCATTGCTGCTGACAAGCATCCGTGCGACTCACGCTCACTACGGTCCAGATAGGCCTTGACCAGTTCAAACTCTGCGGGGCTCAAACCACGCAGCTCCAGCTCCAGGGGACGCTCATCGCGAAGCCGACCGGCGGTTTTGGCCACATCCAGGGCCATTGCGAGACGGTCTATCAGTCTTTCGTACAGCTCCGGTTTTGTAGCTTTTTGCTGTGACTCAACCATCCATCACCTCATTGAAGATAAGACTCACTCCCCTTTTAGAGCTTAGCCTCGCTGAAAAAACCGGCTGAGTGCCGCGACCAACGGCCCTCGGAGCGGTCATTGGCCGCGTCCTTGCGTGTAATCAGGGTTTCCCTCGGTAGAGTGCGGTCATGTATGCTACGGCGCTTCCTGTAACTCCACTTCCAGCTCGCCTGGGCACCGAAACGTCGATTTGACGTTCTCACCGTCCAGCGTTGCATTGAAGAGGATTAGGCCACCCCTATTCAGTTCAAAAGTAGCCATGCACGAACAATATCAGCCCCGTGAAATCGAAGCCGCCGCCCAGTCGTTCTGGGACGAGCAAAAGTCCTTTGAAGTCAGTGAACAGCCAGGCAAGGAGACGTTCTACTGCCTGTCGATGTTCCCTTACCCCAGCGGCAAGCTACACATGGGGCACGTGCGCAACTACACCATCGGCGACGTGATCTCCCGCTATCAGCGCATGCAAGGCAAGAACGTCCTGCAACCCATGGGTTGGGACGCCTTCGGCATGCCGGCAGAAAACGCCGCGATGAAGAACAACGTAGCGCCCGCCAAGTGGACCTACGAAAACATCGCCTACATGAAAAGCCAGCTGCGCAGCCTGGGTCTGGCGGTGGACTGGTCGCGCGAAGTGACCACCTGCAAGCCCGATTACTACCGCTGGGAACAATGGCTGTTCACTCGCCTGTTCGAAAAAGGCGTGATTTACAAAAAAAGCGGCACCGTGAACTGGGACCCGGTCGACCAGACCGTTCTGGCCAACGAACAGGTGATCGACGGTCGCGGCTGGCGTTCCGGCGCGCTGATCGAAAAGCGCGAAATCCCGATGTACTACTTCAAGATCACCGCCTACGCGGATGAGCTGCTGGAAAGCCTCGACGAACTGACGGGCTGGCCTGAGCAGGTCAAGACCATGCAGCGCAACTGGATTGGCAAATCCCGCGGTATGGAAGTGCAGTTCCCGTTCGACGTCGCCTCCATCGGCGAAACCGGCGCATTGAAAGTATTCACCACCCGTCCAGACACCCTGATGGGCGCGACCTACGTTGCCGTGGCCGCCGAACACCATTTGGCTACCCTGGCCGCGCAGAACAACCCTGAGCTGCAAGCGTTCATCGCTGAATGCAAGGGCGGCAGCGTCGCCGAAGCCGATGTCGCCACTCAAGAGAAGAAAGGTCTGCCTACCTCGCTGTTCGTCGAACACCCACTGACCGGTGAGAAGCTCCCGGTATGGGTCGCCAACTACGTGCTGATGCATTACGGCGATGGCGCGGTGATGGCTGTTCCGGCTCACGATGAACGTGATTTCGAGTTCGCCACCAAGTACAACCTGCCGATCAAATCCGTGGTGCGCACAAGTTCCGGTGAGACCAACCCGGCCCCGTGGCAGGATGCGTACGGCGAGCACGGCACGCTGATCAACTCCGGCGAATTCGACGGCCTCGACTTCGCCGGCGCCTTCGACGCCATTGAAGTGGCGCTGATCAAGAAAAACCTCGGCGCCTCGCGCACCCAGTTCCGCCTGCGCGACTGGGGCATCAGCCGTCAGCGCTACTGGGGCTGCCCGATCCCGATCATCCACTGCGACACCTGCGGTGATGTGCCGGTCCCGGAAGATCAACTGCCGGTTGTGCTGCCAGAAGACGTCGTGCCCGATGGCGCCGGCTCGCCACTGGCACGCATGCCTGAGTTTTACGAGTGCAGCTGCCCGAAATGCGGGGCACCGGCCAAGCGTGAAACCGACACCATGGACACCTTTGTCGAGTCCTCGTGGTACTACGCCCGCTACGCCTCGCCACACTATGAAGGTGGTCTGGTGGAAAAAGCGGCGGCCGACCATTGGTTGCCGGTGGATCAGTACATCGGCGGCATCGAACACGCGATTCTTCACCTGCTCTACGCGCGCTTCTTCCACAAGTTGATGCGCGACGAAGGCCTGGTGAGCTCCAACGAGCCGTTCAAGAACCTGCTGACCCAAGGCATGGTAATCGCCGAGACTTACTATCGTCGCGAAGCCAATGGTGCTTACACCTGGTTCAACCCGGCGGACGTGGAACTCGAGCGCGACAGCAAGGCTAAGGTTATTAGCGCCAAGCTGATCGCAGACGGCCTGCCGGTGGAAATCGGTGGCACCGAGAAGATGGCCAAGTCAAAGAACAACGGCGTTGACCCACAGTCGATGATTGACCAGTTCGGCGCAGACACCTGCCGCCTGTTCATGATGTTTGCCTCCCCGCCCGACATGAGCGCGGAATGGTCCGACTCCGGCGTAGAGGGCTCGCACCGCTTCCTCAAACGCGTCTGGCGTCTGGCTCAAGCGCACGTCACTCAGGGCCTGCCGGGCAAACTGGACGTCGCCAGCCTGAACGACGAGCAGAAAGCCATTCGCCGTTCGATCCACCAGGCCATCAAGCAGGCCAGCCACGACGTCGGCCAGAACCACAAATTCAACACCGCCATCGCCCAGGTGATGACGCTGATGAACGTGCTGGAGAAAGCCGCGCAAGGCACCGAACAGGATCGCGCACTGATTCACGAAGGTCTGGAAACCGTAGTCCTGCTGCTGGCACCGATCACCCCGCACATCAGCCACGAACTGTGGCATCGACTGGGCCATGCTGACCCGGTAATCGACGCCGGTTGGCCGGTACTGGACGAAAACGCCCTGGTGCAAGACAGCCTGCAGCTTGTCATTCAAGTGAATGGCAAATTACGCGGCCACATCGAAATGCCGGCCAGCGCCAGCCGTGAAGAAGTCGAAGCTGCCGCACGGGCCAACGAAAATGTCCTGCGCTTCGTCGATGGCCTGACTATTCGCAAAGTGATCGTAGTGCCCGGGAAACTGGTCAATATCGTCGCCAGCTAAATTGGATCGGGCGCCAGGTCATGCCTGGCGCCGAGTAAAACCTTTCGGGCCGCTTGACCGGCCCACATGGTTTCAAGGGGAGCAACAAGATGATCAAACGCAATTTGCTGGTGATGGGCCTTGCAGTCCTGCTGAGCGCCTGCGGTTTCCAGCTGCGCGGCACCGGCACCACTGAACTGGCAATCAAGGAACTCGATCTGAGTGCCCGCAATGCCTACGGCGAAACCGTGACGCAACTGCGTCAGGTGCTGGAAAGCAGTGGCGTCAAGGTCTACAGCAGCGCGCCTTACAAGCTGTTTCTGGCCGATGAGCAGGAAAGCCAGCGCATCCTCAGTTACGCGGGCGCCGGCCGTACTGGCGAGTACCAGATGAGCACGGTGCTGAGCTACGACATCCGGGGTCAGGGCAACCTGCCACTGCTGAGCGACAAGCTCGAAGTACAGAAAGTCTTCATCCATGACGGCAACAACCTGGTGGGTTCTGACCAGGAAGCCAACGATGCCCGCAAGGAAATGCGTCGTGAACTGGTTCAACGCATGATGCTGCGCCTGCAACAGCTGACCCCGACTCAGTTGGAACAGATGCAACAGACCGCTGACGCCAGGGCCAAGGCTGAAGCCGACGCACTGGAAGCGGCGCAGAAGGCTGAAGCGCAGACGCCGCGTCAGTCGCCTGTCGAACTGCCGCAGCAATAAGCCTTACGGGGCGCTCAGGCGCCCCGTACGCTTCTTCTTATGAAACTCGCCCCCGCCCAACTCGGTAAACACCTGCAAGGCGCCCTCGCGCCGGTCTACGTCATCAGTGGCGATGACCCGCTGCTGTGTCAGGAAGCCGCCGACGCCATTCGCGCGGCTGCCCGCCAACAAGGTTTCGATGAACGCCAGGTCTTCGCCGCCGACGCCAGTTTCGACTGGGGTACGCTGCTGCAGGCCGGCGCCAGCATGTCGCTGTTCGCCGAAAAACGTCTTCTGGAACTGCGTCTGCCCTCCGGCAAACCCGGAGACAAAGGCGCTGCGGCATTCATCGAGTATTGCTCGCGCCCGGCTGAAGACACGGTGCTATTGATCAGCCTGCCCAAGCTTGACGGCAGCGCGCAAAAGACCAAGTGGGGCAAGGCACTGATCGAAGGTCCGCAGACTCAGTTCGTGCAGATCTGGCCCGTGGACACCAACCAGTTGCCGAGCTGGATCCGTCAACGCCTGTCCCAGGCTGGGCTTTCCGCCAGCCAGGACGCTGTCGAACTGATCGCCGCTCGAGTCGAAGGCAACCTGCTGGCTGCCGCCCAGGAAATCGAAAAGCTCAAGCTGATGGCCGAGGGTGGCCAGATCACCGTCGAAACCGTGCAAGCGGCGGTGGCCGACAGCGCGCGTTTCGATGTCTTCGGCCTGACCGATGCGATTCTTAATGGCGAGGCTGCTCACGCCCTGCGCATGCTCGAAGGGTTGCGCGGCGAAGGCGTCGAACCGCCGGTGATTCTCTGGGCGCTGGCCCGAGAGCTGCGTCTGCTGGCCAACCTGTCGCTGCAATACAGCCAGGGCGTGCCGCTGGACAAAGCTTTCAGCCAGGCCCGACCGCCGATCTGGGACAAACGCAAACCGCTGATGAGCAAGGCGCTGCAACGTTACTCTGCGCAACGCTGGGCGCAGTTGCTGCTCGAAGCACAGCGCATCGATGCGCAAATCAAAGGCCAGGCGGCGGGTTCGCCGTGGATGAGCCTTAGTCGGTTGACGTTGTTGATGGCGGGACAGAGATTGTCGTTGCCTGCCGAGTAAAAGCAAAATCAAAAGATCGCAGCCTTCGGCAGCTCCTACAGATGAACGCGACCCATGTAGGAGCTGCCGAAGGCTGCGATCTTTTGATCTCGTTTCCTACAAAACACACCTGCATTTGCCCTATAGACAGAACCCCTACTTCGGCAGATTATTCCCCCCGCAAAACCCACTCAGTTGCGAGAAATCATCATGAGCAAAAAGCCATCGAAGCATGGCCCCAACAAGGCCAAATCCATCATCGCCCAGCCACTGTTCCGCAGCCGTCAGGAACGAGCCGGCAAGGGCAAAGGCAGCTACCGCCGCGAAGCCTTCCAGTCTAATAGCTGGGAGGCTTCTTACTTTCTGGCGGCCTGAAAGGCAAGCCATCGCTCAACATGTTAAGGTCTGCACCTGATTCGTATCCTCTGGACCTGTGCATGCCCCTTTGTCTTTCCCGTCGTTGGCCTCTTCGCCAACTGATAGCTGCCTCCAGCCTCGTTCTGCTTGTCGCCTGCGCGGAAAAACCCACCGCCGCCGACGCCCAACCGCTTCAGACCCGCACCGTTGCGACGGCCCCTGCGATCATTCCGCCGGTGGTGCCAACCGGTGAAAATCTCGACATCCAGCCTACCCAGACCTTTGCCGAATGGCAGGCGGGTTTCCGTAAAGACGCCCTCGCCGCCGGTATTCGCGCCGACCTGTTCGATCGTGCTTTTGCCAATGTCAACATGGACGACAGCGTGATCCGTGCCGATCGCAGCCAACCGGAATTTACTCGCCCGGTGTGGGAATACCTCGATGGCGCGCTGTCGCCGCTGCGGGTGCGCAAAGGTCAGGCACTGGTCAGCCAGTACGCCGACATCCTGCAAAGCATTGAGCAGCGCTACGGCGTCGACCGTCAGGCATTGGTCGCGGTGTGGGGCATGGAAAGTAACTTCGGTCAGTTCCAGGGCACCAAGTCGGTGATCAATTCCCTGGCGACCCTGGCTTATGAAGGTCGACGTCCAGGCTTTGCCCATGCACAATTGATCGCTGCCCTGCAAATCCTGCAACAGGGCGATATCGAACCTGAGAAAATGCTTGGTTCCTGGGCCGGCGCCATGGGTCAGACCCAGTTCATTCCGACCACCTACAATACCCACGCCGTGGACTTCGACGGCGATGGCCGCCGCGATATCTGGAACAGCTCCGCTGATGCATTGGCCTCGACCGCGCACTACCTGCAAAGCTCTGGCTGGCAGAAAGGCCAACCCTGGGGCTTCGAAGCGCAATTGCCGAGCGGTTTCAATTACGCCCTGGCCGATGGCACGATTCGCAAGAGCGTTGCCGAATGGCGACAACTGGGGGTGACCCTGCCCAATGGCGGCCAGGTTCCAGCAGGTTCCGAACACCTGTCGGCCGCCCTGCTGCTGCCGGCAGGCTATCGCGGCCCGGCGTTCCTGGTCCTCGATAACTTCCGCGCGATTCTCAAGTACAACAACTCTTCGTCCTACGCCTTGGCCGTGAGTCTGTTGTCCGAACGTTTCAATGGCGGCGGCTTGATCAGCGGTCTATGGCCGAAAGATGACTTGCCGCTGAGCCGTACCGAGCGAATCGAACTGCAAAACCTGCTGAGCGCCCAGAACTACGACGCAGGGACCGCCGACGGGATTATTGGTGCCAATACCCGTAAGGCGATCCGCGCCGCCCAGCAGTTCTTCGGCTGGCCGGCGGATGGCTATCCGACGCACAAGTTGCTGGAAGGGTTGCGTAGCCGCTAAAAGCATCGCGGGCAAGCCCGCTCCCACAGGTTCATAGGTGATCACAACATTGCGTACACCTTAAACCCTGTGGGGGCGGGCTTGCCCGCGATGACTGACTAACAGGCGACGAACTCTACCGCCTGATGACTACATCCTGCTCCAACACCAACGTCTTGTCCCCCGCATCCAGCCTGACCAGCGCGCCCATCGGCAGCGTCAAATTCGGATCACAGTGCCCGCTGCGCCATCCGGATAGCACCGGTATCCGCAAAGGAGCAAAGGTCTGTTTGAGCAATCTCTCCAGCGCAATCGCATCAACCCCCGCCACATCCCCCACCAGAACCCCACGCAGCTTGTGCAGCGTGCCAGCCAGACGCAAATGAGTCAGCAGCCGGTCGATGCGATACAGCGGCTCGTTAATGTCCTCGATGAACAGAATGACACCCTCGGCATCAATCTCGTAAGGCGTGCCCATGGTCGCGGCGATCATCGACAGATTGCCCCCCAGCAAACGCCCGTGAGCGATACCGGGCTCGATGGTGGTCAACGGCCAGGCCACCGGGTGAGAAAGCACACTGCCCGCCTTCACCTGCCCGCGCAGCATGTTGAAAAACGAAAACTCGGTGGGTTGCTGCTTGTCACCCAGCAGGTCAGCGTTGAGCATCGGGCCATGGAAGGTCACGAACCCTGCATAGCGACTGATGGCCGAGTGCAGTGCAGTGACGTCGCTGTAGCCGATAAACGGCTTGGCGTTGTTGCGTAGTAATTCGAAATCGATGCGATCGAGCAAACGCGGCGTACCGTAACCACCACGCAGACAGATGATGGCATCGACCTCGCTGTCGGCGAATGCGCCATGCAAGTCATTGAGCCGCACATCATCGCTGCCGGCCAGATAACCCTCTTGCTCATAAACGCCGGGAAACACGCGCAGCGAATAGCCGCGAGCGCGCATCCAGGCAATGGCTTTATCGGTGTCCAGCGCTGCGGGGCCGGCGGGCGCAATCACGCCGATCAGCCCTGCAGGTGGCAAGGCCGAAACGGGAGCATGAGGACAAAGGGTGTGGGTCGGTCGAGCAGTCATCCATGATTCTCCCTGTGAACGCTTAAGCACACAGTAGTCAGGAACGGGAATAAACAGAAGAGGGTCATCGCACCACGGTTTGCAGGAAAAGACTGTAATCGCCGTGGGCACTGCTAAAAAAAGGCCCGCAAGGCCTGAGAAGCCTTGCGGGCCTTTTTTTGCTCTCAAAACGGGATCAGGACGACATCAGCTCGGCCTTGACCAGTTTCGCCTGCTCGTCAGCGTGGTACGAGGAACGTACCAACGGGCCGGAAGCGACGTTCTTGAAGCCCATCTTGTAACCTTCCTCGGCAAACCAGGCGAAGGTATCCGGGTGCACGAAGCGCTGGACCGGCAAGTGGCTGCGGGACGGTTGCAGGTATTGGCCCAGAGTCAGCATGTCGATGTCGTGTTCGCGCATGCGCTTCATGACTTCGATGACTTCTTCGTCGGTTTCGCCCAGGCCCAGCATCAAACCGGATTTGGTCGGAATGTGCGGCATCATCTGCTTGAAACGTTGCAGCAGGGTCAGCGACCACTGGTAATCCGAACCCGGACGCGCAGCCTTGTACAGGCGCGGCACGGTTTCCAGGTTGTGGTTGAACACATCCGGCGGCTCGGCGGCGGTGATTTCCAGCGCGACGTCCATGCGGCCACGGTAGTCCGGGACCAGAGTCTCGAGCTGCACGTTCGGTGACAGCTTGCGGATTTCGCGGATGCAGTCGGCAAAGTGCTGGGCACCGCCGTCACGCAGGTCGTCGCGGTCTACCGAAGTGATTACGACGTACTTGAGTTTCAGGTCGGCGATGGCAATGGCCAGGCTTTCCGGCTCGTTGACGTCCAGTGGTTTCGGACGACCGTGGCCGACGTCGCAGAATGGGCAGCGACGGGTGCAGATGTCACCCATGATCATGAAGGTCGCGGTGCCGCCGGAGAAGCACTCGCCCAGGTTCGGGCAGGACGCCTCTTCGCAAACGCTGTGCAGCTTGTGTTTACGCAGCAGGGCCTTGATGCGGTCGACTTCCGGGGAAACCGGGATGCGCACGCGAATCCAGTCGGGTTTCTTCGGCAGTTCAGTGGTCGGGATGATCTTCACCGGGATGCGTGCAACCTTCTCGGCGCCGCGCAGCTTGACGCCGGCTTCAACCTTGGCACGCGGGGCCGGACGCTCGGTGACATCGAGCGTCGGGATCATGGTTTGCACTGCATCAGTAGTCATATCAGTCGATTCCGCCCGTTAGGGTCGTCTGCTCAGCATAGTCGAGGTGTTTGACGAGCTGCGCGCGCAGCCGGGCACTTACCTCGGCAAATTCAATCGATCCTGCGTGATCGCGCAGCTGGGTCATTGCCAGCCCGGCATAGCCGCAGGGATTAATCCGTCGAAACGGTTCCAGGTTCATATCCACATTCAAGGCCAGGCCATGAAAGGAGCAACCGTGGCGGATCCGCAGACCCAGAGAAGCGATTTTCGCGCCATCGACATAGACACCCGGCGCATCCGGCTTGGCCACTGCAGTCACGTCGTAGCTGGCCAGCAGCTCGATCAGGCATCGCTCCATGCGGCTGACCAGGTCACGCACGCCGAACCCCAGCTTGCGCACGTCCAGCAACAGGTAGGCCACCAATTGGCCGGGACCGTGGTAAGTCACCTGACCACCGCGATCGACCTTCACCACCGGAATATCCCCCGGCAGCAACAGATGCTCAGCCTTGCCGGCCTGGCCCTGGGTGAATACCGGCGGATGTTCCACCAGCCAGATTTCGTCGGCGGCATCGCTGCCGCGTTCGTTGGTGAAGCGCTGCATGGCATGCCAGACCGGCTCGTAAGCCATCTGACCAAGTTCGCGAAAGCCCAGCGTGCCAGACATCACAGCACCATGTGCACGAAACCGGTAGCCCGCAACTCGCTGTTGATGTCGTACAGCTGTTCCTGGCCGGTGGCGATGATGTGCAACTGGATGGTCGTGTATTTGCCGTTGGTACTCTGCCGTTCGGCAAAGGTGTTGTGGTCAACGGTGGCGTGTTTCTCAAGGATCGCGATGATCTTGTCCCTGAAACCCACGCCGGTGTCGCCGATTACCTTGATCGGGTAATCCGCGCAGGGGAATTCGATTTTTGGCGCCTTTACTTCAGTGTCTGTCATGGCGTAACGGCCTCGTAAGCCGTGGCAACGGACATGGCCCCGCTCCGGATTGGAACGGGGCCATGCAGGTCCACACTAATTCAGTTGAACAAGCCGTAGAAGAATAGACGGATGCTATCCCACATGCGGCGGAAGATACCACCCTCGTCGACTGCGTCCAGAGCGATCAGGTCGGCGCTGTGCACCACCTTGTCATCCAGTTTCACTTCAACTTTACCGATCACATCGCCCTTGGCGATTGGCGCGACCAGTTGCGGGGTCATGGTCATGCTGGCGGCGAGCTTTTTCAGCTGGCCTTTTGGCAGGGTCATGGTCAGGTCTTGAGCCAGGCCGGCCTTGACTTGATTGGTAGTGCCTTTCCAGACAGGTGCCTGAGCCAGCTCGGCGCCTTTCTGATAGAAGGTCTGGGTTTCGAAGAAGCGGAAACCGTAAGTCAGCAGCTTCTGGGTTTCAGCAGCGCGGGCTACATCGCTGTTGGTGCCGAACACCACGGCGATCAGGCGCATGCCATCACGTACGGCCGAAGACACCATGCAGTAGCCGGCTTCGTCGGTGTGACCGGTTTTCAGACCGTCGACGGTCTTGTCGCGCCACAGCAGCAGGTTGCGGTTAGGCTGCTTGATGCCGTTCCAGAAGAACTCTTTCTGCGAGTAGATCGCGTAGTGAGCCGGGTCTTCGTGAATGATCGAGCGAGCCAGCACTGCCATGTCGTGAGCCGACGAGTAGTGCTCAGGGTTTGGCAGGCCGGTCGGGTTCATGAAGTGGGTGTTGGTCAGGCCCAGTTCGGCGCCGGTTTTGTTCATCAGATCGGCGAAGGCATCCTCGCTGCCGGCGATATGCTCGGCGAGCGCAACACTGGCGTCGTTACCCGACTGAATGATGATGCCGTGCAACAGATCACTGACGGTGACTTGCGAACCCACCTTGATGAACATCCGCGAACCGCCGGTACGCCAGGCGTTCTCGCTGACGGTCACCGGGTCGTTCTCGCCGATCTGGCCGCGACGGATTTCCAGGGTCGCGATGTAAGCGGTCATCAGCTTGGTCAGGCTGGCCGGCGGCAGACGCTGGTCACCGTTGTTCTCTACCAGCACGTTGCCGCTGCTGGCGTCCATGAGTACGTAGGCTTTGGCGGCCAGTTGCGGTGGCGACGGCATCATCTCGACCGCAAAAGCGGCAGGCGAGAGGAGCAGCGGGACTAGCAGGCACAGGCGTTTGGCAAAGGTGGTGATATTCATCCGTCTCTCGAAATCGCTAATGGAAACTGCCCTAGGGCAAAACTAATCAGACAACTCTCTAAAAAGTTGTCGCGTGTTCAGTTGCTCACTCTGCAACCCTTGCCGGGCTTTTATTCTTCAACGAGCCAACAACCCGGTTCGCCCCCCCAAACCGCAGGCGAACCGTCAATCAAGTACCAGGTACTACTCGGCGCTGACCAGGCTCGGCGAACCGAGGTTGGCCAGCCGCACGCTGTTCTGCACCTGCTGGATTTCACCCGGCGAGCCGATCGGCCCCAGGCGCACCCGATGCAGGGTCTGCTGGTTACGCACGATCGAACTGATGAACACCGGAGCGCTCACCATCCCGCTGAGCTTCGATCTCAGGAGTTCTGCAGCGTCCGGGTTGGCGAACGCGCCCACCTGCAGATACTGGCCAGAGGCTGGTACAGAAGCGTTTTTTTTTGCATCGATCTGCACAGGCACAACGGCCGCGGCGTGCTGCTGCGGCGGTGGCGTCCACTGCTCGACGGTGCCGGTGGAGGCCGTCACAGTCGGCGCGGCACTTTGCGCCACTTGCGGCTCATTAAGCATCAACGGCGCCGGACGGCCCTTCTGTGCCCACCATTGCTGCGGGTCGATGCCTTCGACCTTGACCCGCGCGGTACCGGTTTCGGCATAGCCGAGCTTCTTGGCCGCTGCATAGGACAAGTCGATGATCCGGTCCGAGTAGAACGGCCCACGATCGTTGACCCGCAGAATCACGCTCTTGTTGTTGTCCAGGTTGGTGACCCGAACGTAACTTGGCAGTGGCAAGGTCTTGTGCGCGGCGCTCATGCCATACAAGTCATACACCTCGCCGTTGGCGGTGTTCTGACCATGGAACTTGGTGCCGTACCAGGACGCAGTACCCGAGGCCACGTAGGTCTTGGATTCTTGCAACGGGAAATAAGTCTTGCCCAGCACGGTGTACGGGTTGGCTTTATAAGGGCCGCTGTGCAGGGTCGGCGTGGCATCCGGGATGCGCGATACGTCGACGTCCCACCAGGGTGCGCCATCCTTGTGAGCCCGGTTGATATCCAGGCCAGGTGCCGAACGAGCGGCGGTCGGAGACTTCTGAGCCGGCGCACGGCTGGTCGAACAACTGGCGACCAGAACCGTCAACGCGGCGAATGCCATGAGCTTCAGGGGTTTATTCATAGGCAATGCCCGCATTACTTGACGCCCCGTGCTTGGACCAGCTGTTCAGACAGTTGATGTACGGCCATGGCGTACATCACGCTGCGGTTATAACGCGTGATCGCGTAAAAATTCGTCAGGCCCATCCAGTATTCGGGGCCATTGTCACCTTCCAGGCGGAAAGCCGTGACCGGCATATCATCGCGCAGCGCATCATGACTCGACCAGCCCAGCGCCCGCAACTCCCCGACGGTTTTCGTCGGTTCAATGCCTGCGGTCAAACCCTCGTCTACCTGATCGCCACGCACATCGGCGCGGCTGACCACAGGTTCGCCGGCGACCCAGCCGTGACGCTTGAAATAACTGGCGACGCTGCCGATGGCATCGTCCGGGTTGTTCCAGATATTAATGTGGCCGTCACCGTCGAAATCCACAGCATAGGCGCGAAAACTGCTCGGCATGAACTGCGGCAAGCCCATGGCCCCGGCGTAGGAGCCTTTGAGGGTCAACGGGTCCACCTGCTCTTCGCGGGCCAGCAGCAGGAATTCACGCAATTCCTTGCGGAAGAATTCGGCACGGGGAGGATAGTCGAAACCCAGGGTCGACAAGGCATCGATTACCCGGAAATTACCGGTATTTCGACCAAAAAAGGTCTCGACGCCGATAATCGAGACGATCACCTGCGCCGGCACGCCGTATTCCTGTTCGGCACGAGCCAGGACCGCTTCGTGCTGACGCCAGAAGTCCACACCACGGGCAATGCGCGCATCGGTGATGAACATCGGGCGATATTCTTTCCACTGTTTAACCCGTTCGGCGGGTTTGGAGATCGCGTCCAGAATCGACTGTTTGCGCTCGGCTTCGCGGAACACGCCCATCAGCTGTTCACCGGCAAAGCCATAGTCGCGGGTCATTTCACCGACGAACTCGGCCACCTGGGGTGAGCCTTCGTAATCGCCGGCCAACGCTTGCTGCGCTGTGCCAAGGATGCTTACCAGGCCGACCCATGGCGCGTACCGAGTCGCCCAGCCACGCATTACTTGCATTGAAATCTTCACCTTATTCAAACCTGTGCGATCCACTTACGATGGGTATGGATCGACATCAAAACCCCAAACGCTGACAGTAGCGTCACCAGCGAAGTTCCTCCGTAGCTAATGAACGGCAACGGCACCCCCACAACCGGCAACAGGCCACTGACCATACCGATGTTGACGAAAACGTAAACAAAAAACGTCATGGTCAGGCTGCCCGCGAGCAATTTGCCGAACAATGTCTGAGCCTGGGCGGTAATCACCAACCCGCGACCGATCAACAGCAGGTAAATCAGCAACAATGCGCAGATGCCCACCAGGCCGAACTCTTCGCCCATCACCGCAATAATAAAGTCGGTGTGGCTTTCCGGCAGGAAGTCCAGGTGCGACTGGGTGCCGAGCAACCAGCCTTTACCAAACACTCCGCCGGAACCGATGGCGGCTTTCGACTGAATGATGTTCCAGCCGGTACCCAGCGGATCGCTCTCCGGGTCGAGGAACGTCAGGACGCGTTGCTTCTGGTAGTCGTGCATCACGAAGTACCACATGGCTACAGACACCGGCACGGCGGCAGCAATCACGCTGAGAATCCAGCGCCAGCGCAGGCCGCCCATAAACAATACGAACGCGCCACCCGCCAGGATCAACAACGAAGTGCCAAGGTCGGGCTGACGCACGATCAGAATGAACGGCAATCCGATCAGAAACAGGCTGATGCCCACATGCTTGAGTTGTGGCGGCAAGGAGCGCTTGGCCAGGTACCAGGCGATGGTTGCCGGCATCAGGATCTTCATGAATTCCGAGGGCTGGAAGCGGATCACCCCCGGAATGTTGATCCAGCGCGTGGCGCCCATGGCGTTGTGGCCCATGACATCCACCACCACCAGCAACAGCACGCCAATCACATAACCGACCGGCACCCAACGGGCCATGAAGCGCGGCTCGAACTGGGCGATGACGATCATCGATACCAGACCGATGCCGAAGGAAGTGGCTTGCTTGGCCAGCAGATCCCAGCTTTTGCCACTGGCCGAATACAGCACGAACAGGCTGCCGGCAGCCAGGGTCAGCAGCAGAATCAGCAACGGGCCGTCGATGTGCATGCGTTGCAGCAGCGTCGCACGGCGACGCATCACATCCTCGCTGGAGAGGATGCGATCGAAATTACTCTTCACGGGCCGTAGCCTCCGCACTGATAGGGCTGGCGTATTCGGCTTTCAGTCGGCCGTCCTGGTCCAGGAGCCAGGCGTCCATGATTTGACGCACCACTGGTGCGGCGACGCCGGAACCGGACTCGCCGTTCTCGACCATCACCGACACTACGATTTGCGGGTTGTCGGCCGGCGCGAAGCCGACGAACAAGGCGTGGTCGCGGTGACGCTCCTGAACCTTGGAGCGGTCGTACTTTTCACCCTGCTTGATCGCGACCACCTGAGCCGTACCACTCTTGCCGGCAATCCGGTATTGAGCACCGATGGAGGCCTTGCGCGCCGTACCGCGGGCACCGTGCATCACCTGCTGCATGCCGTGGTTGACCTTGGTCCAGTCCGACGGGTCACGCAGGACGATGTCCGGCATGGGGTTTTCGTCCTTCGGCCGCTCGCCTTCGACAGTCTTCGCCAGGTGCGGACGGTTCCAGACGCCTTTGTTGGCCACCAGCGCTGTGGCCTGCGCCAGTTGCAACGGAGTCGATTGCATATAGCCTTGACCGATCCCCAGAATCAGCGTCTCGCCCGGGAACCAGGCCTGACGACGGGTCGCGCGCTTCCATTCCCGGGTCGGCATCAACCCCGGCGACTCTTCGAACATGTCCAGGGAGACCTTCTGGCCAATGCCGAATTTGCTCATGTACGCCGACAACCGATCGATCCCCAGCTTGTGGGCCAGGTCATAGAAGTAGGTGTCGTTGGAACGCATGATCGCCGTGTCCAGATCCACGTACCCGTCGCCGGTACGGTTCCAGTTACGGTATTTGTGATCGTAGTTGGGCAATTGGTAGTAACCGGGATCGTAGACCCGGCTCGACGCCGTAACCACGCCCGCATCCAGACCGGCAATCGCCACCGCCGGTTTAATCGTCGAGCCCGGCGGGTACAGACCGCGCAACACGCGGTTGAACAGTGGCCGGTCGATGGAATCGCGCAACTCGGAATAGGCTTTGAAGCTGATGCCGGTGACGAACAGGTTCGGGTCGAAACTCGGCTGACTGACCATCGCCAGCACTTCGCCGGTTTTCGGGTCCAGCGCCACCACCGCGCCACGGCGACCGCCCAGTGCGGCTTCGGCGGCTTCCTGCAATTTGATGTCCAGGCTCAGGACTATGTCCTTGCCGGGAATCGGATCAGTACGCTTGAGCACGCGCAATACACGGCCTCGTGCGTTGGTTTCGACTTCCTCGTAACCCACCTGGCCGTGCAATTCGGGCTCATAAAAACGCTCGATGCCGGTCTTGCCAATGTGGTGGGTGCCGCTGTAGTTGACCGGATCGAGCGACTTCAGCTCTTTCTCGTTGATCCGCCCCATGTAACCCACCGAGTGCGCAAAGTGCGCGCCCTGCGGGTAATGCCGCACCAGCTGCGCGACCACTTCCACACCAGGCAGGCGGAACTGGTTCACCGCGATGCGGGCGATCTGCTCTTCGGTCAGTTCGAACAGGATAGGCACCGGCTCAAACGGCCGGCGCCCCTGACGCATGCGCTTCTCGAAGATCACCCGGTCCTCGGGCGTCAGCTCCAGCACCTCGACGATCACGTCGAGCACTTGCTGCCAGTTGCCGGAGCGTTCGCGGGTCATGCTCAGGCTGAAGCTCGGCCGGTTGTCGGCCACTACGACGCCATTGCGGTCGAAAATCAACCCGCGAGTCGGCGGAATCGGCTGCACATGGACGCGGTTGTTTTCCGACAGGGTCGAGTGGTACTCGTACTGGATCACCTGAAGGAAATACAGCCGCGCGATCAGCACGCCAATCAGCGCCACCACTGCAATGGCCCCGAACACGACGCGGCCACGCACTAGACGGGCGTCTTTTTCGTGGTCCTTGATGCGGATCGGCTGGGGCATGAGGGCAGAACTACTTGTGGTAAGGGTGGCCGGACAGGACTGTCCAGGCACGATACAGCTGTTCGCCGATCAGAATCCGCACCAATGGGTGCGGCAACGTCAACGGCGACAACGACCAGCGTTGATCCGCCCGGGCACAGACTTCCGGCGCCAGCCCCTCGGGGCCGCCGACCATGAAATTCACCGTGCGCGAGTCCAGCCGCCAGCGATCGAGTTCGACCGCCAGTTGCTCGGTGCTCCAGGGCTTGCCGTGGACTTCGAGGGTGACAACGCGCTCGTTCGGCCCGACCTTGGCCAGCATGGCTTCGCCTTCCTGACGGATAAAGCGCGCCACGTCGGCGTTCTTGCCGCGGGTGTTGAGCGGAATTTCCACCAGTTCCAGCGCCAGCTCGGACGGAAGACGCTTGGCATATTCATGCCAGCCTTCTTCCACCCATTTGGGCATGCGTGAACCGACGGCGATCAGTCGCAGTCGCACAGCGGTCCCTTATTGCTGGTCTTTGTTGAGCTTGATGAAATGCTCATGGGTGTTTTCCGGGCTGTGGTGCGCGGCGCTGCCGGCACGGCTCTGCTCGGCACCCTGCCACAAACGCTCCAGGTCATAGAACTGGCGAGCGCTGGCAGTCATCATGTGCACGATGACATCGTCCATATCCAGCAACACCCAGTCGCTGTCGCCCTTGCCTTCTTCACCCAACGGCTTGACGCCCTGGGCCTTGACCGCCTCGCGGACCTTATCCAGCATCGCGCCGATCTGACGGTTGGAAGTACCGGTAGCGATGATCATGAAATCAGTGATGCTCTGCTTTTCACGAACGTCGATCACCAGAACATCCTGGGCTTTGACGTCTTCCAGGGCCGCTACGGCGACCTTGACCAGCTCTTCGCCGCGCAGCTCCGGCCCGGTATTAGCCACTACTGGCAGCGGAGCGCTCTTGAATGTGCCCTTGCGCTTTACTTTGTTTACGTCTTTGTCAGTCATATAAAACTCGTTTTGCTCGTATGTTCGGGCGCTTCGATACACGCATTCACGTGCCTTGAAGCGCGCCCTTTTTCAGTTCGACGCACGGTAAAGCCCGTGCGCATCGATGTAGGCCAGGACCGCGTCGGGCACCAGGAAACGTACCGACTTACCGCTGGCCAGCAGTTGACGGATCTGGGTGGCGGATACCGCGAGCGGCGTCTGCCAGACGAATGCAATCTGTCCGCTCGGCCCTTTGAGGGCCAGCGGGTCGCTCACCGAGCGCGCTGCCAGCAGGTTGCGCAAGGCATCCGGCGGTTCGCTGTCGGCATCCGGGCGTTGCAGCACCAGGATGTGGCAATGCTGGAGCAACTCTTCCCAGCGGTGCCAAGTGGGCAGGCCGCAAAATGCGTCCCAGCCCAAAAGTAGAAAAACCTGGTCTGGGGCGGCCAATTCGGCACGCATCAGTTCCAGGGTATCGATAGTGTAGGACGGTTTGTCCCGCTGCAATTCGCGAGCGTCCACCACCAACGGTGGCACACCGGCCACCGCGCACTTGACCATCGCCAGACGGTCCTTCGCCGACACTTGCGGCGTACCGCGATGAGGCGGCCTGGCACTGGGTGTCAGACGCAACTCATCAAGCGCCAGCGATTCGGCGACTTCCAGCGCACCACGCAAATGGCCGATGTGCACCGGGTCGAAGGTCCCGCCCAGTACGCCAATGCGTCGAGGCTGGGGCTCGCTGGCGGTCACTTGGGCTGACGGGTTGAAGTCGCCCAAGTCAGACCGACTCCTGGCCGCGCAACTGACCGTCACCGACCACGATGTACTTCTCGCAGGTCAGCCCTTCGAGGCCCACCGGGCCGCGGGCGTGCAGCTTATCAGTAGAAATGCCAATCTCGGCACCCAATCCGTATTCGAAGCCATCGGCGAAGCACGTCGGGGTGTTGATCATGACCGAAGACGAATCGACTTCGGCCACGAAACGCCGGGTGTCGGCCAGGTTTTCGCTGACGATCGAATCGGTGTGATGGGAGCCGTACTTATTAATGTGCTCGATGGCCTGATCCAGACCGTCGACCACACGGATCGAGAGGATCGGCGCCAGGTATTCGGTGTGCCAGTCTTCTTCAGTGGCCGCTACGGCCTCAATGATCGCCCGAGTGCGCTCGCAACCGCGCAGTTCGACGCCTTTTTCGCGGAACTGGGCAGCCATCGATGGCAGGAACTCCTTGGCAACCGATTCATCCACCAGCAAGGTTTCCATGGCGCCACAGATGCCATAACGATAAGTCTTGGCGTTGAACGCAATGCGCTGGGCTTTCGGCAGATCGGCATGGGCACTGACGTAGACGTGACAGATGCCGTCCAGGTGCTTGATGACGGGCACGCGGGCATCGCGACTGACCCGTTCGATCAAGCCACGGCCACCACGGGGCACGATAACGTCGACGTATTCCGGCATGGTGATCAGTGCGCCGACGGCGGCACGGTCGGTGGTTTCGACCACTTGCACCACCGCGGCCGGCAGACCGGCCTCGGCCAGGCCCCGCTGGATGCAGGCGGCAATCGCACGGTTGGAATGAATCGCCTCGGAGCCGCCACGCAGGATGGTCGCGTTGCCGGACTTCAGACACAGGCTGGCGGCATCGATGGTCACGTTCGGCCGTGATTCGTAGATGATCCCGATCACGCCCAATGGCACGCGCATCTTGCCGACCTGGATGCCAGACGGGCGATAACTCATGTCGCGGATTGCCCCAACCGGGTCCGGCAATGCCGCGACCTGGCGTAAACCGACGATCATGCCGTCGATGCGCGCAGGGGTCAGTGCCAGGCGTTCAAGCAGAGCAGGCTCGAGACCGTTGGCGCGGCCGGCGGCCAAATCCAGCTCATTGGCTGCCGTCAGCTCGGCGCGTGCCGCGTCCAGCGCATTGGCAGCCGCCTGCAAGGCGCGGTTTTTCTGCGCGGTGCTGGCACGGCCGATCACGCGGGAAGCTTCGCGGGCGGCGCGACCCAAACGGGTCATGTAGTCAAGAACGGACTCAGTCATGGTCTGCAATGGTCTTTGCTAAGGTCTTGGTAAAGAGTAAAGCGGCAGATTATAGCTGTCGCGTCCCGGGACTAACAGCGGTGACAGGCGGATGGTCGAAATGGAGCGCAATTTGCCGACGTTCAGCCGGGATTAAGCTGCATATTGTTATCATCACGACTCAATCAGCCCTGATAAACGCTGTTCATCATGACCAACCTGCCTGTTTCTGCATCCACTACGCGCCAGCCCAAGGGGCTGCCGGATGCATTTTTCGATCGCGATGCCCAAACGCTGGCCCGGGATTTACTGGGCAAAATCATCCGTCATCGGGTCGGCGACCTGTGGCTCAGTGCCCGGATTATCGAGACCGAAGCCTATTACTGCGAAGAAAAAGGCAGCCACGCCTCCCTTGGCTACACAGAAAAGCGTAAGGCTTTGTTTCTGGATGGCGGCCACATCTATATGTATTACGCCCGCGGCGGCGATTCCCTGAACTTCAGCGCTCAGGGGCCAGGCAATGCAGTGCTGATCAAATCCGCCTATCCATGGGTCGACGAACTGAGCGGGCCGGCGAGCCTGGCGCAGATGCTATTGAACAATCCCGATGCCCAAGGCCGCCCTCGCCCCTCGCAAAAACTGTGTGCCGGGCAGACGCTGCTCTGCAAGGCGCTGGGGCTGAAGGTGCCGGTCTGGGATGCCAAGCGCTTCGACCATGAAGTGCTGCTGGTGGAAGATGTCGGGCCGGCGCCCGGGCACATCATCCAGACCACACGCCTGGGCATTCCCCACGGGCGCGACGAACATTTGATGTACCGTTTTGTTGATGCGGCTTACGCACTTTACTGCACGCGCAACCCGCTGCGCCGGGGGCAAGTCGAAGGTCGCGATTATTTTTTGTTGTCCTGATACCTGCTGAATCTTGATGCAAAGGAGATCCCTGTGGGAGCGGGCTTGCCCGCGATAGGGCCATACCGGTCGACATTAAGGCTGACTGTCACGGCGCCATCGCGGGCAAGCCCGCTCCCACAGGGTTTTATGGTGTTGTTTAAATTGTGCTCGCCCACCAAGGGCCAATTGAATCAGATGGAGTTGTTTTTATGGGCCCATGGCTCGATAGCGTGACCGGTTGGTTGACAGTCAATCCGCAATGGCTGGCCGCGGCAGTGTTCGTAGTGGCTTGTATGGAATGCCTGGCGATTGTCGGACTGATCGTGCCTGGCACGGTGTTGCTGTTTGCCGTGACGGTGCTGGCCGGCAGTGGCGCGTTGTCATTGGGTGAAACGCTGCTGCTGGGTTTCCTCGGCGGCGTGCTGGGCGACATCGTTTCGTACTTTTTAGGGCGACATTTCCACCAGAACATCCGTCGCTTGCCGGGGTTGCGCCATCATCCGGAATGGATGGCCGGGGCCGAGGCTTATTTCCAGCGTTATGGCATCGCCAGCCTGTTGGTCGGACGCTTTATCGGCCCGCTGCGGCCAATGCTGCCAATGGTCGCCGGGATGTTCGACATGCCCTTCCCGCGCTTCGCCGTCGTCAGCCTGTTGGCTGCCGCGGGCTGGAGCCTCGCCTATCTCCTGCCGGGCTGGGCCACCGGGGCGGCGATCCGCTTGCCATTGCCGGAAGGTTTCTGGCTTGAAGCCGGGATTGTCGCCAGCAGCATTGCGGTGATGGTCGGTCTGAGCGCAAACAGCAGCCTGCGCCGCCATCGCCGGGCGACCATCTGGATCAGCAGCATGAGCCTGTTGATCCTGATCGGCCTGTTCATCGGCTACCCGCACCTGACCGCCCTCGACCAGGGATTGATGACCCTGATACAGGAACACCGCAGCCCGGTGCTCGATGAAGTGGCTGTGGTGTTCACGTTGATTGGCGAATTCCGCAACATGTTTATGCTCAGCGCGCTGCTGACAGTCTTGCTGTTACTGACACGACAATGGCGACACGCGATCTTCGCCGGCGGCACCCTGCTGTTCACCGCGCTGGGCAACACCGCGACCAAGCACTTTTTCGCCCGCGTGCGCCCGGAAGTGCTGAGTGATCCACTGACCAGCTACAGCATGCCCAGCGGTCATGCCTCGGGCTCTTTCGCGCTGTTCTTGACGCTCGCGGTGCTGGCGGGTCGCGGACAACCGCCGCGCATGCGCCTGACCTGGTTATTGGTGGGCTGCTTGCCGGCGCTGACGATTTCCTTTTCACGGGTGTACCTGGGCGCGCACTGGCCGACCGATGTACTGGCCGGCGCGATGCTGGCGGCATGCGTGTGTGCGGCCAGCCTTTGGCTGACTCAACGCCAGACCTCGCTCACCGCCATGCCGCCGAAAATCTGGTGGCTGGTGCTGCCTTCATTGGTAGCGTTGTTCGGTTTCTTTGTGTTGAGGCACATGCCGCATGCGATGTTGAGGTATGCGTATTGATGCCGTAACCCTGTAGCAGCTGCCGAGCCTGCGAGGCGGCGTTCGAGGACGAAGTCCTCGCAAATCCTGCTTATGCGGTTTGCCTGAAAGACGGCATTGTCGGTTTTGCGGCGGCTTCGCCGCCGAACGCCGCCTCGCAGGCTCGACAGCTGCTACGGGCTGCGATCTTCTAGCGGACGTCAGGCAAACAACTCACCCTGCAACTCATCCAGCAACGCCTGAATCGCATCCAGCCGCTGCTGCGGATCATCAAGTTGCAGCAGGTCTATCTTGTCCACCTCGGCAAACGGCAATAGATACGCCAACTGGTTGGCCAGCGACTGTTGCCCTGTCGCTTCGGTACCCATGCTCAGTGCTTCGACCATCGGGTGTTCCGCCAAAGCCTTGAGCAGCGCGACCAGGTCGGCGTCCTCATCCTGTAGCGGTTGCTCGGGCTCGTCTTCCAGCCACTCGACTTCGGCGACGATCAACTGGTTGCGCTGCACCTCGGTGCGCACAACGTGGAAACGCCGCCCGCCCTTCACCCGAATACCCAGCAGGCCATTGTCCTGCTGGTGGAAGTCGGTGATCAGCGCCTCGCACCCCACCCGCGCGTAGCCTTCAGGGGCGATGCCGACTTCTTCACCGTCGAGGATGCACACCACGCCGAAGCCGCCACCCTGTTTCATGCAGCGACCGATCATGTCCAGGTAGCGCGCCTCGAAGATCTGCAAGTCGAGGATGCAGCCCGGAAACAGCACCGTGTTCAGCGGAAAAAGCGGCAGACTCATAGACATTTCCTTACACCACCATCGACACCGCCAACGGCAGGAATACCGCCGTGGCCACGCCCATCAGACTCATCGCCAGTGCCGCGAAGGCACCGCACTCTTCACTTTCCTGCAAAGCCACCGAAGTGCCAACCGCGTGGGCGGTCATGCCCAGGGCCATGCCGCGGGCCTCTGGGCTGTGGACACCGAGACGGGTCAAAAGACTCGGTCCGAAGATCGCCCCGATCACCCCGGTAATCAATACGAATACCGCCGCCAGCGCCGCGACGCCACCAATCTGCTCCGCCACCAGCATGGCAATCGGCGAGGTCACCGATTTGGGTGCCATGGTCATCAGGATCATGTGTTCGGCGCCGAACCACCAGCCCAGCAGCACACCCATGCCCGTGGCGACCACACCACCTATCACCAGCGTAGTAAATATCGGCCAGAATAACTGCCGGATCCGCCGCAGGTTGAGGTACAGCGGTACCGCCAGCGCAACAGTGGCCGGGCCGAGCAAGATGCTGAGGATCTCGGTGCTCTTGCGGTACTCGGCGTAACTCAGGCCGCAACCGACCAGCACAGCGATGACCAGCAACATGGAAACCAGTACCGGCTGCAGAAAAACCCAGCGGGTTTTCTCGAACGCTGCCAGCACCAACTGATACGCCCCCAGCGTAATACCAATACCGAACAATGGATGATGAATCACCGACGCCCAGGCGCCGTGCCAATCGAAAATCATTGGCCGTCCTCGCGATGAGCGTGAGGCTTGACCATGCGCTGCATCAGCACGCCGGCGAAGGCCATCGACAACAGCAGCGACAGCACCAGCGCTCCGGTGATCGCCCAGAAATCCGCAGCAATGTCGGCGGCGTAAACCATCACGCCCACGGCCGGCGGCACCAGCAGCAACGGCAGATAACGCAGCAGGCTGCTGGCGGCGAGGTTCAGGGGCTCACCGACTTGACCGCGGATAATCAGATATCCCAGCAGCAACAATAGGCCAATGATCGGCCCCGGCAGTACCGGCAAAAACAGATGATTGAGGGCGGTGCCGAGCAATTGAAAAAGCACCAGCCAGGTCAGGCCACGTAACAACATCCATCCTCTCCCACGCGCTTTCCCCACAAAGAAGGGGCCCGACATTATAAGCACGCCAACGCTATGAATCGGCATTCGCCAAAAGCATGGATAGTTGACCGGAACAATTTGTCATGTTGATCTAAAGTGGTTCGCAAGGGAGGTCATCCCCCCGCTCGAAAAACTAAAAAACCGATGAACCCAAGGAGAGTCTCAATGCCCTATGTTCCAGTTGCGGAGCTCAAAGATTATGTCGGCAAGGAACTCGGACGTTCCCAGTGGCTCACCATCGATCAGGAACGCATCAACCTGTTCGCAGAAGCCACAGGCGATTATCAGTTCATCCATGTCGACCCGGTCAAAGCTGCGCAAACACCTTTTGGCAGCACCATTGCCCATGGTTTCCTGTCGTTGTCACTGATCCCCAAACTGATGGAAGACATCCTCATCCTGCCCGAAGGCGCGAAGATGGTGGTCAACTACGGTCTGGACAGCGTGCGTTTCATCCAGCCTGTGAAGGTCAATTCCAGGGTGCGACTCAAGGTCGACATGAACGAGGTCATCGAGAAGAAACCCGGCCAATGGTTACTCAAGGCCACCGCCACGCTTGAAATCGAAGGGTCGGACAAACCGGCGTATATCGCCGAGCCACTGTCCCTCTGCTTCGTGTAAAGCATCCCGGATGCGAAGCAGCAACGCTGTTTCGCGCCGTGTCTCTGCCGTGTCTCTATAAATGCGACACATAGCTGCGGCATACTCGGTCGTCTAATTGCCCGGATCCCGCTATGCGCCCACTTGCACTCCTTGCTCTGACCCTGTTGCTCACCGCTTGCGGCGACGGCGAATCGGTGTTGCCTCCCGATGCCCGCCTGCCGGACGGCGGACGCTATCGCGGTGATCTGGTCAATGGCTTGCTGCAAGGTGAAGGCCGCATCGATTACCCGAACGGCAGCTGGTACGCCGGCCAGTTCGACAAAGGCCAATGGCATGGCCAAGGCGAATGGCATGGCAGCAACGGCGAGCTCTATCGCGGGCAATTCCAGCAAGGGCTATTCGACGGCCAAGGCACGCTGACCACCACTGGCAGCAGCTATACCGGCGGTTTCAAGGCAGGTCGACGCGAGGGTGAAGGCACCCTCAAAGAAAATGCCATGACCTACCGCGGCGAATTCAAGGCCGATCAATATTCAGGGCTCGGTCGTCTGGAACTCGAAGACGGCAGCCAGTACCAAGGTCAATTCGCCCACGGCAAACCCAACGGCGAAGGCCAGCGCAGCGATGCCAGCGGCAATCAGTTCACCGGGCATTTCGCCGACGGCCAGCTGGAAGGCAATGGCACCTTCAACAGCGCCGATGGCGATATCTATGTCGGCGGCTTCAAGAACAATCAACTGCACGGCAAGGGCCGCTACGAAAACGCCGATGGCGATGTCTGGCTGGGTCACTTCAAAGAAGGCGTGCTAAGCGGCAAGGGCGAGTTGATCGGCGCTGACGGCAGTCATTACATCGGTCAGTTCAGCGACTGGCGTTTCACCGGCCAGGGGCGCTTGAACCTGGCCGATGGCAGCTTCTATATCGGCCAGTTCGACGGCGACAACTATCAGGGCAAAGGTACTTTGGTGCTGACCGATGGCACGGTACAGAGCGGCACCTGGGTCAATAGTCAGCGCGTGCGCGACGCCGACGGCAAGCTGCTGCCCGACCCTCTCGAACTCGGCTTGCTGGCTCAAGGTCGCTTGCTCGACGATGCGCTGGCCAACGTGCCGGCCTCGACCCCGGCGGTCGAACTGTACACCTTGACCCTGGGCGGCGACGGCAAGCAGAGCGTGTTCCTGCGCGAGTCCGACTACGTCGCCAACATGCTCGCCAGCCGTTTCGGCGCCTTCGGCCAGATCCGCCTGGTCAACCATCGCGATCACCTCGGCGACAGGCCGATGGCCACCCGGGAAAACCTGCGCCGCGCCGCCCAGACCCTGGCTGAGCGCAGCGGCCCGGAAGACTTGCTGTTCATTTATCTGACCAGCCATGGCTCCAGTGAACACGAACTGGTGCTCGACCAGCCGCGCATGGAACTGGCCGACTTGCCGGCCGACGAACTCGCCGCCGTCCTCGCGCCCCTGAAGAAGCGCGACAAGATCATTGTGATTTCGTCTTGCTATTCCGGCGGCTTCATCCCCGCCCTCAAGGACGAACGCACCCTGATCATGACCGCCTCACGCGCCGATCGAGTGTCCTTTGGGTGTTCGGAAGAAGCCAACTTCACTTATTTCGGCGACGCGTTGTTCGCCCAGGCGCTGAACCAGACCGACGATCTGGAGCAAGCCTTCAAACTGGCCAGCGCCACCGTGGCCGAGCGTGAACTGGCCGACAGCTTCGAAGCTTCCGAGCCACAGATCTGGGCGCCGAAAACCGTTCTCAGCCACTGGCAACTGTTGCGCAAACAACAGGCACGAAAAGCACTGCAAAGTGTCTCTATCAGCAAGGATGAAAAGAGCAACTAAGCTGAATAGTATCAAGGGGGAATTACTATGTACTTGACGCCTCAGCATGTATTGCTTGCCGGAGCTACCGGGTTAACCGGTGAACATTTGCTTGACCGTCTGCTCAACGAGCCAACGATTACACGAGTATTGGCCCCCTCACGCCGGCCACTGGCAGAGCATCCGCACCTGGAAAACCCGGTCGGCGACCCGGCGGTGTTTTTGCCGCAATTGAACGGTCGCGTCGACATTGCCTACTGCTGCCTCGGCACCACGATCAAACAGGCCGGCTCCGAGCAAGCGTTTCGCGCGGTGGACCTGGACATGGTGGTGGCTTTCGCCAAACGTGCACGGGAAATGGGTGCGCGGCACTTGATCGTGATCAGCGCTCTGGGTGCCGATCGACGCTCCTCGATTTTCTACAACCGGGTTAAAGGCGAGATGGAGCACGCATTGCGCGCGCAGAATTGGCCGCAGCTGACCATTTGCCGGCCTTCGCTGTTGCTGGGCGATCGCGTCGAGCCACGACTGGGCGAGAAAGTCGCCGGTCCGTTGTCGCGATTGATTCCGGGCAAGTACCACGGCATCGAAGCCTGCCAACTGGCCCGCGCCATGTGGCGCCTGGCGCTGGAAGAGCAGGATGGCGTGCGGATTGTCGAGTCGGATGAGTTGCGCAAGTTAGGCAAATAATTTCAGGCCTACCGCGGACCTGTGGCGAGGGGGCTTGCCCCGTTGGATCGCGTAGCGGCCCTCCGTTTCTTCAGCGTCACCGCGTTGCCTGGATTTACGACTGCTTCGCAGCCGAACGGGGGCAAGCCCCCCTCGCCACAGGGGTCGCAGGTTACAAACCACCCGTCGCTTGAAAACTCACGCCAATCACCGTCAACAACGACAGCGGCAACAGCAACGTGTCGAGCAACGCACTGGCCGGCAGGTCAACACCCGGATAACTCGGCGCTTCTGCACCGAATCGGTCCATGGCGCAGCACCCGCCATTCATCGCATACAAATCCAGACGCGTCCCCGAATACACCACCGGCGCTCCAGGCTTGGCGGCATCGAGCGTGCGCGCCGTGGCGCAACCCGCCAATTGCAAAGCCAGCAGGATAATCAGCAGCTTATTCATCGCTGCTCAAATGGTGTTCGCCCCAGCGCGGCAGCATGTCTTGCGGGATGTTTAAACAGTTGAGAATTCGCGCCACGACGAAGTCGATCAAGTCATCGATGGTCTGCGGCTGGTGATAGAAGCCCGGTGACGCCGGCAGAATGGTCACGCCCATGTTCGACAGCTTGAGCATGTTCTCCAGATGAATGCTCGAATATGGCGCCTCGCGCGGCACCAGAATCAGCTGGCGGCGCTCCTTCAACGTCACGTCGGCAGCCCGTTCGATCAAGTTGTTGCAGGCCCCGGTCGCGATAGCCGACAAGGTCCCGGTGGAACACGGCACCACCACCATCGCCGCTGGCGAGCCAGACCCCGAAGCCACCGGCGACATCCAGTCTTCCTTGCCGTACACCCGAATCTGCCCAGCGGCAGCGCCAGTGTATTCAGTGAGGAAGGCCTGCATCATTTGCGGTTTGGACGGCAGCGAGACATCGGTCTCGGTGGCCATCACCAGTTGCGCGGCCTTGGAGATCAGGAAGTGCACCTCGCGGTCTTCACGCACCAGGCAGTCGAGCAGGCGCAAGCCGTATTGGGCGCCCGAAGCGCCGGTCATCGCCAGCGTGATGCGTTCCGGGCCGTTGTTCATTGCAGCGCCTCGGCCAGTTTGCCGTGCAGGCCGCCGAAGCCGCCGTTGCTCATGATCACCACGTGAGTGCCGGGCTGGGCCTGGCTCTTCACGCGCTCGATGATGCCTTCCAGCGAGTCGCTGACAATCGACGGCACGGTGCACAACGCTGCTGTGGCACCCAGATCCCAACCGAGGTTGGCTGGCGAATACCAGATCACCTGATCGGCATCGACCACACTTTCCGGCAAGCCATCGCGGTGAGCGCCGAGCTTCATGGAGTTGGAGCGCGGCTCGATGATCGCGATCAACGGCGCGTCGCCAATGCGTTTGCGCAGACCGTCGAGGGTGGTGGCGATGGCGGTCGGGTGGTGAGCGAAGTCGTCGTAAATGGTGATACCACGGACTTCCGCGACTTTTTCCATCCGGCGCTTCACGCTTTTGAACGCGCTCAGTGCAGCGATGCCCATCGACGGTACTACGCCGACGTGACGCGCAGCAGCCAAGGTGGCCAAGGCGTTGGCGACGTTGTGCTGACCGGTCATGTCCCACTCGACCACGCCTTGAACGGCGCCTTCGAACATCACTTCGAATTTCGAGCCGTCTTCACTGAGCAGTTTGACTTGCCACTGACCGCCGGCACCGGTGGTTTGCACCGGGGTCCAGCAGCCCATTTCGATCACGCGCAGCAATGCCGGCTCGGTGGTCGGATGGATCACCAGGCCTTCGCTCGGGATGGTCCGCACCAAGTGGTGGAACTGACGCTCGATCGCCGGAAGATCAGGGAAGATGTCGGCATGATCGAACTCAAGATTGTTCAGGATCGCCGTGCGCGGGCGGTAGTGAACGAATTTCGAGCGCTTGTCGAAGAATGCACTGTCGTATTCGTCGGCTTCGATCACGAAGAACGGCGTATCACCCAGACGCGCCGACACCGAGAAATTCTGCGGCACGCCGCCGATCAGGAAACCCGGGCTCATACCGGCGTGTTCCAGAACCCAGGCGAGCATGCTGCTGGTGGTGGTTTTGCCGTGAGTGCCGGCAACCGCCAGCACCCAGCGACCTTGCAATACGTGATCCGCCAGCCATTGCGGACCGGAGACGTACGGCAGGCCTTTGTTCAGCACGTACTCGACGGCCGGGTTGCCACGGGACATGGCATTGCCTATCACCACCAGGTCCGGGGCCGGATCGAGCTGCGCCGGGTCGTAACCTTGGGTCAACTCAATGCCCTGGGCTTGCAGCTGCGTGCTCATTGGCGGATAGACGTTGGCATCGGAGCCCGTCACGTGATGGCCCAGCTCTTTGGCCAGAACCGCCATCGAACCCATGAAAGTGCCGCAAATACCAAGAATATGAATGTGCATAGTCGACCTCGTAAAACATGGCCGCAGGTTAGCGTAGGGAGGGGAAAATCGCACCTTGTGTTTCGCCCACACTGACGCCATCGCTGGCAAGCCCGCTCCCACAAGGGCAGCGCAGACCCTGTGGGAGCGGGCTTGCCCGCGATTGGCCGCGACGCGGTTTACCGGGCGATACCGTGTTTGCGCAGCTTTCTGTAAAGGGTATTGCGGCTGACGCCCAGCTGCTCAGCCGTGTGCGTCATGTGCCAGCGCTGCTGCTCCAGCACCGTCAGCAACGCCAGCCGCTCGGCATCGTCCAGCGGATACTCGGACGGTTCTTCAACTGCCGACGCCGGTACCTGCCGGGCCTGGCGAATCATCGCCGGCAAATCCCCCAGCCCGATCCGCCCGCCGTCACACAGCGCCGCCAGGGTTCGCAGCACATTGCGCAACTGCCGCACATTCCCCGGCCAGGCAAAATCCAGCAAGGCCTGCCGCGCCGGCCCGTCGATCAATACCGTCTCCCCACCCGCCTCTTCGGCCAGCAAAAAGTCGAGCAACTGTGATTTGTCAGCGCGCTCACGCAGCGCCGGCAATGCGACCTCCAGCCCATTGAGCCGGTAATACAAATCCTCGCGGAAACTGCCGTCCTGCACCCTTTCAAGCAGATTGCGGTGAGTGGCACTGATGATCCGCACATTGACCGATTCCGGCTCGCCACCAATCGGCACCACCTGACGGTCTTCCAGCACCCTTAATAGCCGGGTCTGCATGCTCAGCGGCATGTCACCGATTTCATCGAGGAACAACGTCCCGCCATCGGCCTGCTGCAACTTGCCGCGCATGCCTTCCTTGCGGGCACCGGTGAAGCTGCCGCCGCGATAGCCGAACAGTTCGCTTTCGATCAGGCTTTCGGGAATCGCCGCGCAATTGAGTGCAACGAAAGATTTTGCTGCCCGTTGACTGGCCTGATGCACAGCTTTGGCGAAGGCCTCCTTGCCTGAGCCGGTTTCGCCATTGATCAGCAACGGCACATCACGCTCGAATACCCGCAGGGCCTTGCGAAAATCGGCCTGCAACGCGGCATCGCCCAGGCAAATGCCTGACAAGCGCGGACGCTCGGCAACCATCGGGCTTTGCACCACCGGCACCGGAATACTGCGCGGCTGCCCGCGCAACACGGCAAACAGCCGCCGCCCGTCACGGGTGCGCAATGGCCAACTGGCGCTGGCACTAGGGCTCGCGCGGCCGAGCAATTCATCCAGCGAGCAGTCGAAAAACGCCTCCACCGGTTTACCCAACAGCCCGCCACGAATATGCCCCAACAAATTCAGCGCACTCTGGTTCACCGCACTAATCCGCCCTTCCCCGTCGAACGCCAGCAACCCTTCGCTGAACAGCCCGACGGATTCGGCCTGCAAGTGAAAACGCAGCAACCATTGATTGTCGAAGTAACGCAGGAAATAGCAGCTCTCGATCATCTTCGCCGACAGATTGACCAGGGCCATGGTGTGGAACTGGCTCTGACGCGAAACCTCATGACGCGCCGAAGACACGTCGAGCACCGCGAGCAGCTCGCCGTGAGGATCAAATACCGGGCTCGCCGAGCAAGTCAGGCCGGTATGACGGCCACGAAAATGTTCGTCTTGATGGATGGTCAGGGACTGGCGCTCCACCAGGCAGGTGCCGATGCCATTGGTGCCTTCGCAGGCTTCGCTCCAGTCGGCGCCGAGCCAAAGGCCGGCGCGCTCGAAAATCTTCCGTTCTGCGGGCGCGGTGACGCAGTTGAGGATCACCCCGCGGGCGTCGGTCAGCAGCACCGCGTGGCCGGCGCCGGAAAGTTGCTGGTGGAGGCTGGTCATTTCGTTGCCGGCGATCTGCAGCACTTGCTGCAAGCGTTCGCGGCTTTCCAGCACGCGGCCATGTTCCAGCACCGTCGGCGCCATGGTCAGGGCCGGGTCGAGGTGATAGTCCTCAAGACAACGCAGCCAGGAACGGGCAATGGACGGATCGCTGCCGGGGCCGTGCAGGTGGGATTTACCTTGGGTCACGGTCAGCACTTGCTGGGCATGGCGACTCAAATGGTTGTCGTGCATTTCTTATTATTCTCCCCGATAGGTGAGTACTTACCTGGCCACTCCTGTGGCGAGGGGGCTTGCCCCCGTTCGGCTGCGCAGCAGTCGTAAATCCTGTGTATGCGGTGTATCCGGGAAATAGAGGTGACTGGTTTTAGGGGCTGCTTCGCAGCCCAACGGGGGCAAGCCCCCTCGCCACACAAACCCCGCACCACACATCGCCCCTCATCACAGAGGATTACCTGTGTGGCAATTTGAGGCCCAGCATCCTCCAGCCATCGACGCATTGCAATGCTGGCAAGACCTGCCCGTCACAGGCTGCGCCACAAACGGTACAAAGTGTCACAGGGGCTGTACCGCAAGCGTCACAAACGCCGCCCATCCGTCCGACAAAAAACACGCAAGGCCTTGATTTACCTGACCTGCAAGGCGCTGGCCCGACCTTTGCTCTACGCTTAATGCAGCGCTTTAGCGCGTCCTCCCTTATAAGCACAAAAGCCAAGGAGAAACCCATCATGCGTTACGCTCACCCCGGTACTGAAGGCGCTATCGTTTCGTTCAAGAGCAAATACGGTAACTACATCGGCGGCGAGTTCGTCGCGCCTGTCAAAGGTCAGTACTTCACCAATACATCGCCGGTCAACGGCCAACCTATTGCCGAATTCCCGCGTTCCACAGCCGAAGACATCGAAAAGGCCCTGGACGCTGCCCATGCCGCCGCCGATGCCTGGGGCGCCACGTCCGCCCAGGCACGCTCGCTGGTCCTGCTGAAAATCGCCGATCGCATCGAACAGAACCTCGAAGTGCTGGCGATCACCGAATCCTGGGACAACGGCAAGGCCGTTCGCGAAACCCTCAACGCCGACATCCCGCTGGCCGCCGACCATTTCCGCTACTTCGCCGGTTGCATCCGCGCCCAGGAAGGCAGCGCCGCCGAGATCGACGGCAACACCGTGGCCTATCACATCCATGAACCGCTGGGCGTGGTCGGGCAGATCATTCCGTGGAACTTCCCGATTCTGATGGCCGCCTGGAAACTTGCCCCGGCCCTCGCCGCCGGTAATTGCGTGGTCCTTAAACCGGCCGAGCAGACCCCGCTGGGCATCACCGTGCTGATGGAGCTGATCGGCGACCTGTTGCCACCCGGCGTGCTCAACGTGGTGCAAGGTTTCGGCAAAGAAGCCGGGGAAGCCCTGGCCACCAGCAAGCGCATCGCCAAGATCGCCTTCACCGGCTCGACCCCGGTCGGCTCGCACATCATGAAATGCGCCGCTGAAAACATCATTCCGTCCACCGTGGAGCTGGGTGGCAAGTCGCCGAACATCTTCTTTGAAGACATCATGCAAGCCGAACCGACTTTCATCGAGAAAGCCGCTGAAGGCCTGGTGCTGGCATTCTTCAACCAGGGCGAAGTCTGCACCTGCCCGTCCCGCGCTTTGGTGCAAGAGTCGATCTACGACGAGTTCATGAAAGTGGTCATGAACAAAGTCCTGCAAATCAAACGTGGCGACCCGCTGGACACTGACACCATGGTCGGTGCCCAGGCGTCCGAGCAGCAATTCGACAAAATCCTTTCGTACCTGGAAATCGCCAAGGGCGAAGGCGCCGAGCTGCTGACCGGCGGCAAGGTGGAAAAACTCGAGGGCAGCCTGGCGACCGGGTATTACATCCAGCCGACCCTGCTCAAGGGCACCAACAAAATGCGCGTGTTCCAGGAAGAAATCTTTGGCCCGGTGGTAAGCATCACCACCTTCAAGGACGAAGCCGAAGCCCTGGCCATCGCCAACGACACCGAGTTCGGCCTGGGTGCCGGCCTCTGGACCCGCGACATCAACCGCGCCTACCGCATGGGCCGCGCCATCAAGGCCGGTCGCGTGTGGACCAACTGCTACCACCTGTACCCGGCGCACGCCGCGTTCGGTGGCTACAAAAAGTCCGGCGTCGGTCGTGAAACCCACAAAATGATGCTCGATCACTATCAGCAGACCAAAAACCTGCTGGTGAGCTACGACATCAATCCGTTGGGTTTCTTCTAAAAACCGGGGGCGATACAGGTGTTTCTGTGTCGCCCTTCAGATGGTCATCGCGAGCAGGCTCGCTCCCACATTGGATTTGGGTCAGCCCCCAAAAGTGGATTCACCACCTAACCCTGTGGGAGCGGGCTTGCCCGCGATGGCGTCCTTAAATACACCGTAAATCATCGCCCTGCTGGTCTGGCATGGGCTTTGCGTGCCCGCATCACACATAAACGCCATACCTGAAAGTCCAAACAGATCAAACAATAAAAAAGACAGAGAGGACTTATGACTTCTATTACACAGCTCAAACCCACACTCGGCACCCTGCATCTATGGGGCATTGCCGTCGGCCTGGTGATTTCCGGCGAGTATTTCGGCTGGAGTTACGGCTGGGGCACCGCAGGCACCCTGGGTTTTCTCGTCACCGCCCTGATGGTGGCGACGATGTACACCTGTTTCATCTTCAGTTTCACCGAATTAACCACCGCTATTCCCCACGCTGGCGGGCCGTTTGCCTACAGCCGTCGGGCCTTCGGTGAAAAAGGCGGACTGATCGCCGGCATTGCGACCCTGATCGAATTCGTCTTTGCGCCACCGGCAATTGCCATGGCCATCGGCGCCTACCTCAACGTGCAATACCCGGAACTGGACCCGAAGATCGCCGCTGTTGGCGCCTATTTCGTGTTTATGGGCTTGAATATCCTCGGCGTGAGCATCGCTGCCACGTTCGAATTGGTGGTCACCGTGCTGGCGGTCGCCGAATTGCTGGTGTTCATGGGCGTGGTCGCACCGGGCTTCAGCTTCAGCAATTTCGTACTCAACGGCTGGTCGGGTTCCAACGAATTCACCATGGCCTCGATCCCCGGCATCTTTGCGGCAATCCCTTTCGCGATCTGGTTCTTCCTCGCCATTGAAGGCGCCGCCATGGCCGCCGAGGAAGCCAAGGACCCGAAACGCACGATTCCCAGGGCTTACGTCAGTGGCATTCTGACCCTGGTGTTCCTGGCCATCGGCGTCATGGTGATGGCTGGCGGTGTTGGCGACTGGCGCCAATTGTCGAATATCAACGATCCGCTGCCTCAGGCGATGAAAGCCGTGGTCGGCAATAATTCGACCTGGATGCACATGCTGGTGTGGATCGGCCTGTTCGGCCTGGTGGCGAGTTTCCACGGGATCATTCTTGGCTATTCGCGACAGTTCTTCGCCCTGGCTCGCGCCGGCTACCTGCCCAAAGGGCTGGCCAAACTGTCGCGCTTCCAGACTCCGCACCGGGCGATTCTGGCGGGCGGCGTGATCGGCATCGCGGCGATCTACAGCGACGGTCTGGTCAATCTGCAGGGCATGACGCTGACGGCTGCGATGATCACCATGTCGGTATTCGGCGCCATCGTGATGTACATCATCAGTATGCTGAGCCTGTTCAAGTTGCGTAAAACCGAGCCGAACCTGGAACGCACCTTCCGTGCACCGGGCTACCCGATCGTACCGGGGATCGCGCTGTTTCTGGCCGTGGTGTGCCTGGTGGCGATGGCGTGGTTCAACACCTTGATCGGGTGTGTGTTCCTCGGGTTCATGGCGGCCGGTTACCTGTACTTCCAACTGACCGCCAAGCAGCGTTCCGACGCGCCGGCGGATGCGATGCTCGAAGGCGTCTGAGTTGCACCGGCGCCGGGCTGATTCCCGGCGCCTGCCATATTGAAGTGCACGCAGTTCTCATGTGGGAGCGGGCTTGCTCGCGAAGGCGGAGTGTCATTCACCACACATGTTGGATGTCAGAACGCCTTCGCGAGCAAGCCCGCTCCCACAGGGGTTCGACGGTGCATTTGAGTTATTTATTGAATCAGGAGGACACCGTCCCATGGCCGTATTTGCCCATACCGTCGGCGCCCAGACTTACCGCTTCGACAGTCTGAAAGACGTCATGGCCAAAGCCAGCCCGGCGCGCTCCGGGGACTTTCTGGCCGGCGTTGCCGCCCTCAACGATGGCGAGCGAGTGGCTGCGCAGATGGCCCTGGCTGACATCCCGCTGACTCACTTCCTGCAGGAAGTACTGATTCCTTACGAGACCGATGAAGTCACCCGACTAATCATCGACACTCACGATAAACAGGCTTTTAAAGCGGTCAGCCACCTCACTGTCGGTGGCTTTCGCGATTGGCTGCTCAGCGACGCCGCCGACGAACAGAGCCTGCGCGCTCTCGCTCCGGGCCTGATCCCGGAAATGGCCGCCGCCGTGTCAAAGATCATGCGCGTGCAGGACCTGGTGCTGGTGGCGCAGAAAATCCGCGTGGTCACGAAATTCCGCGGCACTCTGGGCCTGCGCGGCCGGCTCTCTACGCGCCTGCAACCCAATCACCCCACCGACGAACCGGCCGGGATCGCCGCGAGCATTCTCGACGGTCTGCTGTACGGCAACGGGGACGCAATGATCGGCATCAACCCGGCCACCGACAGCATCGCTTCGATCTGCGCCATGCTGGAAATGCTTGATGCGATCATCCAGCGCTACGAAATTCCTACACAGGCCTGCGTGCTGACCCACGTCACCACCTCCATCGAGGCGGTGAATCGCGGTGTTCCGCTGGACCTGGTGTTCCAGTCGATCGCCGGCACTGAAGCGGCCAACGCCAGCTTCGGTATCAACCTGAACGTCTTGCAGGAAGGCTATGACGCGGGCTTGAGCCTGAATCGCGGCACGTTGGGCCAGAATCTGATGTATTTCGAGACCGGCCAGGGCAGCGCCCTGTCTGCCAACGCCCACCACGGCATCGATCAACAGACCTGCGAAACCCGCGCCTACGCCGTGGCACGCCATTTCAAACCGTTTCTGGTGAACACCGTCGTAGGCTTCATCGGCCCGGAATACCTCTACAACGGCAAACAGATCATCCGCGCCGGTCTCGAAGACCACTTCTGCGGCAAGCTGCTGGGCGTGCCCATGGGTTGCGACATCTGTTACACCAATCACGCCGAGGCAGATCAGGACGACATGGACACCCTGCTGACCCTGCTGGGCGTGGCCGGGATCAACTTCATCATGGGCATTCCCGGTTCCGACGACATCATGCTCAATTACCAGACCACATCGTTTCACGACGCCCTCTACGCCCGGAAAACCTTGGGCCTGAAACCGGCGCCGGAGTTTGAACAGTGGCTGGCGAACATGGGCATCTTCACCCAGGCAGACGGCAAAATTCACTTCGGCGACAACCTGCCGCCGGCCTTCCGTCAGGCCATGGCGCAACTGGGATGAGTATTGAGATGGATAAACCACCTGTCGATCCGCAAAACCCATTGCTGGAACTGCGTCGCCTGACCCCGGCACGTATCGCCCTCGGTCGTACAGGCACCAGCATGCCGACCAGCGCGCAGCTGGATTTTCAGTACGCCCATGCACAGGCCCGGGATGCGGTGCACCTGCCGTTCGACCACCTGGGGCTTAGCTCACAACTGGCCGAGCGTGGACGTGAGAGTTTGCTGCTGCACAGCGCCGCCACGGACCGGAACAGCTATCTGCAGCGCCCCGATTTGGGGCGCAAGCTGAGTGATCAGTCGGCGCAGACCCTGCGCGACTACGCGCTGAGCCATCCTGGCGGGGTGGATCTGGCCGTTGTGGTGGCCGACGGCCTCTCGGCATTGGCCGTTCATCGCCACACCTTACCGTTTCTAGCGCGCATGGAAGAACAGACAGCCGCTGAGGGTTGGTCCCTGTCGCCGGTGATTCTGGTGGAACAGGGCCGAGTCGCGGTGGCCGACGAGATTGGCGAGCTGCTGGGCGCGAAGATGGTGGTCATATTGATCGGCGAACGCCCCGGCTTGAGCTCGCCAGACAGCCTGGGGTTGTATTTCACCTATAATCCCAAAGTCGGACTGACAGATGCCTATCGCAACTGCATCTCGAATGTTCGGCTCGAAGGCTTGAGTTACGGCATGGCGGCACACCGCTTGCTGTATTTGATGCGCGAAGCCTGTCGGCGGCAGTTATCAGGGGTCAGTCTGAAGGACGAAGCCCAGGTTCAGACGCTGGAGTCGGACATTGGTGCAGATATGAAAGGTAATTTCCTACTGAGCCCGTCGGATACCTGAACCGTTTCCGCATTGCGTTTCTATTCAGGTTTCAGGCAGGATCGATGCACGGCCGCCAGGGTTTCCCGTCGCCGTCACCACGTAAGACAGCCACTTGAAGACGAGACCTACCATGCGGATTATTCAAGCGACCCTCGAACACCTCGACCTGCTGACCCCGTTGTTCGTCAAATATCGTGAGTTTTACGGTTCCCTGCCGTATCCGGACTCGTCCCGGGCGTTCCTCGAGAAACGCCTGCGGCGCAAGGAGTCGGTGATCTACCTGGCCCTGGCCGATGACGACGACAAAAAGCTGATGGGTTTTTGTCAGTTGTACCCCAGCTTTTCGTCTCTTTCGCTTAAACGCGTGTGGATCCTCAACGACATCTACGTCGCCGAAGACGCCCGCCGCCAGTTGGTGGCCGATAACCTGATCCGCACCGCGAAAAAAATGGCCAAGGAGACCAATGCCGTGCGCATGCGCGTTTCCACCAGCAGCAATAACGACGTCGCGCAGAAAACCTACGAATCCATTGGGTTCAAGGAAGATACTGAGTTCAAGAACTACGTGTTGCCGATCAGTGAGGAGCTGTAACGCACCGGGGCCTTTGTGGCGAGGGAGCTTGCTCCCGTTCGGCTGCGCAGCAGTCGTAAACCCACCAAAGCGATTATCCTGATACACCGCGTAGTCGGACCAGGAGCGCTTCGCACTCCCAGCGGGAGCAAGCTCCCTCGCCACAAGGATTGTGCAAAGCCAACAGACCTATGGTCGACCCATCGACATCCCCCGCTACAAACTCGACGCGTTTTTCACTTGTCACCCCGTATAATGCCCATTCTTCCGGCTCGTAAGAAAAATCACACTTAGCTGTAGTCTTACGCCCAGCCATCCGCACAGGCCTGCAGAGTCGGGCCATCACCACAGGTGCTTTCCATGGATTTCAACCCGATCGACCTTATCCTGCATCTCGATGTTTACCTCGACCTGCTGGTGACCAACTACGGGGCATGGATTTACGCCATTCTGTTTCTGGTGATCTTCTGCGAAACCGGTCTGGTGGTGATGCCATTCCTGCCGGGCGATTCTCTGCTGTTCATCGCGGGCGCCGTGGCGGCCGGTGGCGGCATGGACCCGGTGCTGCTGGGCGGCCTGCTGATGCTGGCGGCAATTCTCGGTGATAGCACCAACTATGTAATCGGCCGCACCGCCGGCGAACGGCTGTTCAGCAACCCGAACTCGAAAATCTTTCGCCGCGACTACCTGCAACAAACCCACGACTTCTACGACAAACACGGCGGCAAAACCGTGACCCTGGCGCGCTTCATGCCAATCATCCGTACCTTTGCCCCGTTCGTCGCCGGCGTTGGCAAAATGCCTTACCCACGGTTCTTTGCCTTCAGCGTCCTCGGCACCATCCTCTGGGTGGGCGGTCTGGTAACCCTCGGTTACTTCTTCGGCAACGTACCGTTCATCAAGAAAAACCTGTCGCTGCTGGTGGTGGGTATCATCCTGGTTTCGCTGCTACCGATGATCATCGGCGTGATCCGTAGCCGCCTCGCTAATACCGCATCCAAAGCCGAACCCCGCTGACTCACGATGTGGTCCCTTAGCGCCTGGCGACGCCAGCGCACCCTGGCCAGGCATCCGATTGCCGACGACATGTGGCAACGGGTGCGCCATCACCTGAGCTTTCTCGATGGCCTCAGCGCAGCCGAAGACCAGTGGCTGCGGGAAGCCTGCGTGCTGTTCCTGCAAGACAAACACCTGACCGCCCTGCCCGGCGTCGAGCTTCACCAAGAGCAACGTCTGCTACTCGCCGCACAGACCCAATTGCCGCTGCTGCATCTGGGCGATCTGAACTGGTATCAGGGCTTTCACGAAATCATCCTCTACCCCGACGATTTCCTCAGCCCCCAGCGCCATCGCGATGCCAGCGGCGTTGAACACGAATGGGACGGCGAACACAGCGGCGAAGCCTGGCAGCAAGGCCCGATCATCCTCGCCTGGCCCGGCGTGATGGCCAGCGGTGGCTGGGAAGGCTATAACCTGGTCATTCACGAACTCGCGCACAAACTCGACATGCTCAATGGCGACGCCAATGGCCTGCCCCCGCTGCATGCCGATATGCGCGTCAGCGACTGGGCCAAAGTCATGCAAGAAGCCTATGACGACCTCGATCAGCAACTGGACCGCAACCCTGACGCGCAAACCGCCATCGACCCGTACGCAGCGGAAAACCCCGCCGAATTCTTCGCGGTCACCAGCGAATATTTCTTCAGTGCCCCGGATTTGCTGCACGAGGCTTATCCACAGGTCTATGAGCAGCTGAAGCTGTTTTATCGGCAGGATCCATTGGCCCGACTGCGGCAACTTCTGGCAGAGAACCCTGTCTATCAGGCACACGACTAAGGTCTACACGACCTCTGGTCCATAGCGTCGAAGGCGGAATATGCCTATAATCGCCGCCACTTTTTGGTCAATCCGGCCAAGTGTTTTTGGTCAACTAACGGGGGCACCGCCCAATGAGCTACAGCAAGATTCCGGCTGGCAAAGACCTGCCGAACGACATCTACGTCGCGATCGAGATCCCGGCCAACCACGCGCCGATCAAATACGAAATCGACAAAGACAGCGATTGCCTGTTCGTTGACCGTTTCATGGCCACCCCGATGTTCTACCCGGCCAACTACGGTTACATCCCGAACACCCTGGCCGACGACGGTGATCCCCTCGACGTGCTGGTCGTGACCCCTTACCCGGTTGCTCCAGGTTCGGTAATCCGCGCGCGTCCAGTCGGCATCCTGAACATGACCGACGACGGCGGCGGCGATGCCAAAGTGATCGCGGTTCCACACGACAAGCTGTCCCAGCTGTACGTCGATGTGAAGGAATACACCGATCTGCCTCCGCTGCTGATTCAGCAGATCGAGCACTTCTTCGCGAACTACAAAGATCTCGAAAAAGGCAAATGGGTGAAGATCGAAGGCTGGGCCGGCGCAGATGCCGCCCGCGACGCGATCACCAAGTCGGTTGCTGCCTATAAAGGCTGAGAAGCCGCGGTAAGCTTCTAGCTGCGACGTTTGAAGAAAAACCCCGGTTGATCCGGGGTTTTTTGTGGGCGCTCCGCTCAGACTCTCACCTTTAACGGTACGTGGAACGCTTATTGGCTCTGGTTTTTGCCTGTTTAAATTCCACTAAAAGCTCCTTACATCCAGTCTTAAATTTCCCTCGAAATTTGAACAGGTCGTTTATTCAAACCCCCATCCCGCGCCAGTAAACTCGTGTTTATGAAAAAGAACACTAGCGGCCCACGGTTTAAAGCGCTCCTTGAAGCAGCGAAAATCACAACCACAGGATTTGCCGCTTTCTTCGACACGGAAGCGCAAAATATCCATAACTGGTACACCCGCGGTGTGCCCGCCTACCGCATGGAAGAGGTCGCCAGACTACTGTCTGTAAACAGCGACTGGCTGAAAACCGGCGAAGGCCCGAAAGAATCCTCACGCCTGCGCGTACTCGACGAGTCCGGCAACACCTTCGACGCACAGGCCATCCGCGGCATCTACACGGTGATCGAGCCCATCGACGTCGAGCTGCCCTTCTACAAAGAAACAGCCACCGCCCCGGGCTCCAACAAAACTCACGTCGTCAAAGACCCTAGCCAATCCATCCGCCTGCCCCGCAGCCATCTGGACTCCCTGGAAATCAACCACGCCGACGCCATTTGTACCCACATGATCGGCAACAGCATGGGCGAAAAGATTGAAGACGGTTCGACACTCGCGATCGACCGCGGGCTGACTCAGGTTATTGACGGGGAGATTTATGCGATCGAGCATGACGGGATGTTACGGATCAAATACCTGCATCGAATGCCGGGGAATGCGCTGCGGTTGCGCAGCTATAACAAAGCCGAGTATCCGGACGAGATCTTCAGTGCCGAGCAGATCGACAAGCAAAACATAAGGGTATTGGGGTGGGTATTCTGGTGGTCGACGCTCAACAAACGCAGACCTTCCGTGCCCTTCCTGTAAGCACGCAACCCTGTGATCCACTGTGGCGAGGGGGCTTGTCGGAACGCCGCATCGCCCCGTTCGACTGCGCAGCAGTCGCAAACCATTCACTGTGGCAGACAGTCCATGGTTACCGGGTTTACGACTGCTTCGCAGCCGAACGCAGCCTTCGGCAGCTGCTACACAGCGCAATCCTTCTACCTCGCATACCAAGCTGGGAATTTCTCAAAAAAATCAGTATGCTGCGCCCCACATTTGCGCATCGACCCTTCTTCAGGCTCAGATCGCACCGACAAGGCAGATGACTTTCTCGCCAAGTCCCACAGCCGGACGCAAGATCCGGGTGTACGTTTTGAAGGCTGGCGCGGTTTACCAAAAATAAACCAAGCCAGTCCCCGAGAAGCCGGCCACAAGCCGGCTTTTTAATGCCCGCAATATTCCCCCCAACACTCTCCTGACCAAATCTCCCTCGTTCCCCTCCCCCTGGTGAGGCCTCCCATCAGGCATCGATCTGTGCGCGCACGCGCGCCTGCGCGCTATCGAAACAAAACAAGCCTCCAACTGTCATGGTCGCGCAACGATACAGTTCGTTGCCCATGCCCGTCGCCGTACCGGTACATCCCTCGCCAAGCTCCCTAATCTGCAGGTCTTCATCAGGCACCCACGCCTCAGTTCGCCAATTGCCGATAAAAAATGCAATAAAAAAGGAGCTTCAATTGAACACTGATGAAACAGTGGTTGTCACCGGAGTGACATCAGGTATTGGTCTGGCCTGTGCCAGGAAGTTGATAGAGCAGGGAAACAAGGTAGTTGGGATCGGGCGCAGAACCGAGCGCCTCAATGCATTGGCCGATGAATTGGGTGAACGTTTTTACCCCCTTAGCTGCGATGTTCGTGACATCGACTCGATCAACACACAGTTGAAACAACTTCCCGATGCATTTGCCACCTTTAGCAAACTCATCAATAGCGCCGGTTTACTTCAGGGACAAGGAACGTTACTGGAAGTCTCGGATGCTCAAATATCCACCATGCTGGAGACCAATGTTCACGGCTTGATCAATGTCACTCGGGCGGTACTACCTAAGCTGATGGAAAGTGGGTGCGGGCACATTATCAACCTGACCTCGATTGGCGCTCATTATCACTACGCCGGGGGCCATGTCTATGCGGCATCCAAGGCCTTTGTCGACCACTTCGGACAATGCCTGCGCACCGAACTGGTGGGCGCGCGGGTCCGGTTGACCAACATCGCACCGGGTAAAACCCGCTCAGAATTCGCCTTGGTTCAGTTTGCCGGCGATCAAGCCAGAGCCGACCGCGTGTACAGCACACTGACGCCGCTTGAGCCGATGGATGTTGCCAACTCGATCCTCTGGGCCCTGCATCAGCCCTCCCACGTCAATATTAATCTTATTGAACTAATGCCCGCTGATCAGGAACTTTCGTACCGGTGATCCCATGAGCCAATCTCTCGCCCACTACTATGTAAGAAACAAACTAACCCACAAGTTGATCAGCAAACGTGTGCTGTCACCTATTTCACTCTCCCAGCAGCCACCGGCTGACTTGGTACAGGCACTTTGCATTGAAAGTGAAGTGTCAAAGTTGTCAGCTGTTTATGCCCAGTTCCAACACTCGGACGATGGCCATACGGGCCTTCCTCGTTACATGCCGTTTTATCGTTTCATTCAGTCCAAATTCCCCGGCTTTCAATGGCAGGTTCGTTCCACTCAGGGCAAGAAAACCTTGATTCTGGACAAGCCGTACATCAACCAAAGCCGTCCTTCGCTATTGAATTTGCTGTTGTGTGCGATCAACGACAACACCGCCACGACCCCGGCCCTGAAAGTGCGATACCCCGCCATGCGAGAACTGCCGGACGAATTGGTGGTGGATCTTGAGCAGGCCTTTGAGCGCCTGTCATTTGCCCAATCAGCGCCACACTTTGTAGCGCGTTTCGCCCAGGCCCTGGCCAAAGGACTGGCCGGTGAAACCATTACCCTGGTCTCCCCGGTGTGCCCTGATTACGGCTACGAAAACAAGAATGGCCGCCTGCGTTATACCTTCGAGCATCTGGGCGAAGGCATCGGGCTGGTGGCCGGACGCGTGGTCAAGACCCTGCCTGACCTGCAAGCAGTGCTGCAAAAGCACGGCATCGATGCACGGATCGCCGTCGCGGCCGGGGATTTTGAAGGGTTTGACGCCAGTACCCTGAACCGCCTCAAGGAAACACGCGAAGGCTTCGCTCACAAATTGCGAATCAGCCAGCAAAAAATCCTGGACGCTCTCGGCCCTGGTGCCGAGTCGATCATGATTGCCGAAGCCGCCGGTGGCGAGGACTGCTGGCATGCACTGACGGCCGAAGCACAACGGCGCCTGGCACACCAGGACAATGGCTGCATCGTTGAGGACGATCTCGACTATGCCTCAATCTTCAGTGCTCGACTGCCGCTCTATCAGGCGTGGCACCAGCAGCGCAGCAACGAAGAGCTGATGCAGATCCTGTATGCCCAGGGTGCGGAGTATGCGGCCATCGGCAAGGTGTTTGCCCAGCAGTGGACCAACCCCATTGTTATCGGTGCGGACCATAATCGCATGCAACCCTTCTATTGGTTGTACAGCACCATTCCTGTCCTTTACTTGACCAGGGTTTACTGATGAACGCCCGTGAAAGTGCAAGTCAATGCACTTACTACTGTCAGTACGGGCCACAGGGCGATGTTCGTGCCAGCTATGCCCATTTGCCTTTCCAGGGTTTCTGGACCTGGCTGACTGGCAAGGGGCAGGCACTTGCACCCGAGGCGTTAAAGAGCGCAATGAACGAGAGCGGCGAGCGCTTTCTGGTGGCTCATTTGCTGTTCACCTGGTTAGTAATGATCGCCCTGGTGATGCTTGGCCAAGCCGTTCTGGAGGGTGCTTTCGCCACCGGTACGGCAGTGTTGCTGGTGCTGGTGGGCTGGGTCCTGATGGTTAATCGATTGCGCAGTATGCAAGCCACTTTCCACTACCTGACCCACGGTGCGGTGCTCAAGGACAAGGCTCGCGCGCAGCGCTATGCCAGGCTCTTTCTGACCACGCCGCTGCTGTACCAGGATTGGGACACCTATAACCAGAGCCATGTACGCGAACACCACAATATCCATGTGTTGTGCTCCGACACCGATCCCGACCAGCGCTTCATCCGTGAGCAAGGGTTCTACCCGGGGATGCCTGAACCGGTCTATTGGTGGCGAGTCTGCTGCACCCCATTTCGCCCCGTTTACCTGATGCGCCAATGGCGTGGAACGCTGCTTGACAGCTTCGTTCGTCTTGATCGTCGTGAAGCGCTGTTTCGCGGCTGCTTCTGGGGCGTATTGCTGACGCTACTGTGGGCGGCTGGTGGCTTGGAAGCCTTTGGCTTGATGTATGTGATCCCACGCGCGGTGTTGTTTGAGCACTCCATGTGGCTGCAATTGTTTACCGAGCACCTGTGGTTTTATCGCCGGGACGCCCGGAGCACCGAGAAAAATCACTATGGCCGACTGACTTGGGGTCGTTTCCAGGGCCGTACACCGCCAGAGCACGGGGTCATCGCGCATGCCGTCTGGGTGCTGAAATGTGCGCTCTACGATCTGCCGGTGCGCTTGTATGTGTACCCGCAAGACTTGCCCAACCACGACGCACACCACCGCCGCCCCAACGTGCATTACCGGCATATCGCCAATTATCGCGCCAGCGTCGAACAACAGCCCTCCCCTTATGGGCCGTTCCTCGAAGTCTGGGGGTTCATGGCGGGGCTGTACCTGATTCGCGACCATTTGTGCCGAGGGGTGGTCGAGCCGTTTACCCCTCGGGAACCTGCTTCTCTCAATACCCCAAACAGCCTGTACCCAACGTCCACCTCTCAAGGAGTCTGAGCAATGCAAGAGACGATTCAAGCTGCGAACCACGAACTGCAGAACAACGCCTACGCCTCCCTCAAAGCCTCACAGCTGTTTTCTCAAGAAGAGCTGGAGTACATGGAAGCGGCGTGCCAGGTCATCCCGAAAACCATTATCGAAATCGGCGATGTGGGCGAAGAAAACTTTCTCGCGGTGGGGCGCTTCATGGAGGATCAAAAAGGCCAGTTACCCGTATATCGCAACGACCCTTACGGAAAACGTGTGGTGCAGATCCTCTCTTCGGGAAAAAGTCGCGAGTTCTTCAACGGCATCATGGAAGCCGAGTGTTTTATCCGTCGCTGCCAGTCCAATCTGCTGGAAGCCGGCAACTTCATCGGCAAGCACATCGATACCTACAGCAACCTGGAATATCGCTACTCCGTGGTGATCCAGTTCGGCAAACAATACGAAGGCGGCGAGTTTTTCATCGAGCATGAAGGCCGCGAGTCGCAATTCAAGACCGGCTACGCCGATGTGCTGATCAATCGCTGCGAGATTCCCCACGGCGTGCGCAAAGTGGAGAGCGGCACACGCTCCTCCCTGGTGTTTTTCCTGAGCACCAGCCCGTTGGACAAACCCAACCTCAACAACAAACAGATCTGATCGGAGTGTACGTCCACCCCGCCGGGTGGACGTACGACCGACGAAGCCAGAAGGAAACGTCCCATGACGCAAACCAACGTAGCCAGTTTTCAAGAAACAAAGAATCAAGACCTGCAAGCCTATTTCCTGGGCCTCATTTCGGTCGCGGCCTTTGCCATGACCTTGCCAGCGGCAAAAATGCTCGCTGGCGACCTGAGTGCCCTGCAAGTCGGGTTCTTTCGGTCGGTGTTGGCTGCGTTTGCGGCAATTCCCTTTTTGCTTATCGGTCGGGCAAAGTTTCCCAATCGCTCGCAAATCAAGCGAATGTTGCTGACCTCCACCGGGATTGTTTACGGCTTTCCGATCCTCACCGCGCTGGGCATGCAGTACGTGCCGGTCAGCCATGGCGGCGTGGTGCTCGCCGCACTACCGCTGTCCACAGCGATCTTCGGCACCCTCATCACAGGCACTCGCCCATCCAAAATGTTCTGGGCGGTCTCAAGCCTGGGCTTCTTGGTGGTGATGGCCTACACCGTCATCAAGTCGGACGTTTCAGACATCTACATCGGCGACCTGGCGCTGCTGGGCGCTGTACTGCTGGCCGGTTTTGGCTATGCCCAGGGCGGTGCACTGTCCAAAGAACTGCCAGGTTGGCAGGTCATGTGCTGGACCCTGGTCATCAGCCTGCCGGTGCTGCTTCCGGTCAGCCTCTGGCTCTTTGATAGCCAGACCATCGCCAACTTGCCTGGACAAGGCGTCGCAGCCCTGTTGTTTCTGGCTCTGATCAACTCATTGCTGGGTTTCTTCTCCTGGAACCGCGCGTTGGCCCTGGGTGGCATCCAGCGCATCAGCCAGCTGCAGTTACTGCAACCGTTCTTCACTTTTGCCTTTTCGATCATCCTGATGGGCGAGTCCTGGAACTGGCTGACCCCGGCCGTCTGCGCCATCGTCATCGTGCTGGTCTGGCTGTCCAAGCGCATCTGAACAGGACCGCGCGCTGGCTAACCAGCGCGCTCCACCCAACGTGTTCCTGCAGGTATCCCCATGTCCGAAATGACCTTGATCGACCCCAACGTCATGCTGGTAGCCCCTCTGGATTCACCCGTCACTCTGTCGTTCAGCGATGCCCGGCATCAAGCCAACATCACCCTGTGGACAGCCGGGGAACAGTGGCTGGCGGAATCCGCCACTCACTTTTTTATTGTTTATAGCGGTCGCCTGGAGGTCACCGTCGACCATCACCACTTCGAATTGGGTGCGGGGTTCTTTGGCAGTTTCCCCGGCCGCATACATGTACAGGGAGAAGGCCGGGCGCTGATCGTCAGCCAGAGTGGCTACCGCGGCACGACATTGCTGGGTGGCCCAGTGGAAGATCGGGGACGCTTGCTTTATCTCGATGGCTGCACCAATAGCCTGCTGCTCTCACCACCCATCGACGGTGATCCCTGCCTGAACTTTTTGCACTTGCCCGCCCATGTCTCCCAGACACCTCACACCCACTCCTCGCTCCGTGCAGGCCTGATCTTGTCGGGTAATGGCCAGTGCGAAACCGAACAGGGTGTTCTGCCGTTTGAGGAGGGCATGGTGTTCGTCATCCCGCCTGGCGTATTGCACAGTTTTCAGAGCGCCGAACAGGCCTTGCGCATCGTGATTTTCCATCCTGATTCCGATACCGGCCCCACCGATACCAACCACACCATGCTCAACAGAACCTTGATCGAGGGGCTGTCGGCCCAGCAGTTACAGCATCTCCATACCCAGACGGAAACCCGCCCATGACCTCTTCGAGCTTTTTTCGCCCCACCTCTGAACTGCAACAATGGGACGCCTCGCAGTATGAAAACAACGCCCGTTTCGTCGCTCATCTGGCAAATGCCGCGGTGGAACTGTTGGCTCTCACTCCCGGCGAGCGGGTGTTGGACATCGGTTGTGGCGACGGCTACTTGAGCGAGCAATTGGCTCGGCAAGGCGCTGACATGGTGGGTTTCGACTACAGCCCGGAACTGGTGAAAGCCGCACGTTTGCGCGGCCTGGATGTGAGGTTGGGGAATGCCGAGGAGCTGATCTTTCACCAAGAGTTCGACGCGGTGTTCAGCAACGCTGCCATGCACTGGATGCGACGTGCCGATCAAGTCGCCCATGGGACCTTTATGGCACTCAAACCCGGTGGGCGTTTTGTCGGTGAATTCGCCGGCGCCAAGAATGCCTTACTGATCCGTCAGGCGATTCATGGTGCCCTCGAACGTAGATCCATCGATGCACAAGACATTGACCCCTGGTACCTGCCCACCGCCGGTGAATACCAACAGGTGCTGGAAAACGCCGGGTTTCACGTCAGCTTCATCAGCTGGTTCGAACGACCGGTAGTGCTGGATTACCCCATTGCCGAATGGATACAAACCTTTGGCAGCCCTTACCTGACGGTGCTGCCCGTTGAGGACCGCGCGGGTTTTCTGGAAGAAGTGACGGAGGAACTGGCCAATGACCTGCTGAACTCCGATGGCCGATGGATGGTGGACTACACACGCTTGCGTTTCAGAGCGGAGAAAAAGTCATAACCCACAGAACCTGTCTGAAAAAGAGCGGCACATTGAGCATCAGCAGACGGCGGGCGATGCTTACCGTCGCACCGGGAATAACGATATGTCTATGAAAACCAATGGATTAGCGCTGAAGTCTTTTTACGCCGATGCCCAAGTGTGGTCGAGCCAGGACGGTAAACCGCTGTACTGGATCGATGACATCAGTCTGGCCGTCAACGGCTCGGAAATCGTCGAGGATTCGCTCATTCAAGCCCTGCACGATAATGACGAAGTCCAGATCCTCAACGGCGTCATCTACTCCTATGCAGACCTGGGTGAAGTGGCCACCCTGGTGGAATACTTCAAAAGCTGGCAGCAAAATCGGGAGTCGATGCACCGCCCTCCCTTCACCTGTGAAACACCGCCGGGCAGCTAGATCGAATGTCATCAGGCTGACCCGGGTAGTCTCAAACGCCGTGTTCGGTGACTCGGCGGGCTGTTTCGCTGCAGGTCTGAGACTCGATGAAACGCTTGAACTGGATGTCATTGCAGTGGCTGACGTTCAGGCGGATGTACTGATCGTAGTCCCGGGTGTTGCTGAACAACGACCCTGGAGCCAGAAAGATGCGGGCGTCATGGGCCTGTTCAATCAGACGGCGAATATCCACGTGCGCGGGGAAACGTCCCCACAGGAACAAGCCATCCACGCCGGGTTCGTCAAACACCACGCCGACCTTGCCCAGCCACTCCCGCGCCCTGACACGCTCCTGCATCACCCGCTGACGCAGGGCATCCAGATGGTGTTGATAGCGCCCGGATTCCAGAGTGTAAGTCACGATGGTTTCGTCCAGAGATGAGCCGCACAACAAGTTATACATCTTCTGCTCCACCAGACGCTCGACAAAAGCCGGTGGTGCCGCCACATACCCAAGGCGCAGGGCAGGACTGAGCACCTTGCTGAAACCACTGATGTAAAACGTGCGATTCAAACCATCCAGGCTGGCCAGTCGAAGTGTTTGCTTGGCAGACAACGAGCCGAAAATATCGTCTTCAACAATATGAAAATCATATTTCTCGGCCAGCGAAAGAATCTTGAACCCATTGGCCGGGGAGGTATTGCCGCCAGTGGGGTTGTGGATCAGGGTCTGGGTCAGAAACAGTTTTGGCCGGTACTTGATCAGCATGGCCTCCATGGCCTCCAGGTCCGGACCATCACCCATTCGTGGCACCGTGATGATGTTGAAATCCCGCCCCTTGATCAGCTTCAACTGCAGCAACAAGTAGCTTGGGTCCTCGACCAGCAGGTAATCACCCGGCCTGAGCATGACATTACGAATCAGCGAGAACGCATGGGTAGCGCCCACCGTCACCACAATCTGGCTGCTGGAGGCATTGATGTGAACCTCTCGCAACTTGCGCGCAATCACCGAGCGCAACGCCTGGCTCCCCGCTGCGGGCGCCGGGACGCTGCAAGACAGCGTGTTACGAATCAACCGCCCGGTAACAGAAACAGGCACAGCTTCAGCCAGCCAGGACGGAGGAAAGTAACCTGAACTGACGGGAATATCGTACTGGGAAGGATCCAGCGCGCGGTACAGAAACCCCGCATGCAGGCTGGACGGCGGGATCAACTCGTCCAGGTCCTTGAGGGTTCCCGCTGGATTGGTCGCCAGAATAAAATAACCGGCCCCGGGTCGGGACTCGATAATGTGCTGCGCCACGAGGTCCTCGTAAGCGCTGCTCACCGTAAAGTTACTGACGCCCAGTTGTTTGGACAGCGCCCTGACCGACGGCAACCTGCTGCCTTGAACCCATTGAAAAGATTCAATGCGGCTAATAATTGCGCTTCGGATCTGGTCCACTAACAGCGCCTTACTACTGCGATCTATCTCAAACATCTCATTCCCTTAATGAAACCACCGCCATCATGGCCTTCCTGATGCCTGGCAAAGCGCAGGCCGATGATCGACAGGCCATCGCGCCAACACTCGCGTGCGAGACTGGACCCTGAGATTATGTAAGCAAAGTTTACGCCAGCGCTCAAAAATTGCCTCGCCTATTCCAACTTCTGCAGCGATCCTGATCGCCCTCCGATTTCTCTCATCACCGCTCAGATTTTTGCCTGCTCCTGACAACCGGTCGAGCGTTAACCTATCGCCGCCAATTGTGTCAGCACCGCCGTCACACTTACCGCCTATTTGCCCCAACTCCCTCTCTCTGCTAGTGTCGCGCCGGTTTAACGTCAACCGGAAATAGCCGCCATGGCCCGCAAAAAAGCTGCACTGGATTTCGAACAATCTCTCGCTGACCTGCAAACGCTGGTGGAGCGTCTGGAGAACGGCGAATTGTCGCTGGAAGACTCGCTGACCGCTTTCGAGCAGGGCATCGGGCTGACCCGCGATTGCCAGGCGGCGCTGGCTCAGGCCGAGCAGAAGGTTCAAGTGCTGCTCGAGCGTGATGGTGAGCTGGCCGAGGAACCCTTCGACGCGGATCAGCCAGAATGATTGCTGCGTATTCGGCGACCAGCCAGGCTCGCGTCAATGCCGCACTGGAAACCCTGTTCAGCCCTCCGAGCCCTGAACTCGCCCGCCTCTACGAAGCCATGCGCTACAGCGTGATGAACGGCGGCAAACGTGTGCGTCCGTTGCTGGCCTACGCCGCGTGTGAGGCGCTGGGTGGCAAGGCCGAGCAAGCCAACGGCGCGGCCTGTGCGGTTGAACTGATCCACGCCTATTCGCTGGTGCACGATGATTTGCCGGCCATGGACGACGACGATCTGCGTCGCGGCCAGCCGACTACGCATAAAAAATTCGATGAAGCCTGTGCAATCCTCGCTGGTGACGGCTTGCAGAGTCTGGCCTTCAGCGCCCTGCTCGACCCGCACCTGAGCAGCTGCGACGCCGAAACCCGTCTGCAGATGGTCAGCGCCCTGGCGTTGGCGGCAGGCCCGGCGGGCATGGTCGGCGGGCAAGCCATCGATCTCGGCTCGGTGGGCCTGAAGCTCGATCAAAAAGCCCTTGAATACATGCATCGGCGCAAGACCGGCGCTTTGATTGAAGTCAGCGTCAAGCTCGGTGCCCTGGCCAGCGGTAATGCCGCGAAGGACGAACTGAAGTCCCTGCAGAGTTATGCACAGGCCATTGGCCTGGCATTTCAGGTCCAGGACGACATTCTTGACGTCGAAAGTGACACCGAAACCCTAGGTAAACGCCAGGGCGCCGATATCGCCCGGGACAAGCCGACCTACCCGGCCCTGCTCGGTCTCGACGCGGCCAAGGCCTATGCCCTGGAACTGCGCGACCAGGCCCTGCACGCGCTGCGACCGTTTGACGCGGCGGCCGAGCCATTGCGCGATCTGGCCCGGTACATCGTCGATCGCCGCAGCTGACGGCGTATCCGCCAAAAAAAACCAACGCGTGGGCAGGGGGCGATGCATCAGGTAAACTGCCGCATCTTTTATACCTATAACGATTCGCCTGATGCCCACGACGTTTCATGAGATTCCCCGCAAGCGCCCGACCACGCCCCTGCTCGACCGTGCCAACACGCCGGACGGCCTGCGCCGGTTAGGCGAAGCCGAGCTGGAAACCCTGGCTGATGAGTTGCGCCTGGAATTGCTCTACACGGTCGGTCAGACCGGTGGGCATTTCGGTGCCGGCCTGGGCGTCATCGAGCTGACTATCGCGTTGCATTACGTCTTCGACACCCCGGATGACCGGCTGGTGTGGGACGTGGGTCATCAGGCCTACCCGCACAAAATCCTCACCGGCCGTCGCGAGCGCATGGGTACCCTGCGCCAGAAGGACGGCGTTGCCGCCTTCCCGCGTCGTTCCGAGAGTGAGTACGACACCTTTGGCGTTGGCCACTCCAGCACGTCGATCAGCGCAGCGCTGGGCATGGCGATTGCCGCCCGCCTGCAACACAGTGATCGCAAGGCGATTGCAGTGATCGGCGACGGCGCACTGACCGCGGGCATGGCCTTCGAGGCGCTGAACCACGCGCCGGAAGTGGACGCCAACATGCTGGTGATCCTCAACGACAACGACATGTCGATCTCGCGCAACGTCGGCGGGCTGTCGAACTATCTGGCGAAAATCCTTTCCAGCCGCACTTACGCGAGCATGCGCGAAGGCAGCAAAAAGGTTCTGTCGCGCCTGCCTGGCGCTTGGGAAATCGCCCGTCGTACCGAAGAATATGCCAAAGGCATGCTGGTCCCCGGCACGCTGTTCGAAGAGCTGGGCTGGAACTACATCGGCCCGATCGATGGCCACGACCTGCCGACCCTGATCGCCACCCTGCGCAACATGCGCGATCTGAAAGGCCCGCAATTCCTGCACGTGGTCACCAAGAAAGGCAAAGGCTTCGCTCCGGCGGAAGTCGACCCGATCGGTTACCACGCCATCACCAAGCTCGAACCTGTGGATGCTCCGGCCGCCGCGCCGAAGAAAGCCGGCGGGCCGAAGTATTCCGGTGTGTTCGGTGAATGGCTGTGCGACATGGCCACGGTCGATCCGCGTCTGGTCGGGATTACCCCGGCGATGAAGGAAGGCTCCGACTTGGTGGCCTTCAGCGAGCGCTTCCCGGAGCGTTATTTCGACGTGGCGATTGCCGAGCAACACGCCGTGACCCTCGCCGCCGGCATGGCCTGCGAAGGCGCCAAACCGGTGGTGGCGATCTATTCGACGTTCCTGCAACGCGCTTACGACCAACTGATTCATGACGTCGCGGTGCAAAACCTCGACGTTCTGTTCGCCATCGACCGCGCTGGCCTGGTGGGTGAAGACGGCCCGACGCACGCGGGTAGCTTCGACCTGTCGTTCCTGCGTTGCATCCCCGGCATGCTGGTGATGACCCCGAGCGACGAAAACGAACTGCGCAAAATGCTCAGCACCGGCCACCTGTACAACGGCCCGGCGGCGGTGCGTTATCCGCGCGGCACCGGCCCGAATGCGCCGATCACGAAAGACCTCGAACCGATTGAAATCGGCAAGGGTGTCGTTCGCCGTCAGGGCAGCAAAGTCGCCCTGCTGGTGTTCGGCGTGCAATTGGCCGAGGCACTGAAAGTCGCCGAGAAACTGGATGCGACCGTGGTCGACATGCGTTTCGTCAAACCGCTCGACGAAGCACTGGTTCGCGAAATCGCTGGCAGTCACGAACTGCTGGTGACCATCGAAGAGAACGCAATCATGGGCGGTGCCGGTGGCGCGGTCAGCGAGTTCCTTGCCCGCGAAAACATCCTCAAGTCGGTGCTGCATCTGGGCTTGCCGGACATCTACGTCGAGCACGCCAAGCCTGCGCAAATGCTGGCGGAGTGTGGGCTGGATGAGGTTGGGATCGAAGAAGCAGTGCGTCAGCGCTTGCAACTGCTGAATATCTAAACATTAGGCATACGCAAAACCCTGTGGGAGCGGGCTTGCCCGCGATAGCGGAATGACAGTCAACTTATTCATTGACTGACACACCGTCATCGCGGGCAAGCCCGCTCCCACATTGGTTTTATGCAACCTTCAGAATGTGTTCGCTTTAAAGTGTGTCAACGGACTGCTCATGAAACTCTCCCCTTTTGCCCTGATGCTGACCCTCCTGCCGGCCGGCCAACTCTTGGCCGACACCTTCGAACGCGACCAGGCCCTGAAACTGCCGGACGTACTGATCAGCGCCAACCGTCAGGTCGAAGCGCGCAACGACAGCAGCGCTGCCAACACGGTGTTCACCCGCGAAGACATCGATCGTCTGCAACCGAGCAGTGTCACTGACCTGCTGCGCCGCGTACCGGGCGTGCAGGTCGGGCAAACCGGTGGGCGCGGCAGTCTGCCGGGGGTCTACATTCGTGGTACCAAGTCGGCGCAAAGCCTGGTGCTGGTCGACGGGCAGCGCATCGGCAACTCGACCTCCGGCGACAGCAACCTGCAACACATCAACATCGAACAGGTCGAGCGCGTGGAAGTGCTGCGCGGCTCCCGCTCGGTGATTTACGGCAGCGATGCGATTGGCGGGGTGATCCAGATCTTCACCCGCCGTGGCGACGAACAAGGCCTGCAACCACGCATGCACGTTGGGGTTGGCAGCAACCAGACCTGGGAGCGCAGCCTCGGATTGTCCGGCGGCGACGCGCAGACCCGCTTCAATCTCGGTGCCAGCCTTGATGAAACGGCAGGCATCAATCGCACCCACCAGTCTTATCCCAGTGATGGCGATCACGATGAATACCGCAATAAATCGGTCAGCTTAAGCCTGAGTCACGCCCTCACCGATGACATCGAAGTCGGCGCCAACCTGCTGGACAACCAAGGCAAAAGCGCGTTCGACAACCCGTTCGGCCGCTTCGACATGAACACCTTCGAATCGCTCCAGCAGCAGCCCTACAGCGAGTTCTCTGTGAGCAGCGTCAGCAGTTATGTCGACGCGCGGATCAATGACCAATGGAAAACCCGCGTCGAGTTCGGACACAGCGAAAACCGCGAGAAGACGCTCGACAAGCTCAGCGACGAGCGCAGCGTGTTCAACACTTACCGCGATTCGGTGAACTGGCAGAACGACCTGACCCTGGATGAGCGCAACAGCCTGATCCTCGGCGGCGACTGGTACGAAGACCGAATCAACAGCAGCACAGCGTTCGACGAAGACAGCCGCTGGAATCGCGCAGCGTTTATCCAGCATCGCTATCAGGCGGACAGCTTCTCTACCGAACTGGGCCTGCGTCGCGACCAGAACCAGCAGTTCGGCAGCCAGAACAGCTGGAGCGGCACGTTCACTCTGCCGCTGAACCCGGACAACGATGTGCTGTTGACCTACAGTGAAGGCTTCCGCGCGCCGACCTTCAACGATCTGTACTACCCGGACTTCAGCAATCCGGACCTGAAGCCCGAAACCTCGAAAAGTTATGAGCTGCAATGGCGCAGTCAGCTGACAGAAACCAGTCGCCTGGAAGCTTCGCTGTACCGCACCGATCTGGAAGACGCGATTATTTTCGGCAGCAACAATCGTCCGGCGAACGTCGCTTCGGCGCGCATCAACGGTTTTGAAGCGGCCTTGAAACAAGAGCTGTTCGGCTGGCAGAGCAACCTCGGCGTGGCGATCATCGACCCACGGGATCGCGACAGCGGCCACACCCTCGCCCGTCGTGCACGGCGGACTTTGAGCCTGGATCTGGATCGGCAGTTCGACCGGCTCGGCCTCGGGGCCAGTTGGCAAGCGGTGAGCAGCAGTTATGACGACGAGAACAACCAGCAGCCGTTAGGCGGGTATGCGTTGTTGGGGTTGCGCAGCAGTTGGGCGCTGAATCGCGAGATCAAGCTGGAATTGAAGGTCGACAACCTGCTGGACAAGGGCTACAGCCGGGCGTTGTACAGCCATGACGGCAGTCAGTATGGGTATCGCGAGGAAGGCCGGGCGTGGATGTTCGGGGTGACGTGGACGCCGGAGCTCTAAGCTGAAACTTGCTGTGTTTGATCTGGCCTCTTCGCGAGCAAGCCCGCTCCCACAGTTAATCGCGTGCAGACATACATTTTGTGCATGACACAGATCAATGTGGGAGCGGGCTTGCTCGCGAAGCAGGCACCTCGGTCTCAGAGGTCGGGCGCGATCAACTGGCACAACTTGGCAGTCGCTTCGATCATCTGCCCACTCGGCCGCTCCAGGCCTTTGTCCGTCACCAGCAGCAATTGCCCCTGCGCCACCGCCGTCACCTGAGGCCAGGTCTTCCACGCATCAAGCTGCGCCTGATCACTGGCCAGAATCACCTCGGGATTGCGCTGCAGCACCGCCTCCACACTGACCTGCGGAGCAGGCTGCGTCAGGTCGGCAAACACATTGCGCGCCCCGCACACCGCTAGCGCATCGCTGATGATCTGCCCGCCGCCCACGGTGTACAGCGGCCGGTCCCAGACTTGATAAAACACCCGTAACGGTTCATCCCTTCGATAGCGCTGGCGCAGGGAATCGAGGCGTTGACGCAGATTTTCGGCCAATGAAACGCCACGCTCCGCTCTGCCGAGTTGCGTAGCGATTACTTCAATCTGGGCGGTAAGTTGCTCTAGGTTGTGGGGTTCGGCGACATAGGTGGGAATGTTCAGCCGTTTTAGCTGCTCACGCTGAGCCGGCCCCACACTGCCCGGCCAGAGCAGCAACAGATCGGGTTTGAGGCTGAGCAGTCGTTCCATGTCCAACTGGCCGTAACTGCCAACAGAAGGAATGTCTTTGAGTTCAGCGGGACGTTCGCCGGCATCCAGCACACCGACCAGCAGGTCAGCCGAGTTCAGCTCAATGACAATTTCAGAAAGCGACGGTGCCAGACTGACAACCCGCTCGACCGCAGTCGCCGAACCGCTGACGGCCAGCAGCAACACCGCCAGCCAGACGCTGCGCATCAGCCGAGTTGACGCGGGATACGGTAGAGGTAGAACAGCACCGCGGTCGACAGCGCCAGCAGCACCAGCGGCACAGCTTCAAGACCGACGAATACCGCCAGCGCACCGATCCAGGCGGGCAGGCCGGCAGCCAGAAACGCGGTGCGGCGTTTTGCGGCCAGGGCGATCCAGGCATCGGGTTCTTCAGGGGTATCGAGGGCTTTCTGGGTGGCGATCAGTGCGTGCTTGTAGCCGCCAAAGAACTTCAGGCTGACAAACATCGAGGCCACACCGGCGATGAACAATGGCATAGCCAGCACCGGCAGAATCGCCTCGCTTTGGCCGAATACACCATTGATCACGAACAGTGGCACCAAGGCCAGCGCCAGGTATTGCCACCAGTTGACGGACAGTCGCCGCCGTACCTGACCGCGGGTCACGCCCGGTCAACCTCGCCCTGATGTTCGTTGCCCATCATATGGTCGAGCTTGCTGGCCTTGGTCGCCAGATAGAGTTTGTTGTGCGGGTTGTGCCCGGTGTGCAGCGGCACGCGCTCGGCAACCACGATGCCCATGTCGGTCAAGGCTTTGACCTTGCGTGGATTGTTGGTCATCAGACGCAGGGACTTCACGCCCAGGTGCTCCAGCATCGGCAGGCACATGGCGTAGTCGCGCTGATCGGCGGCGAAACCCAGACGCTCGTTGGCTTCAACAGTATCGGCACCGCCGTCCTGCAATTCATAGGCGCGGATCTTGTTCAACAGGCCAATGCCGCGACCTTCCTGACGCAAGTAGAGCAACACGCCACGGCCTTCACGGGCGATTGCCTGCAAGGCTGCCTCGAGTTGCGAGCCGCAGTCGCAGCGCTGGCTGAACAAAGCATCGCCCGTCAGGCATTCGGAGTGCAACCGGCCGAGTACCGGAGCGCCATCGGCAAAATCACCCAGGCTCAGCACCACGTGCTCGCGCCCGTTCTCTTCATCGAGAAAGCCATGCATGGTGAATTGCGCAAAAGGCGTTGGCAGCTTGGAAGCGGCGACAAAAACGACAGGCACCGGTGTGCTCCTGATCTATAAGTACTGAAGATTCGCAGAGGCGGCATTGTAACAGCACGTTCCTGCAGACGCTTAGGCTGAATTATGGGGCATAACGATCAAAATGTTTGATCAAGAGACCAAGCCAACGACCCTGTGGGAGTTCAGCTGTCTATCAATATGCCTTCAAAATAAAGGTCATCAAGACAGTTGCTCCCACATTGACCGTATTCAGTCTGTGCCAAACGGGTACGGCTGTTTCCACTTTGCAAAGATCGGTTTCAACTGGCCGTTTTTTACCAGCACTTCCATGCGCTGATCGAACAGCGCCATCAACGTGCGGGCCCGAGGTGTATCGGCAAAGCACAGAAACAGCGGTAATTCCGCAATATGCGTGCGACGAAACTGCGATGGGTCTTGGGCTCGGCTAACGACGTAATCGACTTCGGTCAGCGCATCGACGTAGTAATCAGCGCGGTTGTGGGTCAGCATCGACAAAATTCCCGTCCGCCGCACGACTTCGTTATAGCGCTGCACATTGGGCAGATAAGCCTGATATTTGTAGCCGCGCACCCACGCCAATCGGTAGTCGCCCAAGGTATCCAGGGTCGGTGCCGGATTGCTGGCCAGGCCCAATGCGTAGATGTGATCGGTATCGAAATTCCAGTGCGGATAAAGCAGGTCGCTCGCCTCTTCCCGATAAGAACCGACACAAGCGTCCACTTCGCCACGCTGTGCCAGGCCCATGGCGCGCGTATAAGGTTCGGTTCGAATATCCAGTTTGACGCCCGCCGGCTCGAACACTTTGCGCAACACGTCCCAGCCCAAGCCATGACCATCGGCGGCTGTATAGTCTTCCCAGGCTTCGCTGGCCAGATGAATCACGGACGGCGTCGGTGCATCCTCCGCCCGGGCGAGCGAGCAAAACACCGCGAAAACCATCAGCAGCAACCCGCGTCGCGCCATCCCCGGTTTTCCCACTTGACGCCTCAGACGAAAAACCACACCAGCCCTTGCATCGCCAACCACGCAAATACGCCTGCCAGCACGTCGTCGAGCATGATCCCGACACCACCGTGCACATGCCGGTCGATCCAATGAATCGGCCAAGGTTTGAGGATGTCGAAGAAGCGGAACATCAGGAACCCCGCCAGCAACCAATACCAACCTTCCGGCACCAGCCACAGGGTGATCCACATCCCGACCATTTCGTCCCAGACGATGCCTTCGTGGTCGTGCACGCGCAAATCATCGGCGACCTTGCCGCACAGCCAGAAGCCGAACAGCATGGTGATGCCGAGCATCAGCCAGTAGCCCCAGTCGGGCAGCATCTGCCACAACGGAATGAAGGGTAGCGCCACTAACGAACCCCAGGTGCCCGGCGCTTTTGGCAGGGTGCCCGAGCCGAAGCCGAACGCCAGGAAATGCCAAGGATTGCGCCAGACCGACGGCGGTACGAACTCCGCCGGGACCTGTTTGGGATGATCTGTCACGGTGTCTCCCGAAAATGTTGATAACCCCGGATTGGCGGGGTGATGTCGTGTCCGTCGGCATCCAGCAGTGTCACGCCCTGCCCTGCTACGACCCGCCCAAGCACATGGATCGGCCAGCCGTCCGCCAGCAACGATGGCAACTCGGCGGGCGGCAAGGTGAAGGCCAGCACGTAATCGTCACCGCCGCTCAGGGCGGCTTGCTCAGCGCCAGACTGACCGAGGAAGGCCAGCAGCGCCTTCGACAACGGCAGCTTACTGCGCTCTACCTGAACCCCGACTTTCGACGCCAGGGCAATGTGCCCGCAGTCGGCGAGCAGGCCGTCGGAGATGTCCAGCGCCGCAGTGGCTCTGCCGCGCAACGCCATGCCCAGACCCAGCTGCGGTTGCGGCGACCAGTAATGGGCACGCAACGGATCAGCGATGGCCGGGTCAGCCATTCGCTGACCGAGCACCAGCGGCAATGCGCCCGCACCGTTCCCCAGCTCACCGCCCACGCAGAGCAAATCGCCCGGCTGTGCGCCGCTGCGGGTCAACGCCAAACCGGCCGGCACTCGACCGAACACAGTCATGGTCAGGCTCAACGGCCCGCGGGTGGTATCTCCACCCACCAGCGCCACACCGCAATTTTGCGCCATGAGGTTCAAACCACGAGCGAAGGCTTCCAGCCAATCGGTGGTCACCGTCGGCAAGGTCAGGGCAAGGGTAAAGGCAATGGGAGTGGCGCCCATGGCGGCCAGATCACTGACAGCCACAGCCAGCGAGCGCTGACCGAGCAGAAACGGGTCGCAGGGGTCTGCGAAATGCACACCGGCCACGAGTGTGTCGGTGGAAATCGCCAACTGCTCCCCGGGGGGAACAGCCAGCAAGGCGCAGTCGTCGCCGATCCCGAGGGCAACGCCTTCGCCGCCCTGCGCACAAGGCGCGGCGGCGAAGAAATTGCGGATCAGCTCAAACTCGCCCATCGCAAACTCAAGCGCCGATCAGCGCTTGAACGCCTTCACTTCAGCTTCACGCAGACGCGGGGCCAGCTTGTCGAGCACGCCGTTGACGAACTTGTGGCCGTCGGTGGAACCGAAGACCTTGGCCAGTTCGATACCTTCGTTGATCACAACGCGGTACGGCACATCAACGCGCTCAAGCAGCTCCCAGGTGGACAGGCGCAGAACCGCCAGTTCAACCGGGTCCAGCTCTTCGATGGTGATGTCCAGGCATGGCGCCAGTGCGGCGTCGATCCGGTCCTTCTGAGCCGGAACCCCATGCAGGATTTCACGGAAGTAGGCGCCATCGACATCGCTGAAATCGTTATCGACCCGGAACTGCGCTTCGATCTCGTTCAGCGATTGCTTGGCCATATGCCATTGGTACAGCGCCTGAGTCGCGAGCTGACGTGCTTCGCGACGCTTGACGCTTTTCGATGGCTTGCCGGCATCCGCAGGCTTTGGATCGCGCGGGTTGAAACGATCGCTATCGTCGCTAATCACTTGGCCTCCAACTGCGCCAGCAGGCTGACCATTTCCAGGGCGGACAGGGCAGCTTCAGCACCTTTGTTACCGGCCTTGGTGCCGGAACGTTCGATGGCTTGTTCGATGGAATCAACGGTCAGTACGCCGAAAGCGACCGGTACGCCGAACTCCATGGACACCTGGGCCAGGCCCTTGGTGCATTCGCCAGCCACGTATTCGAAGTGCGGAGTACCGCCACGAATGACTGCGCCCAAGGCGATGATTGCCGCGAACTCGCCCTTCTGAGCGACTTTCTGCGCAACCAGCGGGATTTCGAAGGCGCCAGGCGCACGGATGATGGTGATGTCGCTTTCGCTCACGCCATGGCGAACCAGGGCATCAACTGCACCGCTGACCAGGCTTTCAACGACGAAGCTGTTGAAACGGCCCACTACCAAAGCGTAGCGGCCTTTAGGGGCGATGAAGGTACCTTCGATGGTCTTCAGGGTCATTCGTTAGATCTCTTAAAGAGCCGGGACGCGTTTTCTACGCGTCCCTCAGTGATGTGTTAACCGCGAATACAGGCCCGCAAATTGCCGGTCATTATTCGGAGGGCACGTATTCTACAACTTCCAGATCGAAACCGGATATCGCATTAAATTTCATCGGCGCACTCATCAGGCGCATTTTGCGCACGCCCAGGTCCCGAAGGATCTGCGAACCGGCACCGACGATGCTGTAGGTGGTCGGTTTTTTCACTGCGCTGTGATCCGCGGTTTCGCGGATATGCGCCAGCAACACGTCGCCATCGAGCGGGTGACCGAGCAACAGCACCACGCCGCTGCCAGCCTCGGCAACCGCAGCCATGGCGGCGCGCAGGCTCCAGCGGCCCGGTTGTTTGACCATCAACAGGTCACGCAGCGGGTCCATGTTGTGCACCCGGACCAGCGTCGGCTCTTCGGCGCACACGGTGCCCAGGGTCAGGGCCATGTGCACGTCGCCTTCTACCGAATCACGATAGGTCACCAGGTTGAACTGGCCCAATTCGCTGTCCAGCGGCTGCTCGGCAATCCGCTGAACGGTACGTTCGTGGATCATCCGGTAGTGAATCAGGTCGGCGATGGTGCCGATCTTGATGTTGTGTTCAGCGGCAAACGCTTCGAGTTCGGCGCGACGGGACATGGTGCCGTCGTCGTTCATCACTTCGCAGATCACACCGCTCGGCTCGAAACCGGCCATGCGCGCCAGATCGCAGGCAGCTTCGGTGTGACCGGCGCGGGCCAGCGTACCGCCGGCCTGGGCCATCAGCGGGAAGATGTGGCCGGGGCTGACGATGTCTTCAGCCTTGGCGTCTTTGGCGGCAGCGGCTTGCACGGTGCGCGCACGGTCGGCCGCGGAGATACCGGTGGTCACGCCTTCGGCAGCTTCGATGGACACGGTGAACTTGGTGCCGAAACCGGAACCGTTGCGTGGCGCCATCAACGGCAGCTTGAGCAGTTCGCAGCGCTCGCGGCTCATCGGCATGCAGATCAGGCCACGGGCGTGCTTGGCCATGAAGTTGATGTGTTCAGGCTGGCAGCACTCGGCGGCCATGATCAGGTCGCCTTCGTTCTCGCGGTCTTCGTCATCCATGAGGATGACCATCTTGCCTTGGCGGATGTCTTCAACCAGTTCTTCGATGCTATTGAGCGCCACAAGGCACCCCCTTGGGTCAGGATTTGAGGTAGCCGTTGGCGGCCAGAAAGCTTTCGGTGATGTTACTGGACGGCCTTTGCGAAGAGTCAGACTCTGCGGCCTTATCGCCCAACAACAGGCGTTCCAGATAACGTGCCAGCAAGTCGACTTCCAGATTCACCCGGCGACCTGGCTGGTACGACGCCATGATGGTTTCGCTCAGGGTGTGCGGAATGATGGTCAGCAAGAACTCGGCGCCATCGACTGCGTTCACGGTCAGGCTGGTGCCGTCGACGGTGATCGAGCCTTTATGGGCGATGTACTTGGCCAGGTCTTTCGGGGCACGGATGCGAAATTCCACGGCGCGGGCATTTTCCGTGCGGGCAACCACTTCGCCCACGCCATCGACGTGACCGCTGACCAGGTGCCCGCCGAGGCGAGTGGTCGGAGTCAGGGCTTTTTCCAGGTTGACCGGGCTGCCGCTTTTGAGATCATTCATTGCGGTGCAGTCGAGGGTTTCGCGACTGACGTCCGCCGCAAAGCCATTGCCCGGCAGTTCAACCGCCGTCAGGCACACGCCATTGACGGCAATGCTGTCGCCCAGCTTGACGTCGCTCAGGTCGAGCTTGCCGGTTTCTACGTAAACCCGCACATCTCCGCCTTTTGGGGTCAATGCACGAATACTGCCGATGGATTCGATGATGCCGGTAAACATGGAGTCCTCCTCGAGAACAGAGCCAGCGCTAGAGCAATGGCCGGGAATTATACGCTCGCCGATGGCGCAGGGATGGCAGTGACTCGCCAGTCATCGCCAACCGCACGGATTTCGGTGATTTTGAGCTCAGGCGCGTCTTTCATCTGCGTCAGTGGCCAGTCCAGTAAGGGACGGGCCGAGGAGCCGAGAAACTTGCCGGCGATGAAGATCTGGAATTCGTCCACCAGCCCGAGCTGGGCAAACGCGCCAGCCAGTCGCGGGCCGGCTTCAACCAGCACGTCATTGACGCCACGGTTGGCGAGTTCGACCAGTAACTGATGCAGATCGACCTGGCCATCATCGCCCGGCACGATCAGGCATTCCGGGCCGTTGGCGTACTGTTCTTCCACCGCGACACACGTGGCGACCAGTGCCGGACCCGCCTTGAAGAACGGTGCATTCAGCGGCACCCGCAGGCGACCGTCGATCAGCACGCGAAGCGGCGGACGGCTCATGGCCAACGCGGTTTGTTCAGCGTCCAGACCCAACTCGTCGGCACGTACGGTCAAGCGCGCATTGTCCGCCAGTACCGTGTCGGCGCCGGTCAGCACCACGCTGGCCTCGGCGCGCAAACGCTGTACCGCCGAACGCGCCGCTGTACCTGTGATCCACTGGCTCTCGCCGCTCTCCATCGCCGTGCGACCGTCGAGGCTCATCGCCAACTTGACCCGCACAAACGGCAAGCCGTGTTCCATGCGTTTTAGGAAGCCTTGATTGAGCTTGCGCGCCTCGCCTTCCAGCACGCCGCTTTCAGTGGCGATACCGGCCTGGGCCAGGCGCTGCAGACCACGACCGGCGACTTCCGGGTTCGGGTCCTGCATCGCCGCAACGACACGCGCCACACCGGCATTCACCAGCGCATCGGCGCAAGGCGGCGTGCGGCCGTGGTGGCTGCAAGGTTCGAGGGTCACGTAAGCCGTGGCGCCCCGCGCCTTGTCGCCAGCGGCGCGCAGGGCGTGGACTTCGGCGTGCGGTTCGCCGGTGCGCACATGCCAGCCTTCGCCGACAATCTGCCCGTCACGCACCACCACGCAGCCAACACGAGGGTTGGGATGCGTCGTGTAATGACCTTTGCGCGCCAGTTCCAGAGCCCGGGCCATGTAATGCGCGTCGAGGATGGCTTGTTCGGGAGGTGTGGTCATTCTTTCACCGGCTCACGGGCGAGGCGATCGATCTCTTCGCGGAACTCGTTGAGGTCCTGGAAGCGTCGGTACACCGAAGCGAAGCGGATATAGGCGACTTCATCAAGCTTCTTCAGCTCGGCCATCACCAGTTCGCCAACCACGAGGGATTTGACCTCGCGCTCGCCGGTGGCGCGCAGCTTGTGTTTGATGTGCACCAGCGACGATTCGAGGCGCTCGACACTCACCGGGCGCTTCTCCAGCGCCCGCTGCATGCCGGCACGGAGTTTTTCTTCGTCGAACGGCTGGCGACTGCCGTCGGTTTTGATCAGGCGCGGCAACACCAGTTCAGCGGTTTCGAACGTCGTGAAACGTTCGCCGCAGGCCAGGCATTCACGCCGGCGGCGCACCTGTTCGCCCTCGGCGACCAGACGCGAGTCGATGACCTTGGTGTCGTTGGCACCGCAGAAGGGACAGTGCATGGTGGCAGGCAACAAAAAATGGGAGGGCCATGGTAGCGCATCCCCGTGGCAAGACAAGCCATAGGGTTTGCGGTATACAGACTGGCTGTATATGGATTTCGCTTGCTGGAGCCGCCAATGTCTTTACGACCACTCATTTTGCTCAGTCTTTTCAGCCTGTTGGTGGCCTGTGGCAGTGATGCGCCCAAGCCCCAACCACCAACGCCCGGCCCTGCACCGCAACAGGCGCAGAAGAAAGCCAAGGCGTCGGCCGAGCTCGGCCCCCTGCCGGCTTATCAACGTGAATTGAGCGGCACCCTGCAGGGCGTGCCGGCCGGTGCCGAAGTCGAACTGGCGTTGCTGGTGGTCGACGAAAAGGATCGTCCGCAACTATTGCTCGCCAGTTCCAACCTGATCGGCACCAATCAGGCGTTGCCGTTTCGCCTGCGCTTCAACCCTGAATCCTTTCCAACCGGTGCCCGCGTCGAGCTTCGCGGCCGCGCCAGCCAGTCCGGACAGTTGATTCTGCATCTGCCGGCGCAAATGATCACACAGCCAACCACCCAGGTATTGGGTCAGCTGCAATTCGTCAAAGCACCATGATTGCACCGCTCGACCTGCAACAGGCGTTAGGTGAACTGCTCGGCGACGCACAGCTTGTAGCCTGTGAGTTACCGGGCACCGAACTGAAACTCTGGCTGATCGACGGCGATAACATGGACCGTGCCTTCAGCCCGGAAGAAACCCGGCGGATTCTCCACGAGCCGCCGTACTGGAGTTTCTGCTGGGCCAGTGGGCTGGCCGTGGCTCGCTATCTCGCCGAGCACCCGCAATGGGTCGAAGGTAAACGGGTGCTGGATTTCGGCGCCGGCTCTGGGATAGCCGGGATTGCGGCGGTGAAAGCCGGGGCACTGGAAGTGGTGGCCTGTGACCTGGACCCGCTGGCGATTGCCGCGTGTCGAGCGAATGCCGAACTCAATGGCGTGCAACTCAGCTACTCGACAGACTTTTTCGCCGAGGCCGATCGGTTTGATCTGATTCTGGTGGCCGATGTGTTGTACGACCGGGCAAACCTGCCGTTGCTCGACGAGTTTCTCAGCCGTGGCCGGGAAGCGTTGGTGGCGGATTCGCGCGTGAGGGATTTTCGCCATCCGTTGTATCAGCGCCTTGAAATGCTGGAAGCGATGACCTTGCCGGATCTGGCCGAACCTGAAGAGTTTCGGTATGTGAGTCTTTATCACGCGCGGCGTGGTTAGCTAAAAGCTTCGCGGGCAAGCCTCGCTCCTACAGGGGTTGGTGTTGATTTCGAAATCAGGGTGAACCTGTAGGAGCGAGGCTCGCCCGCGAAGGTGTCCCGTCAGGCAACACATCACTCAATGGCCACCCCGCTTTCAGCCACCCCCCACCAAGCCTTATAGTGACCACATTCACGTTTTTACGAGATCCCCCATGAGTCAGGAAACGCCGTACATTTTCGACGCCACGACTGCCGATTTCGACCAGTCGGTGATCGAGAACTCTTTTCACAAACCGGTGCTGGTGGATTTCTGGGCCGAATGGTGTGCGCCGTGCAAGGCCTTGATGCCGATGCTGCAAACCATCGCCGAGAACTATCAGGGCGAGTTGCTGCTGGCCAAGGTCAATTGCGACATCGAGCAGGACATTGTTGCGCGTTTCGGCATTCGCAGCCTGCCGACTGTGGTGCTGTTCAAGGACGGTCAACCGGTGGACGGTTTTGCCGGTGCACAACCGGAATCGGCTGTGCGCACGATGCTCGAACCCCACGTGCAAATGCCGCCGCCCGCTGCGGCCGACCCGTTCGAACAGGCTCAGGCGCTGTTCGATGACGGCCGTTACGCCGACGCCGAAGCCACGCTCAAAGTACTGCTGGCTGAAGACAACACCAATGCCAAGGCGCTGATTCTCTATGCCCGCTGCCTCACCGAGCGCGGCGAACTGGGTGAAGCGCAAATCGTGCTCGACGCGGTCAAGACCGATGAGCACAAGGCAGCGCTGGCCGGCGCCAAGGCGCAGATCCAGTTCCTCGGTCAGGCCAGGGATTTGCCGGACGCGGCAGACCTGAAAGCGCGTCTGGCGAAAAATCCGCAGGACGATGAAGCGGTCTATCAACTGGCGATCCAGCAACTGGCCCGTCAGCAATACGACGCGGCGCTGGATGCCTTGCTGAAGCTGTTCATCCGCAATCGCAGCTACAACGAAGGCTTGCCGCACAAGACCTTGCTGCAGGTGTTCGAACTGCTGGGCAACGATCACCCGCTGGTGACCACGTACCGTCGCAAGTTGTTTGCTGCGCTTTATTAAAATCAAAAGATCGCAGCCTGCGGCAGCGCCTACGCTGGCTTGATCCAGCTGTATAGCGGCGTATCCCCGCCGCTCACCACTTTGACGTTTGCGCAGTGGCGCAAGCGCACCAACAAGCGCTTGCCCGCCGCTGCACTGCCGGTCAGCCCTTCCAGCTGCTCCAGCAGATCCGGCCCGCTCAATTGCCCGGCCTTGCGCAGCAGCTCTTGGGCGATCTGCCACAGCGCATCGTCCTGATTCACCGGTTTGGCGGGCGTAGCACTCGCCTCGGGCTTTGCTGCCTGCAACTGCGCACCAAGCTGCGCCCAGTCGCCCTCATCCAGTTCCAGGGTCAAATCCACCGGCCAGTCGCCGATGCTTCCGCGTATTCGCAACATAAGTCTGCTCCTGCACATACCTGACTCGCATGCTCCCATGGGTCTTGCGCAACGCCAAGCAGACGGTCAAACTCTCGGCACTTTCGTTATAAGATTACATAACAAATTTTTCATTTTACTTTTCGGAGACCCGTCATGCGCCGTCTGCTGCTCGCTTTGCCGTTTGCCTTGTTGCCGCTGGCTGTCGCCCATGCGGCGGTCGAGCATGATCACGATCATGATGAACACGGCAGCCTCAGCGCCCACGAACATGGCGTCGGTCGCCTGAACGCGGCGCTGGATGGCCAGACTCTGGAACTTGAACTGGAAAGCCCGGCGATGAACCTGGTGGGTTTCGAACACGCCGCCACCACCGACGCCGACAAGGCCAAAGTCGCCACCGTTCGCGCGCAGCTGGAAAAACCGCTGGTGCTGTTCAACCTGCCGAAAGCCGCCGGTTGCGTGGTCGCGACTCAGGAACTGGAAAGTCCGTTGTTCGGTGACAAGCCGGATGCCGACGACCATGACGAAGATGATCACGAGGCGGCCAAGGACGGTCACGAACATCACCATGACCACAGCGAGATCCATGCCCATTACCAATTCAGCTGCTCGGCCCCGGGCGCGTTGAAGACCCTGGATCTGGCGAATATCTTCAACACATTCCCGGCCACCCAGAAGATTCAGGTACAACTGATCAGCCCGAGCGGACAGCAAGGGGTTGAAGTGACGGCCAAGGCTGCCGCCCTGAGATTCTGATCCGACACCAATCCAATGTGGGAGCGGGCTTGCTCGCGAAGACGGCAGCACATATAGCAATGATGTGACTGACACACCGCTTTCGCGAGCAAGCCCGCTCCCACAGGGTTCACCACCAACCTGACCGGTTTTACATGACCCAAGCACTCATCGAACTGTCCGACCTGGGCTTCAGCTGGCCCGGTCATCCGCCGCTGCTGGACATCCCGGCGTTTCGCCTCATGCCAGGTGAAACCCTGTTCCTCAAAGGCCCCAGCGGCAGCGGCAAGACCACCCTGCTGGGCCTGCTTGGTGGCGTGCAAAAGCCTGATCACGGCAGCATTCGCCTGCTCGGCCAGGAGCTGACAGAGCTCTCTGCCGGCGCACGCGACCACTTCCGCGTCGATCACACCGGCTACATCTTCCAGCAGTTCAACTTGCTGCCATTTCTCTCAGTGCGTGAGAACGTTGAGCTGCCCTGTCACTTCTCCAAGCTGCGGGCCGAACGGGCGAAACAGCGTCACGGCAGTGTCGATCAGGCGGCAGCCACCCTGCTCGCCCACCTGGGTTTGACCGATCAAAGCCTGCTCAGCCGCCGCGCCGATTCGCTGTCCATCGGCCAGCAGCAACGGGTCGCCGCCGCGCGTGCGTTGATTGGTCAGCCGGAACTGGTAATCGCCGACGAACCGACCTCGGCGCTGGACTACGACGCCCGCGAGAACTTCATTCGCCTGCTGTTCGCCGAATGCCGCGAAGCCGGGTCGAGCCTGTTGTTTGTCAGCCATGACCAGAGTCTCGCGCCGCTGTTCGATCGCCACCTGTCGCTGGCCGATCTCAATCGCGCCGCCACCCCGTCCGAGGTCTGAGATGTATTTGTTTCGTCTAGCCATGGCCAGTCTGGCTAACCGTCGCTTCACCGCGATCCTCACCGCGTTCGCCATCGCCCTGTCGGTCTGCCTGCTGCTGGCCGTGGAGCGGGTACGCACCGAGGCCAAGGCCAGTTTCGCCAGCACCATCAGCGGCACCGACCTGATCGTCGGCGCGCGTTCCGGTTCGGTGAATCTGCTGTTGTACTCGGTGTTCCGCATCGGCAATGCCACCAACAACATCCGCTGGGACAGCTTTGAACATTTCGCCAACAACCCGAAAGTGAAGTGGGCGATCCCGATGTCCCTCGGCGATTCCCATCGCGGATATCGGGTGATGGGCACCACCGAGGCGTACTTCGAGCATTACCAGTACGGCCATCAACAGCACCTCGAACTGGCCGACGGCCGCGCTTTCGCCAGCGATCCATTCGAAGTGGTACTCGGCGCCGAAGTGGCCGATGCGCTGCATTACAAGCTCGGCGACAAACTGGTGCTGGCCCATGGCGTGGCGGTGATCAGCCTGGTCAAACACGACGACAAACCATTCACCGTGGTCGGCATTCTCAAACGCACCGGTACCCCGGTGGACCGCACGCTGCACATCAGCCTCGGCGGGATGGAAGCCATCCACATCGACTGGCACAACGGCGTGCCGGCACGTGGTAACGGCCGAATCAGTGCCGATCAGGCGCGCAACATGGACCTGACGCCGCAAGCGATCACCGCGTTCATGCTCGGCCTCAACAGCAAGATTTCGACGTTTGCACTGCAACGGGAGATCAACGAATTCCGTGGCGAACCGATGCTGGCGATCCTGCCGGGTGTGGCATTGCAAGAGCTGTGGAGTTTGATGAGTACGGCGGAAAAAGCCTTGTTCGTCGTCTCGCTGTTCGTGGTGCTCACCGGGTTGATCGGCATGCTCACGGCGATCCTCACCAGCCTCAATGAGCGGCGCCGTGAGATGGCGATTCTGCGTTCGGTCGGCGCTCGGCCGTGGCACATCGCGACCTTGTTGGTGCTGGAAGCCTTTGCCCTGGCGTTGTTCGGAGTGATTACCGGTGTGGCGCTGCTGTACGTGTGCATCGCTGTGGCGCAGGGTTACGTGCAGGCGAATTATGGCTTGTACTTGCCGCTGGCCTGGCCGAGTGAATATGAATGGACGCTACTCGGTGGCATCCTGATCGCCGCGCTGCTGATGGGCAGCGTGCCGGCCTGGCGCGCGTATCGCCAATCCTTGGCCGATGGCCTGTCGATCCGACTATGAGGACATTAATGATGCCCCGCGCTGTGCTTGCGCTATTGATGCTGGTTGCCCTTCCGTTGTGGGCGGCCGAGCCGAAGGACCTGACCTGGTCGGAAATGATCCCGCCGGATGCCGCGCCAGAAGTGCCGAACATGACGCCGCTGCATGACCTGTCGAAGATGAGCGATGCGTTATCCGCAGAATCGGCTCCAGCGGCCAAGCAGGACATGCCGAACGCGCCGGTGGTGAAGAGCCTCGACGGCAAGAATATTCGTTTGCCGGGGTACATCGTGCCGCTGGAAGTGAGTGAAGAAGGCCGCACCACGGAGTTTCTGCTGGTGCCGTATTTCGGCGCCTGCATCCACGTACCGCCGCCTCCGTCGAACCAGATCGTGCATGTCAAAAGCGAAGTCGGCGTGAAGCTTGATGAGCTGTATCAACCGTACTGGATCGAAGGCGCATTGCAGGTCAAGGCATCCACCAGCGAGTTGGCGGATGCCGGGTATCAGATGGAGGCGGACAAGATTTATGTGTATGAGCTGCCGGAGTAAATCCGGTGGTTATGTGTCGCCAACAAAATTGCCATCGCGGGCAAGCCCGCTCCCACAGGGGATCTTCTGTGAATGCAGTATTTGTGAACAACAGAGATCACTGTGGGAGCGGGCTTGCCCGCGATGAGGCCATCAAAGGTTCCGCAAAAATCCGGCCCATCACTGTTTCATTGAGCTGAATCAAAAGACCGTATCAGTTGGATCCCTACCATTGGACATCGAACATTTTTGACGTCCTTTGGAGCTTCCATGCACAAGTCCTTGCTCTGCGCTTCGCTGTTCGCCCTCGCGCTCGCAGCCCCGCTCGCCCATGCTCACACCGCCGGTGACATCATCGTTCGGGCCGGTGCGATCACCGTCAACCCGGAAGCCGACAGCTCCAGCGTCAAGGTCGATCAAGGCCCGTTGAAGGGCGCCGATCTGGGTGGCAAGGCCACCATGAGCAGCGACACGCAACTGGGCCTGAACTTCGCCTACATGATCACCAATAACCTGGGGATCGAATTGCTCGCGGCCTCGCCGTTCGAGCATGACGTGAAGCTCAAAGGCACCGCCCTCGGCGCCGCCAACGGCAAACTCGGCACCCTGAAACACCTGCCGCCAACCCTGAGCCTGGTCTACTACCCGCTGGACGCCAAGTCCGCGTTCCAGCCGTACATCGGCGGCGGTATCAACTACACCTGGATCTACGACGAGCACGTCGGCAGCGAAGCCGCCGCCAACGGCTTCAGCAACTTCAAGGCGGAAAACTCCTGGGGTCTGGCCTGGCAGATCGGTGCCGACTACATGCTGACCGACAACGTAATGATCAACGCCCAAGTACGTTACATCGACATCGACACCACCGCGACCGTGGAAAACAACGCCGTCGCACCGGGCACCCGGGCCAAGGTCGACGTTGATGTGGACCCGTTCATTTACATGGTTGGTTTGGGTTACAAGTTTTAAGCAACCCACCGCTGTAATGGCGAAAGCGATTCCTGTGGCGAGGGGGCTTGCCCCCGTTCGACTGCGCAGCAGGCGCCATCCAGTCGATGAGGACTGTCAGTCAAAATGCGGTGGGGGCTGCTCCGCAATCCAACGGGGGCAAGCCCCCTCGCCACAGGGACAGCACCCGCCATAACCGTAATATTCGACACACAAAAAAGGCGCCTTCAACGGCGCCTTTTTCATGGCAGTGTAAAACTTCAGTGACCCAGCAACCGCGCAAGGCCGACGCTCATCGGTGTTTGCTCCGGGTAGGTAAACAGCTCCAGCAAACGTCGGTTGTTCGCGCGTGAATGGCGGATATCACCGGAACGCGCCGGGCCGTAGCTCACGGGCGGCAGCTTGCCGACCACCGCTTCAAGGGCTTCAAGTATTTGCTTGAGAGTCGTAGCCTGATTCCAGCCGACATTCACCGCGCCGACTTCGACTTGCGGCTTCTCGATGGCTTGCACCAACACGTCCACCAGGTCCTCGACGTAGACAAAATCCCGAGTCTGCTCGCCATCGCCGAACACGGTGATCGGCAAGCCTTTCTGCGCACGCTCGCTGAAAATACTGATCACCCCGGAATACGGCGAGGATGGATCCTGGCGCGGGCCGAAGATATTGAAGAAGCGAAAAACCACCGGTTCCAGACCATGCTGACGGCGATAGAAATCGAAATAATGCTCGCTCGCCAACTTGTCTGCCGCGTACGGCGTCAACGGTGCCTTGGGCGTGTCTTCGTCAATCGACTCGCCTTCGCCATTGTTGCCGTAGACCGCTGCGCTGGACGCGTACAGCACTCGTTTAACGCCGGTCTGACGCATGGCTTCGCAGACATTCAGCGAGCCGATGAAATTGCTCTGATGCGTTTTTACCGGGTCATCCACCGAAGCTTGCACCGAGGCCACCGCGGCCAGGTGCGCCACAGCGCTGCAACCGACCATTGCCTGCGCCACCAGAGCGGCATCGGCGACGTCGCCCACGATCAGTTCGACGAGGGGGTTGTCCAGCGGCAGGTTGCTGCGTTTGCCGGTAGAGAGGTCATCGAGAATGCGCACCGAATGCCCTTTGGCAAGCAAGGCGTCAGTCAGGTGCGAACCGATGAAACCGGCACCGCCGGTGATTAAAACAGGGCTGTCAGCCATGGCGATAAAACCTATCCAGTAAGCCCGGGAGTGCCGCGCGCCAGGCGCGAGGCTTGATCCCGAAAGTGTGCAGAATTTTCTTGCAGGCCAGCACCGCGTGTTGCGGTTCTTCGGCGGCGTCGGGCCGCGCGGCGTGAGCCTGGGCGGTCGGTGTTTCAATGGCCAGCGGATGCAGGGCCCGTGCTTCGGTAAGGATCGCCTGCCCCAGTGCCAGCGGCGTGGTCGCCTCATGCCCGGCGTAGTGGTAAGTGCCCCACAGCGGCGCGGAACAATCGAGTTGCTTGAGCACCGAAATGATCACCCGGGCGGCATCGTCCACCGGCGTCGGATTACCGCGGCGGTCATCGGCCATCAGCAGTTCTTCAGCTTTCTCGGCCCGGCTCAGGAATCGCCCGAGGGTACCGTCGGGGCTGTCATCGAGCAGCCAGCCGAAACGCAGCAGTACGTGCTGCGGACAGGTGGCCCGTACGCTTTGTTCGATTCGCCACAAGGCCTGACCACGCAGGCCCAGCGGTACCGGTTCATCTTTTTCGCTGTAAGCGGTCGCCCGGGAGCCATCGAACACGCGATAACTCGACGGTTGCAGCAGCACAATGTTGTGATGCTGGCACAGCTCGGCCAGCCGTTCGACGGCTCGCTCCTGCCCGGCCAGACGCTGTTCGCTGACGGCCTCCGCCTGGAACCAGTCAAAGTAATAGGCGAGATTGATCAACGCATCCGGACGAGTATCGTCGAGCAGTTGCGTCAGGCTCGCGGCGTCCCAGCCGTCTTGCGGTGGGCGGGGGGCGAGGAAACCGATGTCTTCCTCCGCACCGAGGCGAATCAGCGCCTGCCCAAGGGCATTTCCGCCGCCCAGTAACATAAGGCGCATTCGCATAGAGTCAGCAGGCCCAGTCTGATTGGAACGATGGCTTTATCGACAGCGCCCGCAGGCGATGTCCTCAATAATTGCCGGAATCGTTGCATTTTGCGGGTTTAGTGCGCAACCGTCATCCGTAAAGTGTAGATCCCTGGGAATTGTGGTGCTGCTACTGGCCTCATCGCGGGCAAGCCCGCACACACAGGGATCTTCTGTGAATGCAACATTTGTGAACAACAGAGAACACTGTGGGAGCGGGCTTGCCCGCGATGGGGCCCTAAAGGCCGGCAAAGGTCGTGAGCGGTACTTGCATCTTCCCCGACTCGCCCGCATAAATCAGGACATGAATCTGCCCATCCCCACGGACGCTGCTCTGGCAGGCTTTCACCCCGCCGTCAGCGCCTGGTTCAGCAACACCTTCGCGACGGCCACCGCCGCCCAGGCCCGGGCGTGGCCGTTGATCCGCCAGCGCCGTTCGACCCTGATCGCCGCGCCCACCGGTTCCGGCAAAACCCTTACCGCGTTTCTGGCCGTGCTCGACGATCTGGTCCATCGTGGCCTGGAGAGCCCGGACGGCCTGCCGGACGAAACCCTGGTGGTCTACGTTTCACCGCTCAAGGCGCTGTCCAACGACATCCAGATCAACCTGCAAAATCCGCTGGCCGGCATTACCGAACAGTTGCGGGTGATGGGCTTGCCCGACGTGTCGATCAGCACCGCCGTGCGCACCGGCGATACGCCGCAAAAAGATCGCTCGGCCATGCGCAAAACCGCGCCGCACATTCTGGTGACCACCCCGGAATCCCTTTACGTGCTGCTCGGCTCCGACTCCGGACGGCAAATGCTCGGCACCACCCACACGGTGATCGTCGACGAAATCCACTCCATTGCCGCCAGCAAACGCGGTAGCCACCTGGCCCTGAGCCTGGAGCGTTTGCAGGCGCTTTGCTCGCAGCCGCTGGTGCGTATCGGCCTGTCCGCCACGCAAAAACCCATCGAAGCGGTCTCGCGCTTTTTGGTCGGCCGTGATCGCGACTGCGAAATCATCGACATCGGCCACGCCCGCCCACGGGATCTCGATATAGAGGTGCCGCCCGTGCCGTTGTCGGCGGTAATGGCCAACGACGTCTGGGAACTGGTCTATGACCGACTCGCCGCCCTCGCCCGTGAACACCGGACCACGCTGATTTTCGTCAACACCCGGCGTCTGGCCGAACGCCTGAGTCGACACTTGAGCGAACGCCTCGGCAAGGACGCGGTAGCGGCCCACCATGGCAGCCTGGCCAAAGAGTTTCGCCTGGACGCCGAGCAACGGCTCAAGCGCGGCGAACTGCAAGTGCTGATCGCCACTGCTTCGCTGGAATTGGGGATCGATATCGGCGACGTCGATCTGGTGTGCCAGATCGCTTCACCGCGCTCGATTGCCGGGTTTCTGCAACGGGTCGGCCGCTCCGGGCACCAGGTTGGCGGCACGCCCAAGGGCCGTTTATTCGCCACCACCCGCGACGACCTGATCGAATGCGCCGCCCTGCTCGATTGCGTCCGCCGTGGTGAACTCGACACGTTGCTGATCCCCGAAGCGCCGCTGGACGTGCTGGCCCAGCAGATCATCGCCGAGGTCAGCTGCCAGGAATGGCAGGAACAGGCGCTGCTGGAAATGCTGCGCAACGCCTCGCCTTACGCCACGCTCGACGAAAAGCACTATCAGGCACTGCTGCAAATGCTCGCCGAAGGCTACAACGGGCGCATGGGTATTCGCAGCGCTTATCTGCACCGGGACGCCGTAAGCCGCACCCTGCGCGGCCGTCGAGGCGCCAAGCTGACTGCCGTGACCAGCGGCGGGACGATTCCGGACAACGCCGACTACAGCGTTTTGCTGGAGCCTCAAGGGCTGAACATCGGCAGCGTCAACGAAGACTTCGCGGTGGAAAGCATCGCCGGGGATATCTTTCAGTTGGGCAATACGTCGTATCGAATCCTGCGGGTCGAAACCGGCAAGGTCCGGGTCGAAGACGCTCAGGGACAACCGCCAACCATTCCGTTCTGGCTCGGTGAAGCACCCGGGCGCAGTGATGAACTGTCATTCGCCGTGGCCCGCCTGCAAGCGCAACTCGATGAGCGACTCGGCGCCACGCCCGGCAACTTGCAGCCGGCCGTCGACTGGCTGACCGACACCCTCGGCTTGAATCTCGCCAGTGCCGAGCAACTGGTGGATTACCTGGCCCGGGCACGGCAGGCCCTCGGCGCCTTACCGTCGCAAGACACGCTGCTGATGGAGCGGTTTTTCGACGAGTCCGGCGGTACGCAGCTGATCATCCATTCGCCGTTCGGCAGCCGCATCAACCGCGCCTGGGGCCTGGCCCTGCGCAAGCGTTTCTGCCGCACCTTCAACTTCGAATTGCAAGCCGCAGCCAGCGAGGACGCCATCGTGTTGTCGCTGTCCACCGGTCACAGCTTCGAACTGGAGGACGTCTGGCGTTATCTGCACAGCAACAGTGCCGAACATACCTTGATTCAAGCGGTGCTTGAGGCGCCACTGTTCGGCGTGCGCTGGCGCTGGAACGCAGGGGTCGCTTTGGCACTGCCGCGTTACAGCGGCGGACGCAAAGTACCGCCGCAGATCCAGCGGATGAAAAGCGAAGACCTGATTGCCAGCGTGTTTCCCGATCAGATCGCCTGCGTGGAAAACCTCGCCGGCGAGCGCGAGATTCCCGATCATCCGCTGGTGGAACAAACCCTCGACGATTGCCTGCACGAAGCCATGGACAGCGAAGGCTGGCTGGCATTGTTGCGGCGCATGGAACAGGGCGACATCCGCCTGATCAGCCGTGATCTGCCAGCACCTTCGCCACTGGCGGCGGAGATTCTCAGCGCCCGCCCCTACACCTTTCTCGACGATGCTCCGCTGGAAGAGCGCCGTACTCAGGCAGTGCTCAGCCGTCGCTGGAGTGATCCGCAGTCCACCGATGATCTCGGTGCGCTGGACGCCGAGGCGATTACCGCGGTGCGTGATGAAGCCTGGCCTACGCCAACCGGCATTGATGAAATGCACGAAGCGCTGATGAGCCTGGCGTGCATCGCCGATGCCGAGGCTCAGGCCAACCCGAATTGGCTCGATTGGCTGAATACCCTGGCCGACAGTGGCCGCGCCAGCCGTTTGCAGATCAACGCCGCGCAATCGCTGTGGTTGGCGCTGGAACGGCTGACCTGCCTGCGGGCGATTTATCCACAAGCCACATTGGCTCCACCGTTGGAGGCATTGCCCGGTTTCGATGAAACCTGGGAGCCGGACGAAGCAGTGCTGGAACTGATTCGTGCACGGCTCAGTGCGTTTGGTCCGTTGCCGCTGAAAGCGATTGCCGAACCGCTTGGATTACCGGCGATACAAGTCACTCAGGCCTTGGCGCAACTGGAGCGCGAAGGCTATGTACTGCGCGGACAATTCACCCCAGGCGCCCCTGAAGAAGAATGGTGTGAACGGCATCTGCTGGCGCGGATTCATCGCTACACGGTCAAACGACTGCGACGGGAAATCGAGCCGGTGGCGTTGCAGGATTTCATGCGTTTTCTGTTCGACTGGCAGCATCTTTCCGCCGCGAGCCAAGGTCAGGGCCGCGCGGTATTGCCGGCGATCATCAGCCAGTTCGAAGGCTACCCCGCCGCCGCTTCGGCGTGGGACAGCGACATTCTGCCGGCGCGTATCAAAGACTATTCGGCGATCTGGCTGGATGAGTTATGCCGCAGCGGCAAACTGGTCTGGACCCGACTGACCACACGCAACAAGAGCACCAGCACGGCATTGCGCAGCACACCGATTCTATTGCTGCCGCGCAGTCAGGTCGGGCTGTGGAGCAGCTTGACCGAGCAGACACCGGTCAGCGAACTGTCGCCCAAAACACAAAAGGTCCATGAAGCGCTCAGTCAACATGGCGCACTGTTTTTCGATGAGCTGATTCATGAAGCCCATCTGCTGCGCTCAGAACTGGAAATCGCCTTGCAGGAACTGGTCGGTGCCGGGCTGGTTAACGCCGACAGCTTCGCCGGACTGCGAGCGCTGATTACCCCGGCCAGCAAACGCCAGAATCGCAGCAGCCGACGCGGGCGCGGAGCGTTTGTCGGCGGGATGGACGATGCCGGACGCTGGGCGTTGCTGCGCCGCGGTGCTGCCGCGCCGGTTGTGGATAACCACCGCCCGGTTTCAACCCCCAGAGAAACGTTGGAACACATCGCCATGACCTTGCTGCGCCGTTACGGCGTGGTGTTCTGGCGCTTGCTGGAACGCGAGGCGGACTGGTTGCCGAGTTGGCGAGAATTACTGCGCACATTCCATCGGCTCGAGGCTCGGGGCGAGATTCGTGGCGGGCGGTTTGTCAGTGGTCTGGCGGGGGAACAATTTGCGCTGCCCGAGGCGATTCCCTTGCTGCGCGAAGTCAGGCGGCGACCGCACGACGGAAGTCTGATCGCGGTGTGCGGGGTGGATCCACTGAACCTCGCCGGCACCTTGTTGCCAGGCGCGAAAGTGCCGGCGCTGGCGAGCAATCGACTGGTGTATCGCGACGGCATACCGGCCGCCGCCGAGATCGCCGGCAAGCAGCAGTTCTGGCTGGAACTGGATCAGCAGGCCAATGCCGAGGTGCGTAGCAAACTGATCCGGCATTGATGTTGTCCGGACCGGCCCCATCGCGGGCAAGCCCGCTCCCACAGGGATCTTCTGTGAATGTAATATTTGTGAACAACAGAAAAAACTGTGGGAGCGGGCTTGCCCGCGATAGGGCCATCCGCATCAACACAAATCATTGGGTACGCGGCTGATCCGGCAACAACACCGGCGAACCCTCCCGCGTCGGCCCATCATCTTCTGGCTCATCCACATGCCTTTTGGGGATCAAAACCTGCTGTGGATAAGTCTGCGCGAAATGCACCCATGGGCTGTTATCCACAAGCTTTTTCAAACGCTGATTGAACGCCCGGCTCACCGCATATTGCCCACCCGACACGGTACGAAACTGCGCCGTCAACACCACGCCGTTAAGGTCCATTTTGTCGACCCCGAACACATCCAGCGGCCCTTGCAGGTTGTACTTGAGAAACGCATCGTCACGAATCGAATCCCCGGCTTCGCGGATCAGTTCTATGGCCTTGTCGACATCGGTGTCGTAGGTGAACTGCACCGAGAAAAATGCAAATGCAAACTGCCGCGATTGATTGGTCACGGCCTTGATCTGACCGAAAGGCACCGAGTGCACAAAACCCTTGCCGTCGCGCAGGCGCAGGGTGCGAATGGTCAGGCCTTCGACAGTGCCGGCGTGGCCGGAATCGAGCACCACCCAATCGCCGATCGACAAAGTGTCTTCGATGATGATGAACAATCCGGTGATTACGTCCTGCACCAGTTGCTGGGAGCCGAAACCAATCGCCAGACCGACCACCCCGGCACCGGCCAGCAGCGGCGCAACATTGATCCCCAGATTAGCCATGGTGGTGATCGCGCAAATCACCACCAGGATAATTTTGATCGCGTTGCGCAGCAGCGGCAGGATGGTTTTCACCCGTGTGCTCGGCTGGCGCGCCGAGCGTTTGCTGACCGGTGGTTTCAAGGCTTCCTGAATCGCGGTGTCGAGCACCACCCAGAGCAACCACGTCACCAGAAAGATCATGCCGATACTGCTTAACGAATTACTGATCGCTCGGCCCACGGAGTTGCGTTCAGCAAACTCGAACAGCGACACGCCCCAGATTCGCCCGAGGATTTCGATGAACGCCACGGCCATGACGATCCGCAGCAAGGCGTGAAGCAAGCTGAGAAACCGCTCCTTGTAAGCACTGCTGCGCTGGATCGCTTCGGCCCGGCGAGTCTTGAACAAGTGCTGGAAAATCGTGCTGAGAAACACCATCGCAATCAGCAGTACGGTGGTGAATAACGCACAGCGCAGGGCCTTTTGATTGTCCTCGCCGACGCCGATCAGGTTGATCGCAGAGACCAGCACCATCAGCAGGATCGGCCAGTACCAGAGCCCCGAAAAGATTCGCAGGGACTCTTGCAATGAGGGCTGTTTGAGGCGTTGGGTCAATGGGCGGTTACGGATCAGATGCGCCACCGGACGACGCAGGCGAATCACCAGCAAACCGAAGATGATCGACGCGAACAGCCCAGTGAAGACCGCGATGCTGCTGGTGATGTTGCCGCCCAATTGCCGGGCGATCTGCGGGCTGGTCAAGGCATCGCTCAGCGCCGCAAGGAAGCCAATCATGAACAGCGGTCTGGGGCAGTAGTCACGGATAATCTGCACCGCCGGGCGCTTATGACCGGTATTGAACATGACGATCACGCAGAGCAGCATCGAGGTCGAGAAAATGCCGCTGCTGGTGGCGTAGGCGAAACACAGCGCGAGGGCGCGACCGACCGAAGCTTGCAGAAAATGGCTGACGTAGAGGGTCAGCGGCAGACAGATCACGGCGGGCAAGGTGAAAGGCATCAAATACTTGAGCAGGTCCTGGCTGCGCTCGCGCGTTCGCAACCACCGGCCCAGGTTCAAATGCCTGGCCAGAATGCCGCCGAGTACCGTGAGCAAGGCAAACGTGCCGAGCCACACACCGGACAACAACAGGAAATCAGCGGCCACGCCCCAGGAAGAACGGGACGATGGCTGATTCACCAGTTTGTCCACTTCATCCGCCGCCCGATCGGCGCGCAGACGCCAGGCGTCGACCAGATTTTGGTTGAGATCGAGTTTGTCCTGAACGTCGTCGATGCTGGAGCTGATGGCCCCGAGCAGGCCTCCCTGGACCAGCGGCTCAGCCTTGGCGGGCTCTTCAGTTGCAGCGGCAACGCCTGGCAACGTGGCGGCTTCCAGTTCGTTGCTGCCCACAAACAGCAACGCCCCCAGTAGTATCGCGGTCTTGAACTTGAACAAAACGCGGAGCTCCTTCACAAGGGTCTGTAAGGAACTGATTGGCAAATGGCGGCCAAGTTCGGTTTTGGACCATTAGATATCGAACACTACAGATACTTTGTGGCGAGGGGGCTTGCCCCCGTTCGGCTGCGAAGCAATCGTAAATCCAGCCAATACGGTGGGTCAGGAGGAACTGGTCGGCAGGTTTTGGGGCCGCTTCGCAGCCCAACGGGGGCAAGCCCCCTCACTACAGGGTTTGATGGGCAGACGCTCGATATTTGACCAGCACGCAAATATCAAATACCCATCCCTGTATTTTTCCGCACGACCCAAACCCCGACACTGCGCTCCATCAATCCCCACCGGAGTTGCAGCCATGCCCATCGCCTTGCTCGCGCTGCCCCTCAGCGCTTTCGCCATCGGGACGACTGACTGCCTGGAGCGGGCGTCTTGACCGATTGGGTCCGGTGTATGCCGAACCGGCTGAGGGTTCGGCCCGTATGGCCACCGGTCATTGATGGACCTTGTGGGAGCGGGCTTGCCCACAATGGCGGTCTAACAGTCGACATCAATGTTGAATGTTCTGGCCTCATCGCGGGCAAGCCCCACATTATTTGATGTGTGGCGTTTTTGGGATTTACCGTCCGTACCCCCGTCGAAACTTTCTCGTACACCCGGCAGTCATCAAAAGACAGAGGCTGTCCGAGGGCTACATAGACGGGAGGCGACATGGCGGCGATTCATATTGGTATTTCAGGCTGGCGCTACACGCCTTGGCGGGGGGAGTTCTACCCGAAGGGGCTGACCCAGAAGCGCGAATTGCAATTCGCTTCACGGGCAGTGAACAGCATCGAAATCAATGGATCGTTTTACGCCCTGCAACGGCCAGAACGTTATGCCCAGTGGTACGACGAAACCCCAGCGGGCTTCGTGTTCAGCGTCAAGGCGCCGCGTTTTATCACCCACATCAAGCGCTTGCGGGACATTCATAAGCCGCTGGCGAATTTCTTTGCCTCCGGGGTGCTGGAACTCAAGGAAAAACTCGGCCCGATCCTCTGGCAGTTTCCGCCCAACTTCAAATTCGACCCTGAATTGTTCGAAAGCTTTCTCGAACAATTACCCCACGACACGGAACAAGCCGCCGCCCTCGCCCGCCAGCATGAGCCACGCTTGAACGGTCACGCCAGCATGAAGGCCTACGGCAAGAAACCGCTGCGCCATGCCGTGGAAATTCGCCACGAAAGCTTTGTCGATCCCGCCTTTGTCCGTCTGCTCAAACGCTACAACACCGCGCTGGTCATCGCCGACACCGCCGGTAAATGGCCGTACCGCGAAGACCTCACCAGTGATTTCGTCTATCTGCGCCTGCACGGTGCCGAAGAGCTCTACGCCAGCGGTTACACCCCACAAGCGCTGAAACGCTGGGGCGACCGGATCGATGCCTGGTATCACGGACAGCAACCGGCAGATCCGCAATTGATCGCGCCCCGGCAAAAAACCAAGACGCGCAGATCCCGGGAAGTGTTCTGCTATTTCGATAACGACATCAAGGTCCGGGCGCCCTTCGATGCCCGCCGCCTGCTTGAGCGTTTCCATCTCGACAAGGACCTTGCCACCGCCCCCGGTGAGCCAGTTGCCGAAGGAGTGCTGCCATGAGCGTTCCCGAACCGGTCGGCACAACGGATGAACAGCAACCCATCATCAGCGCCGTGAGCCGCTTCACCGTGCTGACGGTCAACACCCACAAGGGTTTCACCGCGCTCAACCGACGCTTCATCCTGCCCGAGTTGCGCGAAGCAGTACGCAGTGTGTCCGCTGACGTGGTGTTTTTGCAGGAAGTGCATGGCACTCACGAATATCACCCGCAGCGCTACCTCAATTGGCCGGCGATGCCCCAGTACGAATTCCTTGCCGATACCTTGTGGCCGCAATTTGCCTATGGGCGCAACGCGGTCTATCCGGCGGGCGATCACGGCAATGCGCTGTTGTCGAAATTCCAGATTATTCGTCACGACAACCTCGACGTTTCCATCCACGGCCATGAGAACCGTGGAATCCTGCATTGCGTGCTGCGGATGCCCGGCGATGGCCGGGAAGTGCATGCCATTTGCGTCCATCTGGGGCTTCGCGAAAGTCACCGCACGGCACAACTCAAGCTGCTGACCCAACGTTTGGAAGAGTTGCCGGAGGATGCCCCGGTGGTGATCGCCGGCGACTTCAATGATTGGCGCCTGCGCGCTGATGCGCTGCTCAAGCCCTGCGGCTTGCGTGAAGTCTTTGCCGAACTGCATGGCAAACCGGCGCGTAGTTTCCCGGCGCGTTTGCCGGCGTTGCGCCTGGACCGCATCTACGTGCGCAACCTCAAGGCCAGCCATCCGCAAGTACTGGCGGCACGGCCCTGGTCACACCTTTCCGACCATGCACCGCTATCGGTGGAGATCGAGCTATGACCGGCCCATTGATGGAAAAAACCACGATCGAACACGTTTCCACACCGCCGCCCGTGCGTGAGCCGGCGGTCGTTAACGTCGAATACGGTTGGCACGGTAACAACCGGGTCCAATTGCTGGAGAACGGTGAGGAATACTTTCCACGGGTGTTTGAAGCGCTGCGCCAGGCCCAGAGTGAAATCCTGCTGGAGACCTTCATTGTGTTCGAGGACAAGGTCGGCAATGAGCTTCAACAGATCCTGATTGAAGCGGCTCAACGCGGTGTGCGCATCACCGTCAGCCTCGACGGTTTTGGTTGTGGCGAATTGAGTACGGAGTACCTCGCGGCCCTGAGCAATGCAGGTGTGCGCCTGCAAATATTCGACCCCGCCCCGCGTCACTTTGGCATCCGTACCAACTGGTTCCGTCGTCTGCACCGCAAGATTGTGGTGGTCGACGGCACGATTGCGTTCCTCGGCGGAATCAACTTTTCCGCCGACCATTTGGCCGACTTCGGCCCCGAGGCCAAACAGGATTATTCGGTTGAAGTGCAAGGCCCGGCGGTGGCCGATATTCATCATTTCACCTTGCTGCAAAGCGGTCGCCCGGCCCGGGCCAAATACTGGTGGCAACGCCGCAGACAGAGGCGCGCGGAACTGGCGGTCAGCGATCATGATGGTCAGGTACGGCTGGTGTATCGCGACAATGGCGAACACCCGGGCGATATCGAAGAGGTGTACTTGCAGGTCGTGCGCAGTGCCCGGCATCGCGTGGTGATCGCCAACGCCTACTTCTTTCCAGGCTATCGGCTGCTGCGGGAGATCCGCAACGCGGCGCGCCGAGGGGTCGAGGTGCGCCTGATTCTTCAGGGGCAACCGGATTTGCGGGTGGCCCGGCTCGCCGCGCGCATGACCTATGACTATCTGCTGCGGGCCGGGGTAGCGATTTACGAATATTGCGACCGTCCCCTGCATGGCAAAGTCGCCCTGGTCGACGAGGATTGGAGCACCGTAGGCTCAAGTAACCTCGACCCGCTGAGCCTGTCGCTGAACCTGGAGGCCAACGTGTTGATCCGCGACCGTGCCTTCAACCGCGACTTGTTCGAGCGTCTCGACGAATTAAGCAGCAACCACTGCAAGGTCATGTCGGCGGACAAGGCGCCTCGCGGACGGGTCTGGCACATGACCATTGGTTTTCTGGTGTTTCACTTCCTGCGGCATTTCCCGGCGTGGGCCGGTTGGCTGCCGGCGCATAAACCGCGCCTGAAACCCTTCATCCATCCGACCGGGAGCGATAAGGCATGAGTCATTCTGATGCGCAGCCTGCCCCTCACTCCGACACACCGCGAAAATCCCACTGGCACCGCTGGAAAAAGCCGCTGACGATGCTGTTTTTTCTGGCGTTGATCGTGCTGTTCACGATGCTTGCCCAACGCATCGAATGGGGCGAAGTGTTCGATACCCTGGCCGATTTCAAGGTGCGCACACTGATCATCGCGTCCGGACTGACGTTGATGAGTTTTCTGGTGTACGCCTGTTTCGACTTGATTGGCCGTACTTACATCCGGCAGGACCTGACTTGGCGGCAGATCCTGCCGGTGGGCATCATCAGCTATGCCTTCAACCTTAACCTGAGCGCCTGGGTCGGCGGGGTCGCCATGCGTTATCGGTTGTATTCGCGGCTCGGCGTGAGCAAAAGCAACATCGCGAAAATCCTCGGGCTGAGCCTGGCGACCAATTGGTTCGGCTACATGGTGATTGCCGGCACAGTGTTCAGCAGCGGACTGGTGCGAATGCCGCCAGGCTGGAAACTGAGCAGCGGTGCCCTGCAAGGCGTGGGCGTGTTATTGCTGCTGTTGAGCGCGGGGTATCTGGCCGCCTGTCGGTTTTCCAGGCGACGGCAATGGTCGATTCGCGGCGTGGAAATCAATCTGCCGTCGCTGCACATGGCGGTCCTGCAACTGGCCCTCGGCGCGCTCAACTGGTCGCTGATGGCGGCGGTAATCTTCACCCTGCTGCCGAGCAAGCTGGACTATCCGCTGGTGCTGGGCGTGTTGCTGATCAGCGCCTTTGCCGGAGTTATTACCCACATTCCGGCCGGGCTCGGCGTGCTGGAGGCGGTGTTCGTGGCGTTGCTGCAACACGAGGCCTCACGAGGAAGTCTGGTGGCGGGGTTGCTCGCTTATCGGGCGATCTATTTCCTGCTGCCACTGCTGATTACCGTGGTGATGTACCTGGTGGTGGAGGCCAAGGCCAAGTCGTTGCGGATTTCGAAAAAACCGGGGTGAGGTGTGGCGTTGGGGGATGACGCCTTCGCGGGCAACCTCGCTCCTGCATTTGATCCGCGTTGCCTGTCTGAACGCGGTCTAATGTGGGAGCGAGCCTGCTCGCGAATGATCGCAAGAACACCGCAAATCTCAACTCGACTGAATAATGCTCAACCGCTCGCCCACCACCATTTCCGTGATCCAGCCCACCAGAATGCTGGTATACGCCTGTTGTGAGACAGGCTCGCTCAAGGCGTGATCGGCACCGTCGATAATCCGGTGAGTCAGCGAGTGGGTCTGCTGACACGCCGCGCGGTAACTCATGATGGTCGCGTGGGGCACATAGGCGTCCGTCTCGGACTCCACCAGCAACACATCCCCGGTAAATTGCGAACAGGCATGCAGCGCGCGATTGCTGTCGGCGCTGACCCGCGTGCTGCGGTAATCGCGCAAATCGAGCTTGTCCAGCTCACGCTTGGGTGTGTGCCAAAAGTCGTCTCGATACAACGCCGGCACCCGCAACGCCAGCCAGCGCACCGGGCGCAACGACGTCAGGATCGAGGCCAGATAACCGCCATAACTGGTTCCGACCACGGCGATCGCCGACGTGTCGAGCGCCGGATGGGCGAGCAAGCGGTCGTAGGCTGCCAACAGGTCACGCAGATTGTCTTCGCGGGTTACCCGAGATAACGGAATACCGGTCCCGCCAGTATGGCCGCGCAAGTCGAATGTCAGGCACACGCAACCCAACCCGGCGATGCCTTTGGCGCGCTCCAGGTCGCGCTCCTGACTACCACCCCAGCCATGAACAAAAAGCACACCCGGGACTTTCGATTTGGGGCTGAGGAAGGTTCCGCTCATCTGTTCTTCGTCAATGTCGATCTGAATGGTTTCGCTTCTAGCCGTCATAGGATTTGACCGTTACGTACTTGAGAAGAAAGTCACTGTGTTCCGCTGACCCGCGGTAGACCTCAATGGCGTTGGCCGGCAGAGGTTGATCGGTATAGGTTTCGATCGACGACACGCGAATCGCTCGCAAGCCGGGGTTGTTGACGAAGCTCTGCAGTGCCGCGACTTCAGCACTGCTGGCACCGCCCAGGCGCCAGGATTGTTCGAGCACGCCGCTGCGTTGTTTGCCGTCGCAATCCAGCCCTTGGGCGATGTCGTAGTTGCGCCGCGAGGCGTAGAAACCGGGGTAGGCTTCATCGGCCGCGCTGTCGAATACCTGCGCTTGCTGGATCGCCAGCCTCGTGTCTTCCGGTAGTTCCAGCGCCAGCAGGTCCTCGTAATAACCCTGCACCACCAACAGATTGGACCCTCCATAAACCTGCTCGCCCTGACCGTCTTCGGTCAAGTATTGATCACCGCAATAACTCAGCACTTTGTCGCCGATAAAACTCTGACCGACACTATGGGTGACCACCTCGGTCAAGTCTTGTTCCAGCACCACACCTTCGGTGAACAATGTTTTGGCATCGGGGCGAGCAAGGATGGCGTCGAACTGGTCGAGGCTTTTGATTACTTCCTGACCGCGTCCGGCGCAGGCATGAATAGGTTTCATGCGGATCGGACCGCTGTAGAGCAGGTGCTCCGCCGCCGGGCGAGCATCCTCCAGGGAGAACACGCTGAGGCCATCGAGCACGACGCTGCGTACCCGGTCGGAAAACAACGACGACCAGCCTTCGGGCGCGAACGCATAGCGATTCAACAACCCATGGCTGATGGCTTTGGTGCAGATGAAATCGTGGTCGACGTAACCGCCCCACAAATCCTCCGGCCCTTTGACGCCCAGTTGCCGGGCGGCAGCAACGCCCACCAGCGTTTGGGTCGGCAACAGATAAATATCCCGGCCGCTATGCAGCTGCGGGTCGTAACTGCCGCCATATTCGAGCCCGACGACCTGCGCCAGCCAACGGGCCAACGCGCGATTGGTTTCGACTTCGTGTAGCGAGGCACTGGGTCGCACTGAATGGGCGAGTACCAGTTTCTTGCGGTTTGTTGGGGTCATGCGTTCCCCTTCAATCTACGTCTGATAAATGTAGCTGAAGGAGGTGCAGAGATCAGGCCAATGGCGGCTGGAGAAAAATAGTTTTTAAATCAGCCAATTGCGAAATAGGTGGTAGCACAAGGCCTGTTTTATTCTGCACGACACCTTTCAATGCTCCCGGCATTTTGCACGACTCAAAACCTGCTCCCACATTTTTAGATCTGTGGTAATGCTCGCTACCGAGCCACTGCCGCGGTCGCAGACACACCAAACCGCCCACGGTAATCACTCGGCGCCAGCCCGGTAATCTTTTTGAACGTTGCCCGAAACGCACTCGGGTCCTGGTAACCCACGGTCCAGGCAATGTGATCAATGGTGCCGTTGGTGAATTCGAGCATTTCCCGCGCCTTGCCGACTCGCAGGTGCTGGCAGTACTCGGTGGGTTTCAACCCGGTTGCCGCACGAAAACGCCGCAGGAAGGTGCGCTCTTCCAGCCCCGCCCGCTCGGCCATCGCCGCCAACGAGACATCGGTCGCCCCGGTGCTTTGCAGCCAATGCTGGACCTTGAGAATCGACGCATCGCCATGGTTGAGAATCGGTGAAAAGTTACTGCCACACTCGCTCGCGCTGTCGCTGTGTTCCACCACCAGAAACCGCGCCGTGCCGGTGGCAATGCTCGGCCCGAGCAAGCGGTTCACCAATCGCAACCCCAGCTCTGACCAGGCCATCAACCCGGCAGTGGTGATCAGGTCGCCATCGTCGACAATGGGCGTATCGGCCTTGAGCTTGATCGCCGGATAACGCTCGGCGAAAGCCTTGGCCGAGGTCCAGTGGGTAGTCGCGCTACGGCCATCGAGCAGGCCGCTTTCGGCCAACAGTATAGAACCCACGCAGACCCCGCCGAGGGTCGCACCGTTGGCATGTTGCTGACGAAGCCAGCGAATCAACCCTTGGGGCGCCTGACCCTCGGAAAAACCTCCGATCGAGGGAGGGATCAACACGGCGACCAATGCGCCGGCCGGGCCGGGATGAGAATCATAGACCCGCTCGGGCACTTGATCGCCATCGACCTGCCAGTGACTGACCCGCAGCAACGGCAGCTGCGCCGCCTGATGCTCGGCGGCGATCCGGTTGGCCACGCCGAACAGGTCCGTCAGCCCATGCACCGCCGCCATCTGCGCACCGGGATAGATCAGCACTCCCAGTTCGGCGACTGCCCTTTCTACACCCATTGTCAGTTTTCCCCCTGCTATTGTCGGTGCGGCCAATCCTCGAGCCGCCCGCTAAACCCAATACTTGATGCCACGCCCAATACACACTTCGAGGAAACACCCATGGCCAAACAAGCACTCATCGTAGTCGATATCCAAAACGACTACTTCCCTCAGGGCAAGTGGCCGCTGGTGGGCGCCGACGCCGCAGCGGACAACGCCGCACGGTTGATTCAGGCGTTTCGCGAGGCCGGCGATCAGGTGGTGCACATCCGCCACGAATTCACCTCCGACGCCGCACCGTTCTTCGCGCCGGGCTCCAACGGCGCGAAGCTGCACCCCAAAGTCCTCAACCGCGCTGACGAGTCGGTGGTGCTCAAACATTTCGTCAACTCGTTCCGCGAGACCGAACTGGAAGCCATCCTCGACCAGCAAGGCATCGAGCACTTGGTGGTGGTCGGGAGCATGAGTCACATGTGCATCGACGGCATCACCCGAGCCGCGGCCGACTTGGGTTACACCGTTACCGTCGTCCACGATGCCTGCGCCACCCGTGACCTGGAATTCAATGGCGTCACCGTCCCGGCCGCCCACGTTCATGCCGCCTTTATGTCGGCCTTGGGTTTTGCTTATGCCAGCGTGGTGTCCACTGACGATTTTCTGGCTGATTAAGATGAGGAACCTGTGGGAGCGGGCTTAACTGACTGGCATTGAGTGATAGACCTTCTTTTGTCATACACCTGTGCAACAGTCGAAAAAATCTCACGCGTGAGCTATTGAGGTCCGCAAAAATTGCCTGTAGTGTTTCTCACGCGTGAGTTTTTCACAACGGGGTCAGCATCATGAAAAGCAGCTCTCCATCAGATCCGCCTACCGGATCTGTCACCGATTCAGCGAGCCAAAAGGGAGAGCGCTCGAAACCGTCCGCAAAAAAACCATCCAGCTTCTACATGAAGCAGATGCGCGCGGGCCTGGGTGCCGCCGGTTATGTGAAACACGAGACTTGGGTGCTTCCCGAAAACCGAAGCCTGCTCAAGCAGATGGAGAAACAGCTACGCCAACCGATTCTGGCTGGCTCATTCATGTCGGAGAATTACATGAGCGCAGGTAATAACTGGAATATCGATCGCCTCTACAGCGCCCTTCAGGCCCTCGACGAAGTGGTTTCGAACGACATCACCCTCTCCCTCGTTCAAGGCTCCGAGTCCAGCATCAAGCTGGAAATGAACGATTTCGGTGGCTTGCCGATTTACATCGCGGTGGTTGGCGATCAGGTCATCGTGGATACCGTTCTGGTCGATGTCGAGTCCATCAACGACGTACCGGCATTCAATGACGCCGTTCTGCGTAGCCGGGAAATGTTCCCGCTGTCCTCGATCGGTATCGAGTCGATGCCCAACGGGCAGGTCGTTTACAACATGTTCGGCGCACTGAGCTCCGACTCCAGCCTGACCAACGTCGTGACCGAGGTCAAAACCCTCGTCGACAACGTCCAGCGCGCCAGCGAAGCCTTTGAACGTTTCTTCATCTAATTTTTCGGGAACAGGAAATATCCAATGACTCAGTCCATCTGGAGCAAATTGTTCACCGCGCTGCGTGGCGGTGCCAACGAAGTCGGCGAATCGATCGTCGACCAACAGGCCCTGCGCATCCTCGACCAGGAAATTCGTGATGCTGACAGCGCGCTGGCCAACGCCAAGCGTGAGCTGGTCACCATCATGGCCAAGCACAAACTGTCGGCTGATCGCGTCAGCGAGCACAACGCCAAGATCAAGGACCTGGAATCCAAGGCCCTGGCCGCGATCCAGGCCAACCGCGAAGACCTGGCACTGGAAGTGGCCGAAGCCATTTCTACCCTGACCAACGAACTGGATGTCGAGCAAAAGCAGGCCACCGAATTCGGCGGTTACGCGGACAACATGCGCAAAGACATCACCAAGGCTGAAAGCCGCATCAAAAGCCTGCGTCAGCAAGTGGACATGGCCAAGGCGCGTGAAAGCGTACAGAAAGCCCAGGTCAGTGCTTCGATCGCCAGTGGCGGCGCCAACGGCAAGCTGGAAACCGCCGTCGGTACGCTGAACCGCCTGCAAGCCAAGCAGCAACAACGCGCCGCTGAACTGGAAGCCCAGGACCAACTGGCCGATGCGTCGACCGGCACCGACCTGGAGCGCAAGCTGCGCGAAGCCGGCATCACGCCGAACGAAGGCAGCGCCAATGCGATTCTGGAACGCCTGAAGAAAAAATCGGCTGAGTAATCGACTCAAGTGCCGGATGCATAACCTGTGGGAGCGAGCCTGCTCGCGAAGAGGGAGTGTCAGTCGACATCAATGTTGCCTGACAAAACGCTTCGCGAGCAGGCTCGCTCCCACAATGGGTTGCGTTTCAATTTTCGTCGAGTCGAGTTGAGTCGAGGTCACGGATGGATGCCCTGAAGGGGTTCAAGACAATCGCAGGCGTGGCCCTCTTCATGGTCGCGTTGCAACTGCTCAATGTGGCGACTGGCCACAGCCTTATTGCCTTCGGCCTGGTGCCGAGAACACTGCAGGGACTGGTCGGCATCATCACCTCGCCTTTCTTGCACGGGTCCTTTGCGCATCTGAGCACCAACCTGATTGCGTTTTTGATCCTCGGTACCCTGGTCATTGTCGAAGGGCTCAGCCGGTTCATGGCCGTCAGCGCCATCATTATTCTGTTGGGCGGTTCGCTGGTCTGGTTGTTCGGTTTTGCAGGCGTGCACATCGGCGCCAGCGGATGGGTATTCGGGCTGTGGGCGTACCTCCTGTCGCGCGCCTGGTTCCAGAGGAGTTGGAGCAACCTGATAACGGCCAGTGTCGTGGTCCTGCTCTATGGCGGCCTGATTTTTGGCTTCTTTCCTCGCCAAGGCATGTCCTTCGAAGGGCATATCTTTGGTGCGATCGCCGGATTTATTGCAGCCAAGGTACTGTTATCTACGCCGCGCAGCAGGTTTAATGCCGCCCGGTAACCGCATTTGAGCACTTAGACGCCAGAGCGATTACGTCGCCAGGAATGAGCCCCCCATGGAGTCAGGGATGTAATGTCGATTTTCCTTTTATTGCGCACGTACGCCTCGTCCTTCTTCCATCGGTTCGGCTGGGCAGGCCTGGCCATTGCGTTGGGCATACACCTGAGCACGGCCTATATCGGCCTGGTGCTTCTGGGCGAACAACACCTCATCGCCCCCGCCACGTTTACCTACTTCTATCTCACCACCACGCTCACCGTCGGCTATGGCGATCTCGCGCCGCAGACATCGGCGGGACGAATTTTCGTGGCTACCTGGGTCATGCTCGGGGGCATTGCGCTGCTGACGGCAGCCATCGGCAAAACCACCAGCAGCGTCATCGATGTATGGAGAAAAGGCATGAAGGGCAAAGGCGATTTCACCGGCAAGGTCGGCCATACCGTTCTCATCGGCTGGGAAGGCGCATCCAGCGAGCGGGTCATTGAATTGTTACTGCAGGACGAAACCTCCAATGACAACCTGATCGTCATTTGCGATTGCGACCTCGAAGAAAATCCCATGCCGGGCAAAGCGAACTTTATCAAAGGCGAAAGCCTGTCCTCTGCCGCGCTTTTGCTGCGGGCCGGCGTTCCCGGTGCCGAACGCGTCCTGGTGCGAACCCATTCAGACGATCTGACCCTGGCCACCGTGCTGGCGGTCAATCAACTGAGCCCTGTCGGGCATGTGGTCGCCCACTTCAATGAAAGTGAAATCGCTGCGCTCGCCAGCGCCTACGCGCCCAGCCTGGAATGCACCTCAAGCATGGCCATCGAAATGTTGGTGCGCGCCTCTCAGGATCCGGGCTCATCAGTGGTCATCAATGAACTGTTGTGCGTGGGTCAAGGCGCTACCCAATACCTGATGAGACTGCCCGAGACTTTTGAAGCAACCTTCGGCGATCTGTACGCACAGATGAAAGAGCGCCACAACGCTACCCTTATCGGCTACCGCGCCAAAGGCGCCCGACAGCCTTCGATCAACCCGCCCGGCGCCACTCGCGTTGAGGGCGGCGAGCTCTTCTACATCGCCTCCACTCGCCTCAAGGAAATCACCAATGGGATGGTTTAAACAGTTGATGGGGCTTGAGGCCCCGAAAGCGAATACAGAATCGAAATGGACAGCCAACGAAACCCTGCCCGCCATCGGCCCGCTGGGCCTGGCATTGGGCAAAGAGGTGATGTTCGACACCACCCTGAAGTTGTTGCTCGACGGTAACACCACCGTGGTCATCCCTGGCTCCCAACAGATCTGGAGCGCTGGCACTGTTGATCTCGGGCAGTCGACCTGGCTGTCACGCTATTACATGAACGACGAAGACTACTGGCTGCAAGTGCACACCACCGGTGACATCGCCGGACAGGTCGAGTCGGTGATCCTGTTCAATTACCTCAGTTACGTCACCATCAACAGTGAAGCGGAGCTGCGTCGACTGGCCGGTCCTCAAAGCCTGATCGGCCTGCCGACCTACACCCACAACGGCGTCGAATACACCCGCGAATGGGGCACCGAGAGCGGCCAGACAGAACTGGTGGCACTGAGCGAACACCTGAAAAACCCGGATGAGTCCTACAGCATCGAGCACCGTTCGATGCTGTACGCCCGCGAAACCGGCCTGACCGATCGCCGGGAATTCCTGCTGTTTTCCGTCGAAGAAGACGCCGAAGGCACCATCAGCTTGAGCACTTCGCTGGGCATTTCGCTGTACACCACTGACCTGAACACTTTTTAAAAAGGAAGAAGTCCATGCTTGAAGCGCTCTCCATCTCCCTGAACAAAGCCGCCGTGCTCGGGTTTGTTTCGTACATCCTCGGCGCCGCCGTGCTGTTCGCGCTGTTCCAGTTCATCTACACCCGAATCACCCCGCACAGAGAGTTCGAACTGATCCGTTCGGGTAACGTTGCGGCCGCGATCGCGCTGAGTGGCGCCATCATCGGCTTCGCCATTCCGGCCAGCAATGTGATTGCCTACTCGATCAGCCTTCTGGATTTCGTCGTCTGGGCAGTGATCGCCGCTTTCGTACAACTGCTGGCGTTCCTGATGACCAGCCTGGTGCTCAAAGGCGCCTCTGAACGCATTAAAAAGGGCGAAATCGCCGCGGGCATCTATGTCGCGGCAGTGGCCATCAGCGTCGGCATGTTGAACGCCGCGTGCATGACCCCTTCCCAGAACTGATTGCGCCACGGAGATCCCGATGAAACGAAGCAAGTACGTTCAGCTCTCCCTGGCCGCGTCGGTCGCCATGGCGATCTCAGGCTGCGGGCCAACGGAAAAAACCTACGAGATACACAAAAAATACAACTTCCAGTCCGTTCAGCAGTGCGCGGATGAAAAGCTCCCGGTCGATATCTGTTCTGACGCCTACATGAAGGCCATGACCCAGCATCGAAGCATTGCGCCGGTGTACGACAACCAGGCTGATTGCGACGCCGACTTTGTCGCCGACTGGTGTCAGCAGGATTCCGCCGGCAAGTTCATCCCCAAGCTCGGCGGTTTCGAGCTGAGTGCCGATGGCGAAGTGACGCAATCCGAAGTAGACGCAGCCAAGTCAAAATTACCCGCTTCGGAAGCGACTGCCGCTGGGTCGGGATTCTCCGGCAGCAGCCTGCTGACCGGGCTGTTGATCGGCAACATGCTCAGCAACAACCGCAACAGTTTTTACTCCGAACCGGTCTACCGCTATCGCGATGATCGCGGCAGCTACTCGTCCTCGACACTCAGTCAGCGGGTATCGTCAGGTTCAACCTTCAACAGGTCCAATCAGGTGCGGTACGGCACCAGCAGCTACAGCGACACCATTACCCGCAGCAAGGCGGCGTCTGTGGCCTCGGCCACCTCTCGCGGCGGCTTCGGCAGCCAGGCCAGTGCACGCAGTGGCTGGGGTGGATCAAGCAAGAGTTCTGGCGGTTCGAGCAGTTAAGGAAACAGGGCCATGAAGAAAATCCTTTGCGCCGAGCGTCATGACTGGAAACAGACCGCCGAAAGTCTCGGCTTTCTGTTCCATACCATCGACGACGAACCTTATTGGGACGAGAGCGCGTATTACCAGTTCACGCTTAAACAGATCGAGAACGATCTCGAAGACCCGACCACCGAGCTTCATGACATGTGCATGGACCTGGTGGCCCGCGTGGTTCAGAGCGAGGAGCTGCTGGAGCGCCTGAGCATTCCAGCGCCATTCTTCGATATGGTTCGCACTTCATGGCTCGAAGGCCACCCGCACCTGTATGGGCGCATGGATTTCTCCTACAACGGCAGCGGGCCGGCCAAGTTGCTGGAACTCAACTACGATACGCCGACCAGCCTGTATGAGGCCGCGGCGTTTCAGTGGGGCTGGCTGGAGCAATGCATCGAACGCGGCTTGCTGCCCAAGCATGCCGACCAGTTCAACAGCATCGACACCAAGCTGCATCAGGCTTTTGCCCAGCTGCAGCTCAAACAGCCCTTCTATTTCGCCTCGATGAAAGACTCGGTCGAAGACAAAGGCACCACCGACTACTTGCGCTTGATCGCGGAAAAGGTCGGCATCGAATCACGGCATATCGACCTCGAAGACATTGGCCTCACCAATGAAGGACGTTTCGTCGATTTAGAAGATCGCTGGATTCCTCACCTGTTCAAGCTGCATGCCTGGGAATTCATCTTCCACGAACCCTTTGGTGGAGCGATTGCTCAGAGCGATACACAGTTTTTCGAACCGGCCTGGAAGTCGATCATTTCCAACAAGGGCATCCTGCCGCTGCTGTGGGAGTTCAACAAAGGTCACCCGAATCTGCTCGCGGCGCACCTGGATACCTACCCGGGCAAAGCGGTACCCAAAGGTTGGGTGCGCAAACCGTTTTTTTCTCGAGAAGGCGCCAACATCGAGCTGCAAACCGCTGATGGTCTGATCGTGAAAGAGGACGGTCCCTACACCGACGCGCCGTTTATCCTTCAGGAGTTCGCCCCGCTGCCGAAGTTTGGCGAGAGCTTTACGCTGGTTGGCTCTTGGGTGATCGGCGATCAGGCGGCCGGTATTGGCGTGCGGGAAGACAACAGTTTGATCACCAAGGATTCAAGCCGGTTTTTGCCGCACCTGATACTCGACTGATCCATCCATCGCCGGTGTGGACATAAGTACGATGCCCGCAAGACTTACGGCTGAAATACCGGATAATGGCGGCCAAATCGTCTAGCCCGTTATTCTGGTAATCCCCCCATGGAAATCAAGGTCAACTTTCTCGACAACCTTCGGCTTGAAGCCAAGTTCGATGACTTCACGGTGGTGGCCGATCAACCTATCCGCTATAAGGGCGATGGCTCGGCACCTGGTCCATTCGACTACTTCCTGGCTTCGTCGGCGTTGTGTGCGGCGTACTTTGTGAAGTTGTACTGCAGCACGCGCAATATCCCCACGGATAACATCCGTCTGTCGCAGAACAACATTGTTGATCCGGAAAACCGCTACAACCAGATTTTCAAGATCCAGGTCGAGTTGCCGGCGGACATCTCCGACAAGGACCGCCAGGGCATCCTGCGTTCCATCGACCGTTGCACCGTGAAAAAAGTGGTGCAAGCCGGGCCTGAATTTGTGATCGAAGAGGTGGAAAACCTCGACGCCGATGCCCAGGCGTTGTTGATGCCTGCTTCGAGTTCAGCGGCGAGCACCTATATCGCGGGCAAGGATCTGCCGCTGGAGCAGACCATCGCCAATATGTCAGCCATTCTGGCTGACTTGGGCATGAAGATTGAAATCGCCTCGTGGCGCAATATCGTGCCCAATGTATGGTCGCTGCATATCCGCGATGCGCACTCGCCGATGTGCTTTACCAACGGCAAGGGTGCGACCAAGGAAGGCGCGTTGGCGTCGGCATTGGGCGAGTTTATCGAGCGACTCAACTGCAACTTCTTCTACAACGACCAGTTCTGGGGCGAAGACATCGCCAATGCAGCGTTTGTGCACTACCCGGACGAACGCTGGTTCAAGCCTGGCCGTAAAGATGAGCTGCCAACTGAAATTCTCGACGAGTACTGCCTGAAGATTTACAACCGCGACGGCGAGCTGCGTGGTTCCCATCTGATCGATACCAACTCAGGCAATGAAGAGCGCGGCATTTGCTCGCTGCCGTACGTGCGCCAGTCGGATGGCGAGGTGGTGTATTTCCCGTCCAACCTGATTGAAAACCTGTTCCTGAGCAACGGCATGAGTGCCGGTAACACGCTGGCCGAAGCCCAGGTGCAGTGCTTGTCGGAGATTTTCGAGCGCGCGGTAAAACGCGAAATCATCGAAGGTGAATTTGCACTGCCGGATGTGCCGGCCGATGTGCTGGCGAAGTACCCCGGGATACTGGCCGGTATTCAGGCGCTGGAAGAGCAAGGGTTCCCCGTGTTGGTGAAGGATGCATCCCTGGGTGGTGAATTCCCGGTGATGTGCGTCACGTTGATGAACCCGCGTACCGGCGGCGTGTTCGCCTCGTTCGGTGCGCATCCGAGCCTGGAAGTGGCGCTGGAACGCAGCCTGACCGAATTGCTGCAGGGTCGCAGCTTCGAAGGCCTCAACGACTTGCCCCAGCCGACTTTTGAAGGTCACGCAGTGACCGAGCCGAATAACTTCGTCGAGCACTTTATCGACTCCAGCGGCGTGGTTTCGTGGCGCTTCTTCAGTTCCAAGTCGGATTACGAATTCGTGGAGTGGGACTTCTCCGGCCAGGGTGAAAACTCGAATGCCGAGGAAGCCGCGACCTTGTTCGGCATTCTCGAAGGCATGGGCAAAGAAGTGTACATGGCGGTCTACGAGCATATCGGCGCGAAGGCGTGCCGCATCCTGGTGCCGAACTATTCGGAAATCTATCCCGCGGACGATCTGATCTGGGACAACACCAACAAAGCGCTGTTTTTCCGTGCCGACATCCTGAACCTGCATCGCCTGGACGAAGACGAACTGCAAGCGCTGGTTGAGCGCCTGGTGGAAAGTGAGCTGGACGACTACACCGACATCACCTCCTTGATCGGCATCGAATTTGACGACAATACGGCTTGGGGTCAGCTGACGATCCTGGAGTTGAAGCTGCTGATTTATCTCGCCTTGCAACAATTTGAAGAGGCGAAAGAGGCGGTGGAAATGTTCCTGCAGTACAACGACAACACGGTTGAACGTGGCTTGTTCTACCAGGCCGTCAATGTGGTGCTGGAGATGAAGCTGGACGAAGACCTGGAACTGGAAGACTACGAGGCCAATTTCCGCCGGATGTTTGGCAACGAGCGGACGGATGCAGCGATCGGATCGGTGGACGGCAGAGTGCGCTTCCATGGCTTGACGCCGACCAGCATGAAACTGGAGGGGCTCGACAGGCACCTGCGGTTGATCGATAGCTACAAGAAACTGCACTCGGCACGGGCCAATGTAGCCACTTTATTCAGTTAACAGCGCCCACAAAAAAGCGAAGCCAGATCACTGGCTTCGCTTTTTTTATTACTTACTGGATTGCAGCTTTTTAGAACGGGATATCGTCATCAAAGCTGTCGAAATCCGGAGCCGGCTGAGGAGCGGCCTGCTGCTGTGGAGCCGGGCGCGACTGTTGCGGTGCCGACTGCTGCGGACGCGGAGCCTGTTGGCGTGGAACCGGGGCGGACTGCTGGTAGTTATTGCCCCCGCCTTGTTGATCGCCCTGCTGTGGACGGCCGCCCAGCAGTTGCATGGTGCCTTGCATGTCGACCACGATTTCAGTGGTGTAACGCTTGATACCGTCTTTTTCCCACTCGCGGGTCTGCAGCTTGCCTTCGATGTACACCTGCGAACCTTTGCGCAGGTATTCGCCGGCAATTTCGGCAACCTTGCCGAACATCGACACACGGTGCCATTCGGTCTTCTCGACCTTCTGACCGGTTTGCTTGTCGGTCCACTGTTCGCTGGTCGCCAGACTCAGGTTGGTCACGGCGTTACCGTTAGGCAAGTAGCGAACTTCGGGATCCTGGCCGCAAGTGCCGACCAATATGACTTTGTTAACCCCACGGGCCATAACGTTCTCCTAGGCTACGCACGCTGCCCCGGCCGGGTTGTTCACCAGGCGCTCAAGGGTGGTGCGATCCAATAGTTCTGTGTCCAATTTGATGTAAATCGCCGCTTCATCTTCGACGATCACTGCATCTGTTACCCCTACGACGGCCTTCAGGCGCTCGACCAGACCCGCTTCGCGGATCGCCTCGGGCGACAACGGCAAGCGCAGGCTCGTGACGTAAGGTGGTTCGCGCATGGTAACAGCAAAGGCCAGCCAGAGGGCAGCCAGGCCGGCGCATCCGAGGAATACAACCGACAAACCGCCGTGCTGGAACATCCAGCCGCCGAGGATCCCGCCCAGCGCCGAACCGAGGAACTGGCTGGTGGAATAAACCCCCATCGCCGTGCCCTTGCCGCCTGCCGGTGAAACCTTGCTGATCAGCGATGGCAAGGAGGCTTCCAGCAGATTGAACGCGGTGAAGAACACCACCGTACCAATCACCAGAGCCCGCAAGCTATCGCCGAACTGCCAGAAGAATAGCTCAGTGAGCATCAGCGTCAGCACTGCGCCCAATAAAACTCGTTTCATTTTGCGTTTCTTCTCGCCATAGATGATGAACGGGATCATGGCGAAGAAGGAGATCAGCAGCGCGGTCAGGTAGACCCACCAGTGCTGCTCTTTGGGCAGCCCGGCTTTTTCGACCAGGGCCAGGGGCAATGCAACGAAGCTCGACATCAACATCGCGTGCAACACAAAAATACCCAAGTCCAGGCGCAGCAGGTCCGGGTGCTTGAGTGTCGGTATCAGCGCTTGTCGCGCAACGCCGGACTCGCGGTGCTGCAACGGCCCGGTTGCACGCGGCACCATGAACATCACGATAACGATGCCGACCAGCGCCATGCCACCGGTGGCGAAGAACAACCCGGACAGGCCGAAGACACGGGTCAGCAACGGTCCTACAACCATGGCGACAGCGAACGACAGACCAATCGTCATGCCGATCATGGCCATGGCTTTGGTCCGATGCTGTTCCCGGGTCAGGTCCGACAGCAACGCCATGACCGCTGCGGAAATCGCCCCAGCGCCTTGCAGGATGCGTCCAGCGATGACACCCCAGATCGAATCGGCATTGGCCGCCAGCACACTCCCCAGGGCGAAGATGATCAGCCCCAGGTAAATCACCGGACGACGACCGATGCGGTCGGAAATGAAGCCAAAAGGAATCTGAAAGATCGCCTGGGTCAGGCCGTAAGCGCCAATCGCCAACCCGATGAGGGCCGGGGTCGCTCCTGCCAGATCCATCCCATAGGTCGCCAGAACCGGCAACACCATGAACATGCCAAGCATACGGAAGGCGAACACCAGGGCCAGACCGCTTGCTGCGCGGGTCTCACTGCCACTCATGCGTTCGCTGTGGGGATCGTGCATGGAAAAACCTCATGTGAACCGGCGGCGATTCTACCAGTCCCATCGATTGACGGGGTATATCGCGACGCTATGACGCGCACAGATGACGCAGTCTTCATGCAAGGCTGCGCGCCCCGCATTTGATAGTGTGCATCCATCCAGTATTTGGCCGTATACTCCTACGTTTTCGACGCCCGCCGAGCGAGGCCACTTTGGACAAGATCCTGATTCGTGGGGCCCGAACCCACAACCTGAAGAACATCGACCTGACCCTGCCACGGGACAAACTGATCGTTATCACCGGCCTGTCCGGATCCGGCAAGTCGTCCCTGGCCTTTGACACGTTGTACGCCGAAGGCCAGCGCCGCTATGTCGAATCGCTGTCGGCCTACGCCCGGCAGTTCCTGTCGATGATGGAAAAACCTGACGTCGACACCATTGAAGGTCTGTCGCCAGCGATCTCCATCGAACAGAAGTCGACCTCGCACAACCCGCGCTCGACGGTTGGCACCATTACCGAAATCTACGATTACCTGCGCCTGCTCTACGCTCGCGTCGGTATTCCGCGCTGCCCGGACCACGACATTCCGCTGGAAGCCCAGACCGTCAGCCAGATGGTCGACCTGGTGCTGGCACAACCGGAGGGCAGCAAACTGATGCTGCTGGCCCCGGTGATCCGCGAGCGTAAGGGCGAGCACCTCTCGGTCTTCGAAGAGCTGCGCGCCCAGGGTTTTGTACGGGCCCGCGTCAACGGCAGGCTCTGCGAGCTGGACGAGTTGCCAAAGCTGGATAAACAGAAGAAGCACTCGATCGATGTCGTGGTCGACCGCTTCAAGGTTCGCGCCGATCTGCAACAGCGTTTGGCTGAGTCGTTCGAGACTGCGTTGAAACTGGCGGACGGCATTGCGCTGGTAGCACCAATGGATGACGAGCCTGGCGAAGAAATCATCTTCTCCGCGCGCTTCGCCTGTCCGATCTGCGGCCACGCCATCAGCGAGCTGGAACCCAAGCTGTTTTCCTTCAACAACCCGGCCGGCGCCTGCCCGACCTGCGATGGCCTGGGGGTTAAACAGTTCTTCGACACCAAACGACTGGTGAACGGTGAACTGACCCTGGCCGAAGGTGCGATTCGCGGCTGGGACCGGCGCAACGTCTATTACTTCCAGATGCTTGGCTCGCTGGCCTCGCACTACAAGTTCAGCCTTGAAGTGCCGTTCAACGACCTGCCGGCCGATCAGCAGAAATTCATCCTGCATGGCAGTGGCTCGCAGAACGTCGACTTCAAATACCTGAACGACCGTGGCGACATCGTCAAACGTTCGCACCCGTTCGAAGGCATCGTGCCGAACCTGGAACGCCGCTACCGCGAAACCGAATCGGCTTCGGTCCGTGAAGAACTGGCCAAATTCCTCAGCACCCAGCCCTGCCCGGATTGCCGCGGCACTCGTCTGCGTCGCGAGGCGCGGCACGTGTGGGTTGGCGAGAAGACCTTGCCGGCGGTGACTAATCTGCCGATCGGCGACGCCTGTGAGTATTTCGGCGTGCTGAAACTGACCGGCCGCCGTGGCGAGATCGCCGACAAGATTCTCAAGGAAATCCGCGAGCGGCTGCAGTTCCTGGTCAACGTTGGCCTCGACTATTTGTCACTCGACCGCAGTGCCGACACGCTGTCCGGCGGCGAAGCCCAGCGGATTCGTCTGGCCAGTCAGATTGGCGCCGGCTTGGTGGGGGTTCTGTACATCCTCGATGAGCCGTCGATCGGCCTGCATCAACGGGACAATGACCGGTTGCTGGGCACCCTCAAGCACCTGCGCGACATCGGCAACACGGTGATCGTGGTCGAGCACGACGAAGACGCGATTCGTCTGGCCGACTATGTGGTGGATATCGGCCCGGGCGCGGGTGTGCACGGTGGGCATATCGTCGCCGAAGGTACGCCGGCCGAGGTCATGGCTCACCCTGATTCGCTGACCGGCAAGTACTTGTCGGGCCGGGTAAAGATCGCAGTTCCAGCCAAACGCACACCGCGTAACAAGAAGTTGTCGTTGGCCCTCAAAGGCGCTCGCGGCAACAATTTGCGCAATGTCGATCTGGAGATTCCGATCGGTCTGCTGACCTGCGTGACCGGTGTGTCCGGCTCAGGCAAATCGACGCTGATCAACAACACACTGTTTCCTTTGAGCGCTACCGCACTCAATGGGGCAACAACCCTGGAAGCTGCAGCTCACGAGAGCATCAAAGGCCTGGAACATCTGGATAAAGTCGTCGACATTGACCAGAGCCCGATCGGTCGTACGCCGCGCTCCAACCCGGCGACCTACACCGGGCTGTTCACGCCGATTCGCGAGTTGTTCGCCGGCGTGCCGGAATCCCGATCCCGCGGTTACGGACCAGGGCGTTTCTCCTTCAACGTGAAGGGCGGACGCTGCGAAGCTTGTCAGGGCGATGGCCTGATCAAGGTGGAAATGCACTTCCTGCCGGACATCTATGTCCCGTGCGACGTCTGCAAGAGCAAGCGTTACAACCGCGAAACGCTGGAGATCAAGTACAAGGGCAAGAGCATCCACGAAACCCTCGAGATGACCATCGAGGAAGCCCGGGTGTTCTTCGACGCGGTTCCAGCCTTGGCGCGCAAGCTTCAGACGCTGATGGACGTAGGTCTTTCCTACATCAAGCTGGGGCAATCGGCGACGACGCTGTCCGGCGGTGAAGCCCAGCGGGTGAAACTGTCTCGCGAGCTGTCCAAGCGCGATACCGGCAAGACCCTATACATCCTTGATGAGCCGACCACCGGACTGCACTTTGCGGATATCCAGCAACTGCTCGACGTGTTGCATCGTCTGCGCGACCACGGCAATACCGTGGTAGTGATCGAGCACAACCTGGATGTGATCAAGACCGCCGACTGGTTGGTGGACCTGGGGCCGGAAGGTGGCTCCAAAGGCGGCCAGATCATTGCCGTCGGTACGCCAGAGGAAGTGTCGGAGATGAAGCAGTCTCACACTGGCTTCTATCTCAAACCATTGCTGGCTCGCGACAGGGCCTGAATCAGGGCCACGAAAAAGCCCCTGTCACTTCATCGGTGACAGGGGCTTTTTTGTACGCGCCTACAACAGCATCAGAACTGCGATTGCAGATAGTTTTCCAGACCAATCAGCTTGATCAGACCCAGCTGCTTCTCGAGCCAGTAGGTGTGATCTTCTTCGGTATCGGCCAGCTGAATGCGCAGGATCTCGCGGCTGACGTAATCCTTGTGCAGTTCGCAAAGCTCGATGCCTTTGCAGAGAGCTGCACGAACTTTGTATTCCAGACGCAGGTCAGCGGCGAGCATGTCAGGCACGGTGGTGCCGACATCCAGATCGTCCGGACGCATACGTGGAGTACCTTCGAGCATGAGGATCCGACGCATCAGAGCGTCAGCGTGTTGCGCCTCTTCTTCCATCTCGTGATTGATACGTTCGTAGAGCTCGGTGAAACCCCAGTCCTCGTACATCCGCGAATGGATGAAATATTGATCACGGGCTGCCAGTTCGCCTGTCAGCAACGTGTTGAGGTAATCGATTACGTCTGGGTGACCTTGCATCGCCCTACATCTCCCTGCTTTAAAGTCTGTAGTTTGAACCAACCCGACCGGAAGGTCACTCGCCCGACGCTATAAAAGCGAAGATATTCTTAGAAAAGCAGCTTAAATAACGCAAAAACCGCCCAAATGAGGGCGGTTCTGCTTATCGTTTAGACTTAGTTAAGCTGTACGTTGAGTGCATTTGCGATTGCTTCTCCATACGATGGGTCGGCCTTGAAGAAATGCTGCAACTGGCGATCAACCACATCGCTGGAAACTCCTGCCATTGCGCCGGCAATGTTGTTGATCAGCAGGTTTTTCTGCTCCTCGCTCATCAAACGGAACAACGCACCCGCATGGCTGTAGTAGTCGGTGTCTTCGCGATGATCGTAACGATCAGCCGCGCCGCTCAAGGCCAAAGCAGGTTCCGCGTAGCGTGGTGCCTGTTTCGGTGATTCTACGTAACTGTTCGGCTCGTAGTTCGGCGCTGCACCGCCATTGGCGCCAAATGCCATGGAACCGTCGCGCTGGTAGCTGTTGACCGGACTACGAGGCGCATTCACCGGCAGTTGCTGGTGATTGGTGCCCACACGGTAGCGATGGGCATCGGCGTAAGCGAACACGCGACCTTGCAGCATGCGGTCAGGCGACAGACCGACACCCGGGACCATATTGCTCGGACCGAACGCAGCTTGCTCGACTTCAGCGAAGTAGTTCAGCGGATTGCGGTTGAGCTCCAGCTCGCCCACCTCGATCAACGGAAACTCTTTCTGCGACCAGGTCTTGGTCACGTCGAACGGGTTCTCGTAATGAGCCTCGGCTTGGGCCTCGGTCATGATCTGGATATTGACACTCCATTTCGGGAAATCACCGCGCTCAATGGCGCCGAACAGGTCACGTTGTGCGTAATCCGGATCGGTACCCGCCAGGCGCGCGGCTTCTGCCGGAGCGAGGTTCTTGATCCCCTGTTTGGTTTTGTAGTGCCACTTCACCCAGTGACGCTCGCCATTGGCGTTGATCAGGCTGTAGGTGTGGCTGCCGAAGCCATGCATGTGGCGATAGCCGTCAGGGATGCCGCGGTCCGAGAACAAAATGGTGATCTGGTGCAACGCCTCAGGCGAGTGCGACCAGAAATCCCACATCATCTGCGCGCTTTTCAGATTGCTTTGCGGCAGGCGCTTCTGGGTATGGATAAAGTCAGGGAATTTCAGCGGATCACGGATGAAGAACACCGGCGTGTTGTTACCGACGATGTCCCAGTTGCCTTCCTCTGTGTAGAACTTCAGGGCAAAACCGCGTGGATCACGCTCGGTGTCGGCCGAACCGCGTTCGCCGCCCACAGTAGAGAACCGCAGGAAGGTCGAGGTTTGTTTGCCGACGGACTCAAACAGCTTGGCACTGGTGTACTGAGTGATGTCGCGAGTCACGGTGAACGTACCGTAGGCACCCGAACCTTTGGCGTGCACACGACGCTCAGGGATGTTTTCACGGTTGAAATGAGCAAGCTTCTCGATCAGATGGAAATCGTCGAGCAGCAAAGGGCCACGAGGGCCGGCGGAGCGGGAATTCTGGTTGTCGGCGACAGGAGCGCCACTGGCGGTCGTAAGCGTGCTGTTTTGGCTCATGCGATCTCATCCTCTGTCAGTTTTGTAACTGCCGGCTAATCGGCGTGGGAGGGAGTATTAACCATCAATCATGACACCTACAAATTCATTAATTTGCAGACATCAATAGAAAAATACTACCAACAATCCCCCTCATATACTGACGGCGTGAACCGCAAGGAAGCTTGTACAAACAGCGCGTTTCTTACAGGCACAAAAAACCGGGCACTAGGCCCGGTTCTTTGTTTCAGACTGACGTCTTACTCAGCGGATACAGCTTCACCGCCGACAGGACGATCAACCAACTCGACGTACGCCATAGGCGCGTTGTCGCCAGTGCGGAAGCCGCACTTGAGGATGCGCAGGTAGCCACCCTCACGGGTAGCGTAACGCTTGCCCAGGTCGTTGAAGAGCTTACCAACGATAGCTTTCGAACGAGTACGGTCGAAAGCCAGACGGCGGTTAGCCAGGCTGTCTGTCTTGGCCAAAGTGATCAGCGGCTCAGCAACGCGGCGCAGTTCTTTGGCTTTTGGCAGTGTAGTTTTGATCAGCTCGTGCTCGAACAGCGACACCGCCATGTTTTGAAACATGGCCTTGCGGTGCGAGCTGGTGCGGCTCAGGTGACGACCACTTTTACGATGACGCATGGTTCATTCCTTACCAAACACAACGTTCGGTGATTACGACGATCAGGCAGTCGCCTTGTCGTCCTTCTTAAGACTTGCAGGCGGCCAGTTGTCGAGGCGCATGCCGAGGGACAGACCGCGGGAGGCCAGAACGTCCTTGATTTCAGTCAAGGATTTCTTGCCAAGGTTCGGAGTCTTCAACAGCTCTACTTCGGTACGCTGAATCAGGTCACCGATGTAGTAGATGTTTTCCGCCTTAAGGCAGTTAGCCGAACGTACAGTCAGTTCCAGATCGTCAACCGGGCGAAGCAGGATCGGATCGATCTCGTCTTCCTGCTCGACAACCACTGGCTCACTGTCACCTTTGAGATCGACGAACGCAGCCAACTGCTGTTGCAGAATGGTTGCAGCACGGCGGATAGCCTCTTCAGGATCCAGGGTACCGTTGGTTTCCAGATCAATAACCAGCTTGTCCAGGTTAGTACGCTGTTCGACACGGGCGTTTTCCACCACGTATGCGATACGGCGAACCGGGCTGAACGAAGAGTCAAGCTGCAAGCGACCGATGCTGCGGCTTTCGTCTTCATCGCTCTGACGCGAGTCTGCCGGTTCATAACCACGACCACGAGCTACGGTGAGCTTCATGTTCAGGGCGCCGTTAGACGCCAGGTTAGCGATTACGTGATCGGGGTTAACGATCTCGACATCATGATCCAGCTGAATATCGGCAGCGGTAACCACCCCCGAACCCTTCTTCGACAAGGTCAGCGTAACTTCGTCTCGACCGTGCAGCTTGATAGCCAGACCTTTAAGGTTCAACAGGATTTCAATTACGTCTTCCTGTACACCTTCGATGGCGCTGTACTCGTGGAGCACACCGTCAATCTCGGCCTCGACTACTGCACAGCCGGGCATTGAGGACAACAGGATGCGGCGCAGCGCGTTGCCCAGGGTGTGGCCGAAACCACGCTCGAGAGGCTCGAGAGTGATCTTGGCGCGGGTTGGACTGACAACCTGCACATCAATATGGCGGGGTGTCAGGAACTCATTTACCGAAATCTGCATGGATGCACCTATTTTCTAGCCCTTACTTGGAGTAGAGCTCGACAATCAGGCTTTCGTTGATGTCGGCGGACAGATCACTGCGAGCTGGAACGTTCTTGAAAACGCCCGACTTCTTCTCAGTGTCTACTTCTACCCATTCTACGCGGCCACGTTGGGCACACAGATCGAGAGCTTGGACAATGCGAAGTTGGTTCTTTGCTTTCTCGCGAACTGCGACCACGTCACCAGCACGAACCTGGTAAGACGGAACGTTTACGGTCTGACCGTTAACGCTGATCGACTTGTGCGATACCAGCTGACGGGATTCGGCACGAGTAGAGCCAAAACCCATACGGTATACAACGTTGTCCAGACGGCATTCGAGCAGCTGCAACAGGTTTTCGCCAGTTGCGCCTTTCTTGCCAGCAGCTTCTTTGTAGTAGCCGCTGAATTGACGCTCGAGAACGCCGTAGATACGACGGACCTTCTGCTTTTCACGCAGTTGGGTGCCGTAATCGGACTGGCGACCGCGGCGTTGGCCGTGGATACCAGGTGCTGCTTCGATGTTGCACTTCGATTCGATCGCGCGCACGCCGCTCTTCAGAAAGAGATCGGTGCCTTCGCGACGAGCGAGTTTGCATTTTGGACCAATGTAACGAGCCATTCTTTACAATCTCCTGGATTACACGCGGCGCTTCTTCGGCGGACGGCACCCGTTGTGCGGGATTGGCGTCACGTCGGTGATGCTGGCGATCTTGTAGCCACAGCCGTTCAAAGCGCGGACTGCAGATTCACGACCTGGGCCTGGACCTTTGACGTTAACGTCGAGGTTTTTCAGGCCGTATTCCAGCGCAGCTTGACCAGCACGTTCAGCAGCTACTTGAGCAGCAAACGGGGTGGACTTGCGGGAACCGCGGAAACCCGAACCACCGGAGGTAGCCCAGGAAAGAGCGTTGCCTTGACGGTCGGTGATGGTCACGATTGTGTTGTTAAAAGAAGCATGGATGTGGGCGATGCCATCAACCACTGTCTTTTTAACTTTTTTACGAGGACGAGCAGCAGGTTTAGCCATGATTAATTTCCTGTCGATTCGCTGGGGCGATTACTTGCGGATCGGCTTACGCGGACCTTTACGGGTACGCGCGTTAGTCTTGGTACGCTGACCGCGCACTGGAAGACCACGACGATGACGCAGACCGCGATAGCAACCGAGGTCCATCAAACGCTTGATTTTCATGTTGATTTCGCGACGCAGGTCACCTTCAGTGGTGAACTTCGCCACTTCGCCACGCAGCTGTTCAATCTGCTCGTCGCTCAGATCTTTGATCTTTGCGGCTGGGTTTACCCCAGTCACTGCACAAATTTTCTGTGCAGTAGTGCGACCAACACCATAGATGTAGGTCAGCGAGATAACAGTATGCTTGTTATCTGGAATGTTAACGCCTGCAATACGGGCCATTCAGTGGGACTCCAATTGACAGCTACCTACGCCCCGGAAGCCAAGAAATAGGGCGCGAGATAATATCGCTGTAATAACAAATAATCAACCCGGCAGCGCACTAGCTGCCGGGCTTGAAGCACAATCACACTCAGCCTTGGCGCTGTTTGTGACGCGGTTCCGCGCTGCAAATTACTCGAACAACACCTTCGCGGCGAATAATCTTGCAGTTACGGCACAGCTTTTTCACCGATGCACGAACTTTCATCACCAACTCCTCGAACCTTATGGGTACTCAGCGCAACATGCCGCTGCCGTAACCCTTCAGGTTGGCTTTCTTCATCAGGGATTCGTACTGGTGCGAAACGAGGTGCGATTGTACTTGAGACATGAAGTCCATCACAACCACGACCACGATCAGCAACGAGGTCCCGCCAAGGTAGAACGGAACGTTTGCTGCAACCACCAGGAACTGGGGCAACAGGCACACGGCCGTCATATATAGAGCACCGAACAGGGTCAAACGAGTCAGAACGCCATCAATGTAGCGCGCAGACTGCTCACCTGGACGGATGCCCGGAATAAAGGCACCGGACTTCTTCAGGTTTTCCGCTACGTCTTTCGGATTGAACATCAACGCCGTATAGAAGAAGCAGAAGAAAATAATCCCTGCACTAAACAGCAGAATATTCAACGGCTGACCAGGAGCGATCGACTGCGAGATGTCCTGCAGCCAGCCCATACCTTCAGACTGACCAAACCAGGTACCCAACGAAGCCGGGAACAGCAAAATGCTGCTCGCGAAAATGGCTGGAATAACACCGGCCATATTCACCTTCAACGGCAAGTGGCTAGTCTGCGCAGCAAAGACCTTACGGCCCTGCTGACGCTTGGCGTAATGAACAGCAATACGACGCTGACCACGCTCAATGAACACCACGAAACCGATAATCGCTACTGCCAGCAAACCGATGGCAACCAAGGCAAAAATGTTGATATCACCCTGACGCGCAGACTCGAAAGACTGCCCGATCGCTCTCGGAAGACCGGCGACGATACCTGCGAATATCAACATCGAGATACCGTTGCCAACACCACGCTCAGTAATCTGCTCACCCAGCCACATCATGAACATCGCACCAGCCACAAAAGTGGATACCGCGACGAAATGGAAGCCAAAGTCACCAGTGAACGAAACGCCCTGCCCCGCCAGACCAATGGACATGCCAATTGCCTGAACGAGAGCGAGGACGACAGTGCCGTAGCGGGTGTACTGAGCGATCTTGCGACGCCCAGCTTCACCTTCCTTCTTCAACTGTTCCAGCTGCGGGCTGACGGCGGTCATCAGCTGCATGATGATCGATGCCGAAATGTACGGCATGATCCCCAGTGCAAAGATGCTCATCCGTTCCAGCGCGCCGCCGGAAAACATGTTGAACAAGCTAAGAATGGTCCCCTCATTCTGTCGAAACAGGTCCGCGAGTCGGTCCGGGTTGATACCTGGAACCGGGATGTGTGCGCCTATTCGGTAGACGATAATCGCCAAGAATAGAAAACGCAGACGAGCCCAGAGTTCAGACATACCGCCTTTGCCGAGCGCAGAGAGAGCACCTTGCTTAGCCATTTATTCCTCGAACTTGCCGCCAGCTGCTTCGATAGCCGCACGCGCACCTTTGGTGGCGCCGATTCCCTTTCCGATGGTAACAGCGCGAGTAACTTCGCCGGACAGCATGATTTTCACACGCTGTACGTTGACGTTGATCACGTTGGCATCTTTCAGGGACTGCACGGTGACGATGTCGCCTTCCACTTTAGCCAGTTCGGACAAACGCACTTCTGCGCGATCCATGGCTTTCAGGGAAACGAAACCGAACTTCGGCAGGCGACGATGCAGCGGCTGTTGACCGCCTTCAAAGCCTGGAGCAATGGTGCCACCGGAGCGGGAGGACTGACCTTTGTGGCCACGGCCACCGGTCTTGCCCAAACCACTACCGATACCACGGCCCGGACGATGCTTTTCGCGACGGGAACCCGGCGCTGGACTCAGATCATTGAGTTTCATCGATTAACCCTCGACACGCAGCATGTAGTAAGCCTTGTTGATCATCCCGCGATTCTCGGGAGTATCAAGTACTTCTACAGTGTGACCGATGCGACGCAGACCCAGACCCTTAACGCACAGTTTGTGGTTAGGGATGCGGCCGGTCATGCTTTTGATCAGCGTAACTTTAACGGTAGCCATGATCAGAAGATCTCCTTGACGCTTTTGCCACGCTTGGCGGCAATGGATTCAGGAGACTGCATAGCTTTCAAACCTTTGAAAGTGGCGTGAACCACGTTTACCGGGTTAGTCGAGCCGTAGCACTTGGCCAGAACGTTCTGAACGCCAGCAACTTCGAGGACAGCACGCATAGCGCCGCCAGCGATGATACCGGTACCTTCAGAAGCAGGCTGCATGTACACCTTCGAAGCGCCATGGGCGGACTTCATTGCGTACTGCAGAGTGGTGCCGTTCAGATCAACTTGGATCATGTTGCGGCGAGCAGCTTCCATTGCCTTCTGGATCGCAGCAGGCACTTCACGCGACTTGCCACGGCCGAAGCCAACACGCCCTTTACCATCACCAACCACGGTCAACGCGGTGAAAGTGAAGATACGGCCGCCTTTAACGGTTTTGGCTACGCGGTTAACTTGAACCAGCTTCTCGATGTAGCCTTCGTCGCGCTTTTGGTCGTTATTTGACATAACTTAGAACTCCAGCCCAGCTTCACGAGCAGCATCAGCCAGCGCCTTGACGCGGCCGTGGTACTTGAAGCCAGAGCGGTCGAAAGCCACCTGCGAGACGCCAGCGGCTTTAGCACGCGTAGCGACCAGCTGGCCAACCTTAGTGGCCGCGTCGATGTTGCCAGTGGCCCCATCACGCAGTTCTTTATCCAAAGTCGAGGCACTTGCCAGGACTTTGTTGCCGTCGGCCGAAATGACCTGGGCGTAGATGTGCTGCGACGAGCGGAACACGCAGAGACGCACGACTTCGAGTTCGTGCATTTTCAGGCGTGCTTTGCGAGCGCGACGCAGTCGAGTAACTTTTTTGTCGGTCATTTGCTATGCCCTACTTCTTCTTGGCTTCTTTACGACGGACGACTTCGTCCGCGTAGCGCACACCTTTGCCTTTGTACGGCTCTGGTGGACGGAAGTCGCGGATCTCGGCGGCCACTTGACCTACCAGCTGCTTATCGATGCCCTTGATCAGGATATCGGTCTGGCTAGGAGTCTCAGCGGTGATGCCTTGCGGCAGTTCATAATCCACTGGGTGCGAGAAGCCAAGAGCCAGGTTCAGCACTGTGCCTTTTGCTTGCGCTTTGTAACCAACACCGACCAGCTGGAGCTTGCGCTCGAAGCCTTGGCTTACGCCTTGGACCATGTTGTTAACCAACGCACGAGTGGTACCAGCCATTGCGCGAGTCTGTTGATCGCCATTGCGAGCAGCAAAACGCAGCTCACCAGCTTCTTCAACAATCTCAACGGACGAATGGATGTTCAGTTCGAGAGTACCCTTGGCACCCTTCACCGAAAGCTGTTGGCCTGCGAATTTGACTTCGACACCGGCTGGCAGCTTAACGGGGTTCTTAGCGACGCGTGACATGCTTATCCCCCCTTAGAACACAGTGCAAAGAACTTCGCCGCCGACACCGGCAGCGCGCGCAGCACGATCCGTCATCACACCTTTGTTGGTGGAGACGATAGACACACCGAGACCGCCACGAACTTTTGGCAGATCATCGACGGACTTGTACTGACGCAGGCCTGGACGGCTAACGCGCTTCACTTCTTCGATGACCGGACGGCCTTCGAAGTACTTCAGCTCGATGGACAGCAGTGGTTTGATTTCGCTGCTGATCTGATAACCCGCAATGTAACCTTCGTCCTTCAGGACTTTGGCAACAGCTACCTTCAAAGTAGAAGATGGCATGCTTACGACGGACTTTTCAGCCATCTGGGCATTACGGATTCGAGTTAGCATGTCCGCTAACGGGTCCTGCATACTCATGGGCTAGACGCTCCTAATACAAAAAAATTAGCCTTGCGGCTACTACTTGTCGCCGAGGACATCCATGCAAAAAAAGCACGGGCTCAGGCGAGCCGGGTATTCTAGACACACCCCACAAATGAATCAAGCCCCAATAGGGGCTTGATTCAAGTTCAAGGTCACCGATGGTCAGGATCTTGCGACCCCGAGCACCGAGACTTTGATAGTGCTTACCAGCTGGCTTTAACCAGACCAGGTACGTCACCACGCATAGCAGCTTCACGCAGTTTGTTACGGCCGAGGCCGAACTTGCGGTAAACGCCGTGTGGACGACCGGTCAGGCGGCAGCGGTTACGCATGCGCGAAGCGCTTGCGTCACGTGGCTGCTTCTGCAGAGCTACTGTAGCTTCCCAACGCGCTTCTGGACTTGCGTTCAGATCAACGATGATAGCTTTCAGTGCTGCACGCTTTTTGGCGTACTTGGCAACCGTGAGCTGACGCTTCAGCTCGCGGTTTTTCATGCTCATCTTGGCCATTTTCCTACTCCAATCAGTTGCGGAACGGGAATTTGAAAGCGCGCAGCAGAGCGCGACCTTCATCATCGTTCTTGGCAGTGGTGGTCAGGGTAATGTCCAGACCGCGGAGAGCATCGATCTTGTCGTAGTCGATTTCCGGGAAGATGATCTGCTCTTTAACGCCCATGCTGTAGTTACCACGACCATCGAAGGACTTGGCATTCAGGCCGCGGAAGTCGCGAACCCGAGGCAGGGAGATCGACAGCAGACGATCCAGGAATTCATACATACGCTCACGGCGCAGAGTCACTTTGACGCCGATCGGCCAACCTTCACGGACTTTAAAGCCAGCGATGGATTTCCGAGCGTAAGTCACAACGACTTTCTGACCGGTGATCTTTTCCAGGTCGGCAACAGCGTGCTCGATGACTTTTTTGTCACCGACCGCTTCGCCCAGACCCATGTTCAGGGTGATTTTGGTAACGCGTGGAACTTCCATCACGTTCGAAAGCTTAAGTTCTTCCTTAAGCTTCGGTGCGATTTCCTTCCAGTAAATCTCTTTTAGTCGTGCCATGGTCTTCTACCTAGCAGTGTTCAAGCATCAACCGCTTTTTGGGTCGACTTGAAGACACGAATTTTCTTGCCGTCTTCTACTTTAAAACCAACGCGGTCAGCCTTGTTGGTTTCGCCGTTGAAAATGGCGACGTTAGAAGCATCCAGCGGAGCTTCTTTTTCGACGATACCGCCCTGCACGCCCGACATCGGGTTAGGCTTGGTATGACGCTTAACCAGGTTCAGACCGCCAATAACCAAACGGTTGTTAGCGAGAACCTTAAGCACCTTACCGCGCTTACCTTTGTCTTTGCCGGCGATCACGATGATCTCGTCGTCACGACGAATCTTTTGCATGTCGGATCTCCTTACAGCACTTCTGGGGCGAGCGAGACGATCTTCATGAACTTCTCAGTACGAAGCTCACGGGTCACTGGCCCAAAGATACGGGTGCCGATCGGCTCTTGCTTGTTGTTCAGAAGAACAGCAGCGTTGCCATCAAAGCGGATAATGGAGCCATCAGCACGGCGAACGCCGTGGCGAGTGCGGACTACTACAGCAGTCATCACTTGGCCTTTTTTCACTTTACCGCGAGGAATTGCTTCCTTCACGGTAACTTTGATGATGTCACCGATACCAGCGTAACGACGATGGGAGCCACCCAGCACCTTGATGCACATAACACGGCGAGCGCCGCTGTTATCGGCCACATCGAGCATGGATTGAGTCTGAATCATATAATTTCTCCGACCCCTAGTCCTTAGACTTCCACAGCGCGTTCGAGAACATCAACCAGCGCCCAAGACTTGGTCTTGGCCAAAGGACGAGTTTCACGAATAGTGACTTTGTCGCCGATGTGGCACTGATTGGTTTCGTCGTGCGCGTGCAGCTTAGTCGAACGCTTAACGTATTTACCGTAGATCGGGTGCTTAACGCGACGCTCGATCAGAACGGTGATGGTTTTGTCCATCTTGTCGCTGACAACACGGCCAGTCAGCGTACGGACAGTTTTTTCGGCTTCAGCCATGATTACTTACCTGCCTGCTGGTTGAGCACAGTCTTCACGCGAGCGATGTCACGCTTAACTTGCGAGAGCAGATGAGACTGCCCCAACTGGCCAGTTGCTTTCTGCATACGCAGATTGAACTGGTCGCGCAGCAAGCCGAGCAGTTGCTCGTTCAGCTGCTGTGCGGATTTTTCACGAAGTTCATTCGCTTTCATCACATCACCGTCCGTTTAACAAAGGCGGTGGCGAGCGGCAGCTTTGCAGCAGCCAGGGCAAAAGCCTCACGCGCCAGCTCTTCAGAAACACCCTCGATTTCATACAGGACTTTGCCTGGCTGAATCTGGGCAACCCAGTACTCCACACTACCCTTACCTTTACCCATCCGAACTTCGAGTGGCTTTTTGGAAATAGGCTTGTCCGGGAATACACGGATCCAGATCTTGCCGCCACGTTTAACGTGACGGGTCAGAGCACGACGCGCTGACTCGATCTGACGAGCGGTGAGACGACCACGAGCTACAGACTTCAGCGCGAACTCGCCGAAGCTGACTTTGCTACCGCGCTGAGCCAGACCACGGTTGTGGCCTGTCATCTGCTTGCGGAACTTCGTACGCTTTGGTTGCAACATTTGGCGTACCCCTTACTTAGCAGCTTTTTTACGAGGCGCTGGTGCTTGTGGTTTCAGTTCTTCTTGGCGACCACCAATTACTTCGCCTTTGAAGATCCAAACCTTTACACCGATCACACCGTAAGTGGTGTGAGCTTCGTAGTTGGCATAGTCGATGTCGGCACGCAGGGTGTGCAGTGGCACACGACCTTCGCGATACCATTCAGTACGTGCGATTTCAGCACCGCCGAGACGACCGCTCACTTGGATTTTGATGCCTTTGGCACCAATGCGCATGGCGTTCTGAACAGCGCGCTTCATAGCGCGACGGAACATTACGCGACGCTCCAGCTGCTGAGCTACGCTCTGCGCAACCAGCATACCGTCGAGCTCCGGCTTGCGGATCTCTTCGATATTGATGTGCACAGGCACACCCATTTGCTTGGTCAGGTCCTGACGCAGTTTCTCAACATCTTCACCTTTCTTCCCGATAACGATACCTGGACGAGCGGTGTGGATGGTGATACGTGCAGTCTGAGCCGGACGATGGATATCGATACGGCTTACGGACGCGCTTTTTAGTTTGTCTTGGAGATACTCACGCACCTTCAGATCAGCGAACAAATAGTCCGCATAAGTCCGACCGTCTGCGTACCAGACGGAGGTGTGCTCCTTGACGATTCCCAGGCGAATGCCAATGGGATGTACTTTCTGACCCATCTCTTCGACTCCGTTACTTGTCAGCAACCTTGACAGTGATATGGCAAGACCGCTTGACGATGCGATCAGCACGGCCTTTGGCACGTGGCATGATTCGCTTCAGCGAACGCCCTTCGTTGACGAAAACGGTGCTGACCTTCAGGTCATCAACGTCTGCGCCTTCGTTATGCTCGGCGTTGGCTACGGCCGACTCCAGCACTTTCTTCATGATCTCGGCGGCTTTCTTACTGCTGAAAGCCAACAGGTTGAGCGCTTCGCCCACCTTCTTCCCGCGGATCTGGTCGGCGACCAAGCGGGCTTTCTGGGCGGAGATTCGAGCGCCCGACAACTTAGCGGCTACTTCCATCGTTCCTTACCCCTTAACGCTTGGCTTTCTTGTCTGCCACGTGCCCACGATATGTGCGGGTACCGGCAAACTCGCCCAGTTTGTGGCCGACCATGTCTTCGTTCACGAGAACTGGAACATGTTGACGACCGTTATGCACTGCAATGGTCAGACCGACCATTTGTGGCAGGATCATCGAACGACGCGACCAGGTTTTAACTGGTTTGCGATCGTTCTTTTCCGCCGCCACTTCGATCTTCTTCAGTAGGTGAAGATCAATAAAAGGACCTTTTTTCAGAGAACGTGGCACTGTCGTATCCCTCTATTTACTTGCGACGACGGACGATCATTTTGTCGGTACGCTTATTACCACGAGTCTTCGCGCCCTTAGTCGGGAAGCCCCATGGCGATACCGGATGACGACCACCAGAGGTACGACCTTCACCACCACCATGTGGGTGGTCAACCGGGTTCATGGCAACACCACGAACGGTTGGGCGAACGCCACGCCAGCGTTTGGCACCAGCTTTACCCAGCGAACGCAGGCTGTGCTCGGAGTTCGAGACTTCACCCAGGGTCGCGCGGCATTCAGCCAGCACTTTACGCATCTCACCAGAACGCAGACGCAGGGTCACGTAGACACCTTCACGAGCGATCAGCTGAGCCGAAGCACCAGCGGAACGAGCGATTTGCGCGCCTTTACCTGGCTTCAATTCGATGCCGTGTACGGTGCTACCAACTGGAATGTTACGCAGTTGCAGAGCGTTGCCCGGCTTGATCGGCGCCAAAGCACCTGCGATCAGCTGGTCACCAGCACTCACGCCTTTAGGGGCGATGATGTAGCGACGCTCGCCATCTGCGTACAGCAGCAGAGCGATGTGAGCAGTACGGTTTGGATCGTATTCAATACGCTCGACAGTGGCAGAGATGCCATCTTTGTCGTTGCGACGGAAATCGACCAGACGATAATGCTGCTTATGGCCACCACCGATGTGACGAGTGGTAATACGACCATTGTTGTTACGACCACCAGTCTTCGATTTTTTCTCGAGCAGCGGTGCGTGAGGAGCGCCTTTATGCAGCTCCTGGTTGACCACCTTGACCACAAAACGGCGGCCAGGGGAAGTCGGTTTGCATTTAACGATTGCCATGATGCACCCCTTCCTTACTCAGCACTGCTGCTGAAATCGAGATCTTGGCCTGGCTGAAGGGAGATAACTGCCTTCTTCCAGTCATTACGCTTGCCCAGACCGCGAGCAGTGCGCTTGCTCTTACCCAGAACATTCAGGGTAGTAACACGCTCTACTTTCACGCTGAACAGGCTTTCGACGGCCTTCTTGATTTCCAGCTTGGTTGCGTCAGTCGCAACCTTGAAAACGAACTGGCCTTTCTTGTCAGCCAGAACCGTAGCCTTCTCGGAAACGTGCGGGCCAAGCAGAACTTTAAATACGCGTTCCTGGTTCATCCCAGCAGCTCCTCGAATTTCTTCACGGCCGACACGGTGATCAACACCTTGTCGTATGCGATCAGACTAACTGGATCGGAACCTTGCACGTCACGTACATCAACGTGTGGCAGGTTGCGAGCAGCCAGGTACAGGTTCTGATCAACCACTTCAGACACGATCAAGACGTCAGTCAGGCCCATGCCGGTCAGTTTGTTCAGCAGATCTTTGGTCTTCGGTGCATCAACAGCGAAGTCCTGAACCACAACCAGACGATCAGTACGCACCAGCTCAGCAAGGATGGAACGCATTGCTGCGCGATACATCTTCTTGTTCAGCTTCTGGGTGTGATCCTGAGGACGAGCTGCGAAAGTGGTACCGCCGCCACGCCAGATTGGGCTACGGATAGTACCGGCACGAGCACGGCCAGTACCTTTCTGACGCCATGGGCGCTTACCGCCACCACGAACGTCGGAACGGGTCTTTTGCTGCTTGCTACCTTGACGGCCGCCGGCCATGTAGGCCACGACTGCTTGGTGAACCAGCGTCTCGTTGAATTCGCCGCCAAATGTCAGTTCGGAAACTTCGATCGCTTGAGCGTCATTTACATTTAATTGCATGTCAGCTTCCCCTTAACCGCGAGCCTTGGCTGCTGGACGTACAACCAAGTTGCCGCCAGTAGCGCCAGGAACAGCACCCTTGACCAACAACAGATTGCGTTCAGCGTCCACGCGCACTACTTCGAGGGACTGCACGGTCACGCGCTCAGCGCCCATATGACCGGACATTTTTTTGCCCTTGAATACACGACCAGGAGTCTGGCACTGGCCGATAGAGCCTGGAACGCGGTGGGACACGGAGTTACCGTGGGTATTATCTTGCCCGCGGAAGTTCCAACGCTTGATCGTACCCTGGAAGCCTTTACCTTTGGACTGACCGGTTACATCAACCAGTTGACCAGCAGCGAAGATTTCAGCGTTGATCAGATCGCCGGCCTGGTACTCACCTTCTTCAAGGCGGAATTCCATTACGGTACGACCAGCGGCAACGTTCGCTTTAGCGAAGTGGCCAGCCTGAGCAGCTGTAACACGCGAAGCACGACGCTCGCCTACAGTGACTTGCACTGCACGATAGCCATCGCTCTCTTCAGTTTTGAACTGGGTGACGCGATTCGGCTCGATCTCAATGACCGTGACCGGAATGGAGACACCTTCTTCGGTGAAAATACGGGTCATACCGCATTTACGACCGACTACACCAATAGTCATGTTGTAAACCTCATGAGTGTACGGGGCTTTCACCCGCTATGGCCGCCCATTTCAGAGCGTTACACGACTAAGACCGAGTCTTAGCCGAGGCTGATCTGCACTTCCACACCGGCCGCAAGATCAAGCTTCATAAGTGCATCAACGGTTTTATCCGTTGGCTGGACGATGTCCAGAACGCGCTTATGAGTACGGATCTCGTACTGGTCACGCGCGTCTTTGTTGACGTGCGGGGAGACCAGAACGGTGAACCGCTCTTTACGGGTAGGCAGTGGAATTGGACCACGCACTTGAGCACCAGTACGTTTCGCGGTTTCCACGATTTCCTGGGTGGATTGGTCGATCAGGCGATGGTCAAAAGCCTTCAACCTGATACGGATTTGCTGATTTTGCATTGGATTTCAGACTCCGGCTGCTATTCCCACCGAGCGCAATACGCCCGTTAAAAGGAGGCGCAATTCTATAGACGCCCCATATAGGTGTCAACCCAATAAAAAAGCCCCCGCTAAGCGGGGGCTTTTTCAACTCATCGAAGCTTACTCAAAAAAGAGCTTACTCGATGATTTTGGCTACGACGCCAGCGCCGACGGTACGACCGCCTTCACGGATAGCGAAACGCAGACCGTCTTCCATTGCGATGGTCTTGATCAGGGTGACAACCATTTTGATGTTGTCGCCTGGCATTACCATTTCAACGCCTTCCGGCAGTTCGCAGTTACCAGTCACGTCAGTAGTACGGAAGTAGAACTGTGGACGGTAGCCTTTGAAGAACGGAGTGTGACGACCGCCTTCTTCTTTGCTCAGAACGTAGACTTCAGCTTCGAACTTGGTGTGCGGCTTAACCGAACCTGGCTTAACCAGAACCTGGCCACGCTCAACGTCGTCACGCTTGGTACCACGCAGCAAAACGCCGCAGTTCTCGCCAGCACGACCTTCGTCGAGCAGCTTACGGAACATTTCAACACCGGTGCAGGTGGTGACGGTAGTGTCACGCAGACCAACGATTTCCAGTGGATCCTGAACCTTGACGATACCGCGCTCGATACGGCCAGTTACAACAGTACCGCGACCGGAGATCGAGAATACGTCTTCGATTGGCATCAGGAACGGCTTGTCGATAACACGGACTGGATCTGGAATGTAGCTGTCCAGAGTCTCAACCAGTTTACGAACGGCAGTGGTGCCCATTTCGTTGTCGTCTTGGCCGTTCAGAGCCATCAGAGCCGAACCGATGATGATCGGAGTGTCGTCACCTGGGAAGTCGTAAGTGCTCAGCAGATCGCGCACTTCCATCTCAACCAGTTCCAGCAGCTCAGCGTCGTCAACCATGTCAGCCTTGTTCAGGAAGACAACGATGTACGGAACGCCAACCTGACGGGACAGCAGGATGTGCTCACGGGTTTGTGGCATCGGACCATCAGCGGCCGAGCAAACCAGGATAGCGCCGTCCATCTGAGCAGCACCGGTGATCATGTTCTTCACATAGTCAGCGTGACCTGGGCAGTCAACGTGAGCGTAGTGACGGATCAGCGAGTTGTATTCAACGTGCGCGGTGTTGATGGTGATACCACGAGCCTTTTCTTCCGGAGCGCTGTCGATTTTGTCGAAAGCAACAACGGCCGAACCGAAAACTTCGGAGCAGACGCGAGTCAGAGCAGCGGTCAGCGTGGTTTTACCGTGGTCGACGTGACCGATGGTGCCAACGTTGACGTGCGGGAGGGTACGGTCAAATTTTTCTTTAGCCACGACAATTAACTCCTAGCCTAAAGGGGCTGAATCAGCCTTGTTTTTTGGTAACAGTTTCGACGATATGCGACGGAGCTGTATTGTATTTTTTGAATTCCATAGAGTAGCTTGCGCGACCTTGGGACATGGAACGGACGTCGGTCGCATAACCGAACATCTCACCCAGCGGAACTTCGGCGCGAATCACTTTGCCGGAGACCGTGTCTTCCATACCCAGGATCATGCCGCGACGACGGTTAAGGTCGCCCATCACGTCACCCATATAGTCTTCAGGCGTAACAACCTCTACCGCCATGATCGGCTCAAGCAACTCACCACCGCCCTTCTGGGCCAGTTGCTTGGTTGCCATGGAAGCAGCCACTTTAAACGCCATCTCGTTGGAGTCGACGTCGTGGTAGGAACCATCAAACACGGTAGCCTTCAGGCCGATCAGCGGATAGCCGGCAACAACGCCGTTCTTCATCTGCTCTTCGATACCCTTCTGGATAGCCGGGATGTATTCCTTAGGAACCACACCACCCACTACTTCGTTCACGAATTGCAGACCTTCCTGACCTTCATCAGCCGGCGCAAAACGAATCCAGCAGTGACCAAACTGGCCACGACCGCCGGATTGACGAACGAACTTACCTTCGATTTCACAGTTCTTCGTGATGCGCTCACGATAGGAAACCTGAGGTTTACCGATGTTGGCTTCGACGTTGAACTCACGGCGCATCCGGTCAACCAGGATGTCCAGGTGCAACTCGCCCATGCCGGAGATGATCGTTTGACCAGTCTCTTCATCAGTCTTGACGCGGAAAGATGGATCTTCCTGAGCAAGTTTGCCCAGAGCGATACCCATTTTTTCCTGGTCGTCCTTGGTCTTAGGCTCTACAGCAACCGAAATAACCGGCTCCGGGAAGTCCATGCGAACCAGGATGATTGGCTTGTCAGCGTTGCACAAAGTTTCACCAGTGGTGACGTCCTTCATGCCGATCAAGGCCGCGATGTCACCAGCGCGTACTTCCTTGATTTCTTCACGGGCGTTTGCGTGCATTTGCACCATACGACCCACGCGCTCTTTCTTGCCCTTAACCGAGTTGATCACGCCGTCGCCGGAGGCCAACACGCCCGAGTAAACTCGAACGAAGGTCAAGGTACCCACGAATGGGTCGGTAGCGATCTTGAACGCCAGAGCCGAGAACGGCTCGCTGTCGTCTGCGTGACGCTCCATTTCCTTGGTCTCGTCATCCGGGTCAGTACCCTTGATGGCAGGAATGTCGGTAGGAGCAGGCAGGTAGTCGATAACGGCGTCGAGAACCAGGGGAACACCCTTGTTCTTGAAGGAAGAACCGCAAACAGCCAGAACGATCTCACCAGCGATAGTACGCTGACGCAGAGCGGCCTTGATTTCCGCGTTGGTGAGTTCTTCACCTTCGAGGTACTTGTTCATCAGCTCTTCGCTGGCTTCGGCCGCAGCCTCAACCATGTTGCCGCGCCACTCGTCAGCCAGTTCCTGCAGTTCAGCAGGGATAGGCTTACGAACTGGAACCATGCCTTTGTCAGAGTCATTCCAGTAAACAGCTTCCATGGCCATCAGATCGATCTGACCCTGGAAGTTGTCTTCGGAACCGATGGCCAACTGGATTGGCACCGGAGTGTGACCCAGACGCTGCTTGATCTGACCGATCACGCGCAGGAAGTTGGCACCAGCACGGTCCATCTTGTTTACGTAAACAAGACGTGGAACGCCGTACTTGTTGGCTTGACGCCATACGGTTTCCGACTGAGGCTCAACACCCGAGGTGCCGCAGAACACAACGACCGCGCCGTCGAGAACACGCAGGGAACGCTCAACTTCAATAGTGAAGTCAACGTGGCCCGGGGTGTCGATGACGTTGAAGCGGTATTGGTCCTTGTGCTGCTTCTCGGAACCCTGCCAGAAGGCGGTAATAGCAGCAGAAGTAATGGTAATACCACGCTCCTGCTCCTGCACCATCCAGTCTGTGGTCGCGGCGCCGTCATGCACCTCGCCCATTTTGTGACTTTTGCCAGTGTAAAAAAGGACGCGCTCGGTGGTGGTGGTTTTACCAGCATCCACGTGAGCAACGATACCAATGTTACGGTAGCGGTTAATCGGTGTAGTACGAGCCATAAAGCCCTCGCAAAATTAGTGACGCTAAAATTAGAAGCGGTAGTGCGAGAAAGCCTTGTTGGCTTCAGCCATACGGTGCACGTCTTCACGCTTCTTAACTGCAGCACCTTTGCCTTCGGCAGCGTCCAACAGTTCGCCAGCCAAACGCAGAGCCATAGACTTCTCGCCGCGCTTACGGGCGAAGTCTACCAACCAGCGCATTGCCAGAGCGTTACGACGGGACGGACGAACTTCGACCGGAACCTGGTAAGTAGCACCGCCTACACGGCGCGACTTTACTTCGACCAGCGGAGCGATGGCGTCGAGAGCTTTCTCGAAGATTTCCAGGGGATCGCTGTTCTTGCGTTCTTTAACCTTTTCCAGCGCGCCATAAACGATACGCTCGGCAACGGCTTTCTTGCCGCTTTCCATTACGTGGTTCATGAACTTGGCCAGGATCTGGCTGCCGTATTTTGGATCGTCAAGCACTTCGCGCTTGGCTGCTACGCGTCTTCTTGGCATGGATAAGCCCTCAAACGGTCTTCAGGTTCGCTCGGAATCGGTGCCCTTTCGGGACGCCTCCGACCTTACTCTTATCGACTCAGAAAAATAGAAAATCAGTTTTTACAAAAAGCCACTACTACTTAGGCTTCTTGGTACCGTACTTCGAACGACCCTGGTTACGACCTTTAACGCCGGAAGTATCCAAAGAACCGCGTACGGTGTGGTAACGAACACCTGGCAAGTCTTTTACACGACCGCCGCGGATCAGTACCACGCTGTGCTCTTGCAGGTTGTGGCCTTCACCGCCGATGTACGAGGAAACCTCGAAACCGTTGGTCAGACGCACACGGCATACTTTACGCAGTGCCGAGTTAGGTTTTTTCGGCGTGGTGGTATACACACGGGTGCATACGCCACGACGTTGCGGGCAGTTCTGCAGCGCAGGCACGTCGGATTTCTCGACGATACGCTTACGCGGCTGACGTACCAGCTGGTTGATAGTTGCCATCTACTAGCTCCACTGTTGTCTTGCGACGCTATTGTCTTGCAAGAAAAGCAAAATGGCAGGAACGAATTCCCGCCAAATTTAGGGGTACAAGAGTCTAAAGAGGATCTTGCCCCCAGTCAAGGCAAGGCCCCGACCTCCCCGCTCATCCAACCTCGACAAATTGTCTCGATTCGATGAACGGAACGGCCAGGGCCTTACGCTCATTTATCGCAGAACTCAGTTACCGCTTGAGTTCAGCGCTTCGGTCAGTGCAGCTTCCACTTCACTGGCGCTTACGCGCAACGGTTTGTCAGCATCACGGCGACGCTTGCGCTCGCTGTGGTAAGCCAGACCGGTACCCGCCGGGATCAAACGACCCACGACTACGTTTTCTTTCAGGCCGCGCAGGTAATCGCGCTTGCCGGTTACCGCCGCTTCGGTCAGTACGCGAGTGGTTTCCTGGAAGGAAGCCGCCGAGATGAACGATTCGGTGGACAACGACGCCTTGGTGATACCCAGCAGTACGCGAGTGAACTTGGAAACGAATTTCTCGTCGCCAGCCAGACGCTCGTTCTCTACCAGAACGTGAGTCAATTCCATCTGGTCGCCCTTGATGAAACTGGAATCGCCGGATTCAGCGATTTCAACTTTACGCAGCATCTGACGCAGGATGGTCTCGATGTGCTTATCGTTGATCTTCACGCCTTGCAGACGGTAAACGTCCTGGATCTCGTTCACGATGTACTTGGCCAGCGCACTCACACCCAGCAGACGCAGGATGTCGTGTGGATCGCTCGGGCCGTCGGAGATAACTTCGCCGCGGTTTACCTGTTCGCCTTCGAAGACGTTCAGGTGACGCCACTTCGGAATCAGCTCTTCGTACGGATCGCTACCGTCGTTCGGGGTGATAACCAGACGGCGCTTGCCTTTGGTCTCTTTACCGAACGCGATGGTGCCGCTGACTTCAGCCAGAATCGAGGCTTCTTTCGGACGACGGGCTTCGAACAAGTCGGCAACGCGCGGCAGACCACCGGTGATGTCACGGGTCTTCGAAGTCTCTTGCGGAATACGAGCGATAACATCACCGATCGCGATTTTCGCACCGTCCGCTACACCAACCAGGGCGTTAGCAGGCAGGAAGTACTGAGCAATTACGTCGGTACCCGGCAGCAAGAGATCCTTGCCGTTGTCATCAACCATCTTCACAGCAGGACGGATATCTTTACCGGCAGCTGGACGGTCTTTGGCGTCGAGTACTTCAATGTTGGTCATACCGGTCAATTCGTCAGTCTGACGCTTGATCGTGATGCCTTCTTCCATGCCCACGTAGGTCACGGTACCTTTCATTTCGGTAACGATTGGGTGAGTGTGCGGATCCCACTTGGCCACGATTGCGCCAGCGTCGACCTTGTCACCTTCTTTAACCGAAATCACAGCACCGTACGGCAGCTTGTAACGCTCGCGCTCACGACCGAAGTCATCAGCGATCGCCAGCTCACCGGAACGGGACACAGCAACCAGGCAACCATCCACTCGCTCAACGTGCTTCAGGTTATGCAGACGGACGGTACCGCCATTCTTCACCTGAACGCTGTCGGCTGCGGAGGTCCGGCTTGCCGCACCACCGATGTGGAACGTACGCATGGTCAGCTGGGTACCCGGCTCACCGATGGACTGGGCAGCGATAACGCCGACCGCTTCACCGATGTTCACCTGGTGACCACGAGCCAAGTCACGGCCGTAGCACTTGGCGCAAATGCCGTAGCGGGTTTCGCAGCTGATCGGCGAACGCACGATCACTTCGTCGATGCTGTTCAGCTCGATGAACTCGACCCACTTCTCGTCTACCAGAGTGCCGGCAGGAACGATGATTTCCTCGGTACCTGGCTTGAATACGTCACGGGCAATGACACGACCCAATACGCGCTCACCCAACGGCTCAACAACGTCACCGCCTTCAATGTGCGGAGTCATTACCAGGCCATGCTCGGTGCCGCAATCGATCTCGGTCACAACCAGATCCTGCGCCACGTCTACCAGACGACGAGTCAGGTAACCGGAGTTCGCAGTTTTCAACGCGGTATCCGCCAAACCTTTACGAGCACCGTGAGTGGAGATGAAGTACTGAAGTACGCTCAAACCTTCACGGAAGTTCGCAGTAATCGGCGTTTCGATGATGGAACCGTCCGGTTTGGCCATCAGGCCACGCATACCGGCGAGCTGACGGATCTGCGCAGCAGAACCCCGTGCGCCCGAGTCGGCCATCATGTACATCGAGTTGAAAGACTCTTGGTCGACTTCGACGCCATGACGGTCGATGACTTTCTCTTTCGAGAGGTTGGCCATCATCGCCTTGGAAACTTCGTCGTTCGCCTTGGACCAAAGGTCGATCACTTTGTTGTACTTCTCGCCCTGGGTTACCAGGCCGGAGGCGTACTGACTTTCGATCTCTTTCACTTCGTCGGTGGCTGCACCGATGATGCGGGCTTTTTCATCCGGGATAACGAAGTCGTTAACACCGATGGAAACGCCGGAGATGGTCGAATATGCAAAACCGGTGTACATCAACTGGTCAGCGAAGATCACGGTCTCTTTCAAACCAACCACGCGATAGCACTGGTTGATCAGCTTGGAGATCGCCTTTTTCTTCATCGGCTGGTTGACGACGTCGTACGACAGGCCAGGTGGAACAACCTGGAACAACAGCGCACGGCCGACAGTGGTGTCGACAATACGGGTGTTCTTGACGCTGCCACCATCACGATCGTTGACGGTTTCGTTGATCCGCACTTTGACCTTGGCGTGCAGTGCGGCTTCGCCGGCACGGAACACTCGGTCAACTTCCTGCAGATCCGCGAACACACGACCTTCGCCCTTGGCGTTGATCGCTTCACGAGTCATGTAGTACAGACCCAATACAACGTCCTGCGACGGAACGATGATTGGCTCACCGTTGGCTGGCGACAGAATGTTGTTGGTCGACATCATCAACGCACGCGCTTCCAACTGGGCTTCCAGTGTCAGCGGTACGTGCACGGCCATTTGGTCGCCGTCGAAGTCGGCGTTGTAAGCAGCACAGACCAGAGGGTGCAGCTGGATAGCCTTACCTTCGATCAGTACCGGTTCAAACGCCTGGATACCCAGACGGTGAAGGGTCGGTGCACGGTTGAGGAGAACCGGGTGTTCGCGAATCACTTCAGCGAGAACGTCCCAAACCTCTGGCAGCTCGCGCTCGACCATCTTCTTGGCAGCTTTGATGGTGGTAGCAAGACCACGCATTTCCAGCTTGCCGAAAATGAACGGCTTGAACAGCTCGAGAGCCATCTTCTTCGGCAGACCGCACTGGTGCAGACGCAGGGTCGGGCCAACGGTAATTACCGAACGACCGGAGTAGTCAACACGCTTACCGAGCAAGTTCTGACGGAAACGACCCTGCTTACCCTTGATCATGTCAGCCAGGGATTTCAGAGGACGCTTGTTGGAACCGGTGATAGCGCGACCACGACGACCGTTGTCGAGCAGTGCATCGACAGCTTCCTGCAACATACGCTTTTCGTTGCGCACGATGATGTCCGGAGCGGACAGATCGAGCAGACGCTTCAAGCGGTTGTTACGGTTGATCACTCGACGATACAGATCGTTGAGGTCGGAAGTCGCGAAGCGACCGCCGTCCAGCGGGACCAGTGGACGCAGATCTGGCGGCAGAACCGGCAGAACGGTCAGCACCATCCACTCTGGCAGGTTGCCGGAACCCTGGAAGGCTTCCATCAACTTCAGACGCTTGGACAGCTTCTTGATCTTGGTTTCGGAGTTGGTTTGCGGAATTTCTTCACGCAGGCGGCCAATCTCGTGTTCCAGGTCGATAGCGTGCAGCAGTTCGCGGACAGCTTCGGCACCCATGCGGGCATCGAAATCGTCGCCGAACTCTTCCAGCGCTTCGAAGTACTGCTCGTCGTTGAGCAGCTGACCCTTTTCAAGGGTGGTCATGCCTGGATCGATAACGACATAGCTCTCGAAGTAGAGAACGCGTTCGATATCACGCAGGGTCATGTCCATCAGCAAGCCGATACGGGACGGCAGCGATTTCAGGAACCAGATGTGGGCAACTGGCGAGGCCAGTTCGATGTGCGCCATGCGCTCACGACGAACTTTTGCCAGCGCGACTTCAACGCCGCACTTCTCGCAGATCACACCACGGTGCTTCAAGCGCTTGTACTTACCGCACAGGCACTCGTAATCCTTTACCGGGCCAAAGATCTTGGCGCAGAACAGGCCGTCACGCTCAGGTTTGAACGTACGGTAGTTGATGGTTTCCGGCTTTTTAACTTCACCGAACGACCACGAACGGATCATCTCAGGCGATGCCAATCCAATACGGATGGCGTCGAACTCTTCGACTTGACCCTGGTTTTTCAGCAAATTCAGTAGGTCTTTCAAGGCCTTTCCTCCTGGCGGAGCAGAGAGCGGGCAATCCTGCCCCGCTCTCGATTCGCGTCACGTGTTATTCGGTTTCCAGATCGATATCGATGCCGAGGGAACGAATTTCTTTGATCAACACGTTGAAAGACTCGGGCATGCCCGGCTCCATACGGTGATCGCCGTCCACGATGTTTTTGTACATCTTGGTCCGACCGTTCACATCGTCCGACTTCACTGTGAGCATTTCTTGCAGAGTGTAAGCAGCACCGTATGCTTCCAGTGCCCAGACCTCCATCTCCCCGAAACGCTGACCACCGAACTGTGCCTTACCACCCAGCGGCTGCTGGGTAACCAGGCTGTACGAACCGGTAGAACGAGCGTGCATCTTGTCGTCTACCAAGTGGTTCAGCTTCAGCATGTACATGTAGCCAACAGTAACCGGGCGCTCGAACTTGTTGCCGGTACGGCCGTCGGTCAGCTGCATCTGGCCGCTTTCTGGCAGGTCTGCCAGTTTCAGCATGGCCTTGATTTCGCTTTCCTTGGCGCCGTCGAACACTGGAGTGGCCATTGGTACGCCGCCACGCAGGTTCTTCGCCAGATCCAGGATTTCCTGGTCGGAGAAGCTATCCAGATCTTCGTTACGACCGCCGATCTGGTTGTAGATCTCGTCCAGGAAGGTGCGAAGTTCAGCAACTTTACGCTGCTCTTCGACCATCCGGTTGATCTTCTCGCCCAGACCTTTGGCCGCGAGGCCCAGGTGGGTTTCAAGGATCTGACCAACGTTCATACGCGAAGGTACGCCCAACGGGTTGAGGACGACGTCGACCGGGGTGCCATTGGCATCGTGCGGCATGTCTTCAACCGGCATGATCACGGAGACCACACCTTTGTTACCGTGACGACCGGCCATCTTGTCGCCCGGCTGGATGCGACGACGGATTGCCAGGTAAACCTTGACGATTTTCAGCACGCCTGGAGCCAGGTCATCGCCCTGCTGCAGTTTGCGCTTCTTGTCTTCGAACTTGTCGTCCAGCAGACGGCGGCGATCAACGATGTAGGCCTGAGCCTTCTCGAGTTGCTCGTTCAGAGCATCTTCGGCCATGCGCAGTTTGAACCACTGACCATGCTCAAGACCGTCGAGAACTTCGTCGGTGATTTCCTGACCTTTCTTCAGACCGGCGCCGCCTTCGGCTTTGTGGCCGACCAGAGCGGAACGCAGACGTTCGAAAGTGGCGCCTTCAACGATACGGAACTCTTCGTTCAGATCCTTGCGGATCTCGTCGAGTTGAGTCTTCTCGATCGACAGTGCACGAGCATCACGCTCAACGCCGTCACGGGTGAAGACCTGTACGTCGATGACAGTACCCTTGGTGCCGGTAGGCACACGCAGGGAAGTGTCTTTAACGTCGCTGGCTTTTTCACCGAAGATGGCACGCAGCAGTTTTTCTTCCGGAGTCAGTTGGGTCTCGCCTTTCGGAGTGACCTTACCAACCAGGATGTCGCCTGCGCCAACTTCAGCACCTACGTAAACGATACCGGCTTCGTCCAGCTTGTTCAGTGCAGCTTCACCCACGTTCGGGATGTCTGCAGTGATTTCCTCTGGCCCAAGCTTGGTGTCACGTGCCACACAGGTCAGTTCCTGAATGTGGATCGTGGTGAAACGGTCTTCCTGAACAACACGCTCGGACAGGCAGATGGAGTCTTCGAAGTTGAAGCCGTTCCATGCCATGAACGCGATGCGCATGTTCTGACCCAGAGCCAGCTCACCCATATCGGTGGACGGACCGTCGGCCATGATGTCGCTGCGCTGAACCCGATCACCCTTGCTCACCAGCGGACGCTGGTTGATGCAGGTGTTCTGGTTGGAGCGGGTGTACTTGGTCAGGTTGTAGATGTCGACACCAGCTTCACCGGTTTCAACTTCATCATCAGCAACACGAACCACAATACGGCTGGCGTCGACGGAGTCGATCACGCCACCACGACGAGCAACGACGCAAACGCCGGAGTCACGGGCTACGTTACGCTCCATGCCGGTACCGACCAGCGGCTTGTCAGCGCGCAGGGTTGGTACAGCTTGACGCTGCATGTTCGAACCCATCAACGCACGGTTGGCGTCGTCGTGCTCGAGGAACGGGATCAGCGACGCTGCAACCGAAACTACCTGCTTCGGCGATACGTCCATCAAGGTGACGTCTTCCGGCGCCTTGACGGTGAACTCGTTCAAGTGACGAACAGCTACCAGCTCGTCGATCAGGACTTTCTTGTCGTTCATCGTGGCCGAGGCCTGAGCGATCACGTGATCAGCTTCTTCGATGGCGGACAGGAACACGATCTCGTCGGTGACCAGAGCGTCTTTCACCACACGGTACGGGCTCTCGAGGAAGCCGTACTGGTTGGTGCGCGCATAGGCAGCCAAGGAGTTGATCAGACCGATGTTCGGACCTTCCGGCGTTTCAATCGGGCATACACGACCGTAGTGAGTCGGGTGTACGTCACGCACTTCAAAGCCAGCACGCTCACGAGTCAAACCGCCAGGGCCGAGTGCAGAGACACGACGCTTGTGGGTGATCTCGGACAGCGGGTTGTTCTGGTCCATGAACTGGGAGAGCTGGCTGGAACCGAAGAACTCTTTCACCGCCGCAGCCACTGGCTTGGCGTTGATCAGGTCTTGCGGCATCAGGCCTTCGCTTTCAGCCATCGACAGACGCTCTTTGACCGCACGCTCAACACGTACCAGGCCAACGCGGAACTGGTTCTCGGCCATTTCGCCTACGCAGCGAACACGACGGTTACCCAGGTGGTCGATGTCATCGACGATGCCTTTACCGTTACGGATGTCGACCAGAGTCTTCAGTACCGCGACGATGTCTTCTTTGCACAACACGCCCGAACCTTCGATCTCGGTACGACCGATACGACGGTTGAACTTCATCCGGCCGACCGCAGACAGGTCATAGCGCTCAGGGCTGAAGAACAGGTTGTTGAACAGAGTCTCGGCAGCGTCTTTGGTTGGCGGCTCGCCAGGACGCATCATGCGATAGATCTCGACCAGCGCTTCCAATTGGTTGCTGGTGGAGTCGATCTTCAGAGTGTCGGAGACGAACGGACCGCAGTCGATATCGTTGGTGTACAGAGTTTCGATGCGAACAACCTGAGCCTTGGCGATTTTTGCCAGGATTTCGGTGTTCAGCTCGGTGTTGCACTCTGCCAGGATTTCGCCGGTTGCCGGATGCACGATGACCTTGGCGGTAGTGCGACCCAGGACGTAGTCCAGAGGCACTTGCAGCTCTTTGATCCCTGCTTTTTCCAGCTGGTTGATGTGGCGAGCAGTGATACGACGACCTTGCTCGACAATAACTTTGCCTTTGTCATCCAGGATATCCAGGACAGCAATTTCACCACGCAGGCGCTGAGGCACCAGTTCCAGGCTGAGGTTTTCACCTTGCACGTGGAAGACGTTGGTGGTGTAGAACGCGTCCAGCACTTCTTCAGTGGTATAGCCCAGCGCGCGCAGCAGTACCGATGCAGGCAGCTTGCGACGACGGTCGATACGCACGAACACGCAGTCTTTCGGGTCGAACTCGAAGTCCAGCCACGAACCGCGGTAAGGAATGATGCGCGCGGAGTACAGCAGTTTGCCGGAGCTGTGCGTCTTGCCACGGTCGTGGTCGAAGAACACGCCCGGGGAACGGTGCAGCTGGGAAACGATTACACGCTCGGTACCGTTGATTACGAAGGTACCGTTTTCAGTCATCAGGGGGATTTCACCCATGTAGACTTCTTGCTCTTTGATGTCCTTGATCGCTTTGTTCGACGATTCTTTGTCGAAAATGATCAGGCGCACTTTTACCCGCAAAGGTACGGCGTAAGTTACACCGCGCAATACGCATTCTTTGACATCAAATGCCGGTTCGCCCAGGCGATAACCGACGTACTCCAGCGCAGCATTGCCGGAGTAGCTGATGATCGGGAAAACGGATTTGAAGGCCGCATGCAGGCCCACGTCGCGGAACTGATCTTTAGTCGCTCCCGCTTGCAAGAATTCACGATACGAATCCAGCTGGATGGCCAGGAGGTACGGCACATCCATGACGTCCGGCAACTTGCTAAAGTCCTTGCGGATACGTTTTTTCTCAGTATATGAGTAAGCCATCAGCGTTCCCCAGCTTGGTCACCTGCTTGTTTGGCCCCTCCCGACGGGAGCAGCCAGAAAATCGTGCAAACCCCATGGTTTGCGCCACCGCATCGGGTGGTTACAGCTCGTTACCAGCACCGACCCAGTCGGCTGCCAATAACGGAAAAAGGCCGGTGGCAAGAGCCACCAGCCATCAGCCTTTCGCTTAACGCTCGGGCTGGAGGTGCAAAGTCGATGCTTACTTCAGCTCGACTTTAGCGCCTGCTTCTTCCAGAGTAGCTTTGGCTTTGTCAGCTGCGTCTTTCGAAACAGCTTCCAGAACCATGGCAGGAGCGCCGTCAACTACAGCCTTGGCTTCTTTCAGGCCCAGACCGGTCAGTTCACGTACTGCCTTGATCACGTTAACTTTCTTCTCGCCAGCTTCGGTCAGCATGACGTTGAATTCAGTTTGTTCTTCAACAACGGCAGCAACAGCAGCTGGACCAGCGGAAGCAGCGGCAGCGGAAACGCCGAACTTCTCTTCCATGGCCTTGATCAGCTCAACGATTTCCAGAACGGATTTTTCGCCGATTGCTTCGATGATTTGGTCGTTAGTCAGAGACATGACTATAAATTCCTGTATTGGGGTGACAGCCTACGCGGCCATCGAAATAAACAATAAACGCTGAAAGGAGTCGCTCAGCCTTAGGCTGCGGCAGCTTCTTTCTGGTCGCGAAGGGCCGCCAGAGTACGAGCCAATTTGCTGGTTGCGCCTTGAATCACGCTCATCAGCTGAGAAATTGCTTCGTCACGGGTCGGCAGACTTGCCAGTACGTCGATCTGATTAGCTGCGAGGAACTTGCCCTCGAACGCAGCTGCCTTGATCTCGAACTTATCCTGACCTTTTGCGAATTCTTTGAAGATACGAGCAGCAGCGCCCGGATGTTCTTTCGAAAATGCAATCAAGGTCGGGCCGGTGAACACGTCGTTGAGCACGTCATATTGAGTGCCAGCAACGGCGCGCTTGAGCAGGGTGTTACGTACAACACGTACGTAAACGCCAGCTTCACGAGCCTCTTTACGGAGTCCGGTCATAGCGCCAACTGTCACGCCGCGGGCATCAGCCACAACAGCAGACAGGGCAACATTGGCAGCCTCGTTGACTTCAGCGACGATGGCCTTCTTGTCTTCGAGTTTAATTGCCACGGGTTTAACTCCTGCTTGTTACCGTTTCATCCAACCGAAGCCGGATGTCGTTTTGGTGTCTGATTCGGTAAGGAACCGGGAGCACCATCTGCGTAGGCTTGAGGTTTAAGACTTGCGTCGCCTACGGTCTTGGATAGCCCCCGCCAGGCAGGGACCCCAATCTTTCAATTGGCGCAATCGCTTGCGCCAACCTGTGTCTTACGCGTCGAGCGAGCCTTGGTCGATGACCAGACCTGGACCCATGGTGGTGCTCAGGGTAACGCGCTTGACGTAAATACCTTTCGAGGAAGCTGGCTTGATACGCTTCAGATCAGCGATCAGGGCTTCAACGTTTTCCTTCAGCTTGACGGCATCGAAGCCGACTTTGCCAACGGAGGTGTGGATGATGCCGTTTTTGTCGGTGCGATAACGAACCTGACCAGCCTTGGCGTTTTTAACCGCGGTAGCTACGTCTGGAGTTACAGTGCCGACTTTAGGGTTAGGCATCAGGCCGCGTGGGCCCAGGATCTGACCCAACTGACCAACAACGCGCATGGCATCCGGGGATGCGATAACTACGTCATAGTTCAGGTCGCCGCCTTTCATTTCCGCAGCCAGGTCGTCCATACCTACACGGTCAGCGCCGGCAGCCAGAGCAGCCTCGGCAGCTGGACCCTGGGTGAACACAGCAACGCGAACAGTCTTGCCAGTGCCGTGTGGCAGCACGGTAGCGCTACGAACGACCTGGTCGGATTTACGCGGGTCAACACCCAGGTTCACAGCAACGTCGAACGACTCGCTGAACTTGACAGTCGACAGCTCAGCCAGCAGAGCAGCAGCGTCTACAAAGTTGTAGGACTTGCCTGCTTCGATTTTGCCGGCGATAGCCTTTTGACGCTTGGTCAACTTAGCCATTACACACCCTCCACGTTAAGGCCCATGCTACGAGCAGAACCGGCGATAGTACGCACGGCTGCTTCCATATCAGCTGCAGTCAGATCCGCGTTTTTGGTTTTCGCGATTTCTTCCAGCTGAGCACGGGTCACGGTGCCAACCTTAACGGTGTTCGGACGAGCAGAACCGCTAGTCAGACCAGCAGCCTTCTTCAGCAGAACCGAAGCAGGTGTGGATTTGGTTTCGAAAGTGAAGCTACGGTCGCTGTAGACAGTGATGATCACTGGAGTCGGCAGACCTGGCTCAATACCCTGAGTACGGGCGTTGAAAGCCTTGCAGAATTCCATGATGTTCACGCCGTGCTGACCCAAAGCAGGACCAACAGGTGGGCTTGGGTTAGCCTGAGCGGCCTTCACTTGCAGCTTGATGTAAGCGGTAATCTTCTTGGCCATGAGGCACTCCAATTACGGGTTCGAACGCCTCGAAAGGCTCCCCGGTTACTTGCGCGTTTATCCCAGTGACGACAAAACCCCACAGCCTAGGGCTGCGGGGTTGGGATGCTTGCTCAACTAGACCTTTTCGACCTGGCTGAACTCTAGCTCTACCGGAGTAGAGCGACCGAAAATGAGCACTGCCACTTGGATCCGGCTCTTCTCGTAGTTAACTTCTTCAACCGTGCCAGTAAAATCAGCAAACGGCCCGTCATTGACACGTACCGACTCGCCTGGCTCGAACAACGTCTTCGGCTTCGGCTTGTCGCTACCATCAGCAACGCGACGCAGAATTGCTTCTGCCTCTTTATCAGTGATCGGTGCAGGCTTGTCAGCAGTACCGCCGATGAAACCCATCACCCGAGGAGTATCCTTGACCAAGTGCCAAGTACCCTCGTTCATGTCCATCTGGACCAGCACATAACCTGGGAAGAACTTGCGCTCGCTTTTGCGTTTCTGGCCATTACGCATTTCAACCACTTCTTCAGTGGGAACCAGAATTTCGCCAAAGCCATCTTCCATGCCAGCCAGCTTTACGCGCTCTACCAACGAGCGCATGACATGCTTCTCGTAACCGGAGTAAGCATGCACAACGTACCAACGCTTAGCCACGGGACACCCTTAGCCGACAATCAAGGAAACAAGCCAGCCGAGCAGGGAATCAAGCCCCCACAACAGCAACGCCATAACCAGAACAACAGCCACAACAATCAGCGTGGTCTGCGTGGTTTCTTGGCGAGTTGGCCATACGACTTTACGAATCTCGGTGCGAGCTTCCTTAACCAGTACAAAGAAAGACTTGCCCTTGACTGTCTGCAGGCCTACAAAGGCAGCTACAGCAGCAATGACAAGCAAAGCGAGTACGCGGTACAGGATCGGCGAAGCAGAGTAATACTGATTGCCAACAACGCCAACAACCACCAAAGCGACTACTACTAGCCACTTGAGCAGATCGAAGCGAGAGCCTTGAGCTTCAGCTTTAGGAGTCATCTATGAAGATCCTGTGAAAAGAAAGCCAGACACACCAAGTGAATCTGGCAGGTCAGGAGGGAATCGAACCCCCAACCTACGGTTTTGGAGACCGTCGCTCTGCCAATTGAGCTACTGACCTAAAACAAAATCAGGCCGACCATTATGCCGGCCCGAAAAAGACATTACAACAACTTACTCGATGACTTTTGCTACGACACCAGCGCCGACGGTACGACCGCCCTCACGGATAGCGAAACGCAGACCATCTTCCATCGCGATGGTTTTGATCAGGGTAACGGTCATTTGAACGTTGTCACCTGGCATCACCATTTCAACACCTTCTGGCAGCTCACAGTTACCAGTCACGTCAGTTGTACGGAAGTAGAACTGCGGACGGTAGCCCTTGAAGAATGGCGTATGACGACCACCCTCTTCCTTGCTCAGAACGTAAACCTCAGCAGTGAACTTGGTATGCGGCTTGACAGTGCCGGGCTTGACCAGAACCTGGCCACGCTCAACATCATCACGCTTGGTACCACGCAGCAGAACACCACAGTTCTCACCCGCACGACCTTCGTCGAGCAGCTTGCGGAACATTTCAACACCAGTGCAAGTAGTTTTGACAGTGTCACGAAGACCAACAATCTCAACTTCTTCCTGAATGCGGACAATGCCACGCTCAACACGACCAGTCACAACAGTACCGCGACCGGAGATCGAGAACACATCCTCGATCGGCATCAGGAACGGCTTATCGATAGCACGCTCAGGCTGCGGAATATAGCTATCCAGAGTCTCGACCAACTTCTTGACGGCGGTAGTACCCATCTCGTTGTCGTCTTGACCATTCAGCGCCATCAGCGCCGAACCAATGATGATCGGCGTGTCATCACCTGGGAAATCGTAAGTGCTCAGCAGATCGCGCACTTCCATCTCAACCAGCTCCAGCAGCTCAGCATCGTCAACCATGTCAGCCTTATTCAGGAAGACAACGATGTACGGAACGCCAACCTGACGGGACAACAGGATGTGCTCACGGGTTTGCGGCATCGGACCATCAGCGGCCGAGCAAACCAGAATCGCACCATCCATCTGCGCAGCACCGGTAATCATGTTTTTTACGTAGTCGGCGTGACCTGGACAGTCAACGTGCGCGTAGTGACGCACAGCCGAATCGTACTCAACGTGAGCAGTGTTAATGGTGATACCACGAGCTTTTTCTTCTGGGGCGCTATCGATCTTGTCGAAGTCAACCTTTGCCGAACCGAACACTTCGGAGCAGACGCGGGTCAAAGCGGCGGTCAGAGTTGTCTTGCCATGGTCTACGTGACCAATGGTTCCAACGTTGACGTGCGGCTTGTTACGCTCGAACTTTTCCTTAGCCATCGAAATCACCCCTAGCAGAAGAATTAAGCAAGTACTATCAGCCATTAAAACAAAGGCAGATATTTTCATATCTGCCTTGTTATATGGAGCTCTTGAGCGGATTTGAACCGCTGACCTCACCCTTACCAAGGGTGTGCTCTACCAACTGAGCTACAAGAGCGTAACACTTTGCAGGACCTGCAAACTTGGAGCGGGTAGCGGGAATCGAACCCGCATCATCAGCTTGGAAGGCTGAGGTTCTACCACTAAACTATACCCGCGGAGCTTGCAGCTCTCGCTAAAAATGGTGGAGGGGGAAGGATTCGAACCTTCGAAGTCGTAGACGTCAGATTTACAGTCTGATCCCTTTGGCCGCTCGGGAACCCCTCCTAAGCGAGCCGGCATTCTATATCATGCCAGCCTTCTGTCAAGCATTTTCTCATTAAAAACCTGAGGTTAGCTGCGTTGACCTCGCTTCACACTGCTGACCGTTAAAGGTCTTCACTGCGAAGCGGGCGCCATTCTATGCAAACTATTCGATGGGTGCAACCCCCTCGCACGGCATTATTTTATGTTTTAACTCATTGAATTCTTTAGAAAGGTTTTGCAACTGCGAGTCACTCAGCAAACGCCGGCTTTCCGGGGCTATGCGCACCCAGTAACCATCAGACTCGGCGGGGGCCCTCAGCAAGGACTCGAACTTGATTTCCATGCCACTCAATCGCCGCTCGACCGCCTGAGCCGCTTCCTGACGAGTAAAACCGCCAAGATAGAGGCATCCATCGTCTGCCTGGGCAGGCTTTCCTTTATCACGAGCCGCGTCAGTCGTTTCACTCAACAAGCGAATGTCCTGCTGCGAACCCCGATACAAACTCAAAGGGGTTACATCCTTTGCGCGCAGAGGAGCCTCTTGTTGGTGCCAGATGTAATAGAACACATTGAGAACAAGCAGCAGCAGAAACAACCAACGCATAAAAACCTCAGGACAAGGGACACGCCATCGCCAAACCTACAAATACCAGGTCTGGAACCACCCTGGCTTCGGGCACAATCTCGGAGACCAGATCAGCATCCCCGCCAGTCAGAAAGACTGCGAAATCATCTCCCCAATAGCTGCGCGCCAACTCTAGCTGAGTCAGGACAAACCCTCTCAACATTAGCAAACAACCACGCTCGACCGCTTCGACGGTTGTGCGCCCAGGAACAAGACTCTCCAAAGCGCGCTCGGCAGCAAGATCTCCATAGCGAATTCTACGGGTATGGGTACGCAGCTGGTTGCGCATCAAAGGCATCCCCGGACAGATAAATCCTCCGAGATGCTCACCATCCCCTGCAATAAAGTCAGCCGTAACCGCCGTACCAAAGTCGAGCACCAGACAAGCACCCGAAGCCAGATGAAATCCTCCGAGCATTGCAAGCCAGCGATCAAGCCCTAGCCGCTCGAACTCCTCATAGCCGTTTCGAACCCCGGACATCTCCCGAGCCGGTGTCGCGCACACTACGGAAACGCCAAAAGCCTCGGTCAGCAGAGAAATCAGCGCACTGGTCTCTTCGGCGGTTCTGACACTGACCAAGCGACAATGCATGAGAGCGAGCCCCTTGAGGCCTTTCAAGCTCTCCAGCAACGCGAGATCTGAATCAACGACCCCCTCGCCAATCACCCGCCTGACATCCTCGCCGAGCACACGCCACTTGATGAAACTGTTTCCACAATCGAGCTCAAGAATCATCACGTAACCTCAGACTGAGCTCGCCACCACTAAAGACCTTCTCCACACCATTCACCTTCAAGCGCAAGGCACCTTGGCCATCGATACCCAGCACCTCACCATCTATCTGACTAACACCGGCAATCAACGATACCGCCCGCCCCTGCCATAGATGATTTTGCTCCCACTCCGCCTGGATAGCAGGAAATCCGCCGGCCTGGTGGCGATTTAAATAGGTCTGGAGCATCAACCCTAACTCCGCAACCAGATGATTGCGATTAACAGCCTTACCCGACTCGAGGCGCATGGACGTCCACTGCTGATCAACCTCATCAGTCATCTGCATGTTCACATTTATTCCGACACCGATCACCACGTGACACACATCAGCAGGATCCCCCACTAATTCGAGCAGTATTCCTGCAATCTTTTGCTGACCCACCAGAACATCATTCGGCCACTTCAACCCCACACCTGAAATACCAAGCCCTCGCAAGGCTTGCATTACGGCAAGCCCGACAACAAGACTCAAGCCTTCCAGCTGCCGCATCCCACCATCAATGCGCAGTACCAGACTGTAATAGATGTTTTCCGCGAACGGGCTCACCCATTTGCGTCCACGCCGCCCACGACCAGCCGTCTGCCGCTCAGCGAGCACCAGAAATGGCGCAGGCTGGCCACGCTCGATAGCTCGCAAGGCTTCAGCGTTGGTAGAGTCAATTGAATCGAAGACTAGAATGGGCCACTCGCAAGAAGGCGCCCGCGCGCTTATTTCCGCAGGATCAAGCAGTGTCAACGGCGCAGCTAGTTGATAGCCGCGACCGCGCACTTTATGAATGGATAAACCGAGCTCAGCTTCCAAGTGCTGAAGCTGCTTCCATACAGCGCTACGACTGACGCCCAAGGCAGCACCCAGGGCTTGGCCCGAATGGAATCGACCATCCTTAAGAAGCTTTAACAACGTCAGCATGCAAGTCTCGCCTCACAATGAGGCCCGCATGATAGCCATGCCCCGGGCTGTTGCATAGAAACCCTAGAAGCGAGATTTTCCTGCGGACAAAACAAAACCCCTACCTGCATACGCAGATAGGGGTTTCGGAATTTAATCTTGACGATGACCTACTCTCACATGGGGAAACCCCACACTACCATCGGCGATGCATCGTTTCACTGCTGAGTTCGGGA